>CAZWJC010000111.1:0-21237 GCA_964634255.1 uncultured Verrucomicrobiota bacterium | reverse complement strand
TGGTGGGCGGCATCGGCATCATGAACATCATGCTCGTCAGCGTCACCGAGCGCACCCGGGAGATCGGCATCCGCCTGGCCGTCGGCGCACGCGCACAGGACGTGCTCCGCCAATTTCTGATCGAGGCCGTGCTCCTCAGCGTGGTCGGTGGCGCGCTCGGGATTCTGACGGGTTACTGGCTCGCGCCATTGCTCACCAAGTTCGCCGGCTTCCCGACACTCATCTCCACCGAGTCGGTGCTGCTGGCCTTTTCGGTTAGCGCCATCATCGGCGTCGTCTTCGGTTTCTTTCCCGCCCTTAAAGCCGCTAATCTCGATCCGATTGAAGCGTTGCGTTACGAGTAATCGGTGACGGTTGCCTGGCCCAAGGCAACACTTTGCGCTTGAGGGTGACTGGAAGTGGCGGTCAGTCTTGGGAGCGTAGCGCAGACTGGGAGTCTGCCGCCTCGCAGGTTGGCAACCTGCGGAAGCCACAAGCCAGCAGGCGGCGGATTCCTCTCCTGCCGACTACCAGTCGGCGAAACAGCAGATTGCCAATCTGCGCTACCCCTTTCGAACTGGCCGCCATCCCCAATCGCACACCTTTGCACTTGCCCGGCCCTGCCACCGGTCTATTGTCGCTCGTAACCACAAGCCAACGACGACCAGATCGTTCGCCGCTGACTTCGTCCCTTGGACTCGGCTGATCATGAAGACAGAGCGGAACACCACGAGCAAGCGGAGCGGCGACATTCGCGCGATCAAGCGGCTGGCGGCCAAATGGCGTGCGGGCTGGCTCGCTGGCGACGCCGACGCCTTGCTATCCCTTTACGCCGACGATCCCGTGCTAATGCCTCAAGGCCAGCCGGCCATCGTGGGCAAGGACGCCATCCGCCCGCTCTACCAAGCCGTGCTCAAGGAGGTCGCCATCAAGAGCCGGGGCAAGTTGATGGAGATCGAGGTGTCGGGTGATTGGGGCTACTTCTGGTCCACTTACGCGCTGACCGCCACGCCGGAAGCGGGAGGCAAGCCGATCCGAAGCAAGGGCAAGTCGCTGTTCATCGTGAAGCGGGAGCGTGGGGACTGGAAGATCGTACGGCTGATGGACAACAGCGATGAGGCGGGGTGATTCAAGGCTTCATCGTTCGGTTCCATTCTGCGAGTTAAAATATCAATTACCGCCTTCGCCCCGGGAAGTGGTAATCCTGCGTGCATGAATACAGCGCCGCTTCCGAACACACGAGCACTGTCGCCGCGTGTTCTTGTCACGGGCGGTAGCGTCGCCGCGATGCTCGGCGAGGCTAAACCCGGCTGGTGTTTCACTTCAACATCGCAACTTCCTGTTTCTTACCTATGACTACGACCAAGAGAATCCTTATCGCCGCCGGCGCCGCCGCCGTGACGTTCGCGCTCCTGTTCTTTGCTTGCCAACAAATCCATGCGCTAATGGGGCTACCGCGTGGTTTCGGTCTGATTCCGTTTTACCTCCTTCTCCCCGCAGAACTCCTCGGAGAAAGTCTGGGGAGCCGTGCGGCATTTCTAATGACCGGTTTTCTGGAGTTCTTTCTCTTGTGGTGGATCGGTCTCTGCTGTTGGAGTTGGGCTCATCCAAAAAAGCACGCGTGACGAACTCGTAGGTCGGAGCATCGGTGCACCGTGAACACTTCCTTTCAACCGCTGTTCGCAAACGGTCTCGCCCTTCTGGGGATCTTGGCCCATATCTGGCTCGTTACTGCCAGCGTGTCCGGCGTGTTCTCATTGGTTGCCCTGGCGCTGGCCCTCATGCGGCGGGCGGTGACCGCGGTTCGCATTCTTGCAGGCGTTGCTTGTCCCATTGGAATCATACCCGTGGCGCTAGCGGGATGGTTTGTCTTTGGCCTCGGTTCGCCTCGCACGCTGTTTCAGTTCGGTGTTCTAGGTCTGAGCCTCCTCCCCATCCTGATGGCTACAGTGGCGTTTCTGATTTGCCGCAAACGCTCCCAGAAGCCGAAAGGTCCCTGTACGTCCGCAACTTGATCTTCCGCGCTCTCGACGACACCAGACTTCAGACTCCATGGCAACCAGTTCTCCAACGTCTGAGCCCATCGCGATTCCTCGCGTCGAATGCCGGTGCGGCGGCAGCGCGTATGAGATGGGGATGGCTCAAGGGACAGAGCTGAGGCAAAAGGTCCGCGGAACGTACCAAAGCCTGACAAGATTGGAGGCACTCCGTCTGCAGCAGCCCGCGTGGCTGCCCTATCCGCTCTTCCTGAGACTCGCTGAACACAAATCGGAGAAGCCCTTTGCGGCAGCCCTGCGGCAGTCCAATCCGGCCATGCTGGCTCGACTGCAGGGAATTGCAGAGGGGGCAGGCTTGGCCCTGCGCAGTCTCTGCCTCATGAATGCCATGGAGGCGTTCATTGGTTCGGTGGAGGGGCGAACGGTCATTCCGCCCATCGGCGCGTGCTCCGCCCTGGCCGTTCGTGGTTCACGTTCGGGAGGTGGCGAACCGGTAATTGCCAGGAACTTCGACTATCTTCCGCTGTTCCAGCCCTTCTACACGTTGCGCGTAAGCCAGCCGCGGAATGGCTTTCGTTCCCTCGATTTCCTGGTGGCACCACAGGCCGGGACGCTCGATGGCGTGAACGAAAAGGGGCTGGCCATCACCATCAACTACGCGTTCGTGACCGACCCGGGCATCCCCAGTCCGCTGATCAGCATGTGGATCGCAGATGCCCTGGCCGCATGTGCAACCGTGGATGAGGCGGTCCGCTGGTTTACGACGAGACCACGTTGGGGAGCGGCCATACTCATGCTGGCAGATGCTTCTGGAGATTTGGCGTCGGTGGAACTCTCCAACACGCGCGCAGCCGTCCGCCGCCCGGCCCCAGGTGAAGACTGGCTGCTCATCACCAATGTCTGCCATTGTCCTGAGACTCGTGCGGTTCAAGCGTCGGATGCAGCCGTATACTCGGAGAAAGCACCAACGCCCCTTCGCGGTGGATCCGTCCTGCAGCCGCACGTGGATCGCGCCCGGCGGATTGAGGAACTCGTTCGGAAACAAAACATCATCGGCCTGGATGAACTGGCGGCGATCATGGCCGATCACGGTCCCACAGGCCTGCCTGACGGAGCTTCCCCATGTGTCCACACGGGTTACTTCAACACCACGGCGACGCTCCAGTGGTTTCCCGCCCGCCGTAGCGTGCGGATTTCTTACAGCTCCGCCTGCCGGGCACAGCACGTGGAAATCGCCCTTTGAAATGAAAGCTGGGGTGATACACGCGCTGGGACTGCCGGTTTGAGTTCCAATCGTTTGGTTCCATTCCGGGAGTCAAAAAATCAATTACTCCATTTGCTCCGGAAAATGGTAATCGTATGCCCGTGAACACGACCTCGAACAAACCTGCACTTTGGTTACGCATTCTCGTCACGGTTGGCAGCATCGCCATGCTGGTCGGTGCGCTGGATCCATTGGAAGGCTCGATTGCCATCTTGATCGGCAGCGGCTTGGTCGCCCTCGGCACTTTTCTCGGCCGGGGCGAACGTCGGTTGATTGCGTATCGCACATGGGTCTTCGTGCTGATTGCGTTCGGCGTGGGGGCCATGTGGGCGCTGAGCAGCGTCGGAGGTTTTGGAGGGAAGTCTGGTCTTTCCATGTGGTGGGGCTTGCTCATCCTGCCCTATTTGGTGGGCTGGGCAATGGCCATCTGGGGGCCGGGATTTCCGCGCTGGTTCTGGATGTTAGGCATTGGAGTCGGTCTTTGGTATCTGACGATCCTGACGATCATCGTGATGCGCTCGGGACTGCAGAAATCCGGGCCAGCCCTCATTCTGGGTGTACTTGGCGTTGCCGTCATCGCCGGCGGCGTTTACCGGTTGGCAACTCGCCCCGCACTGTCGCAGTAGCTGGCGCTGACACCTATCAGCGGTTGGTGCAGCCCCGGCGTGCTTGAGTCGGCTTATGACTTCAGCAGCTTTGCCACGTCAATCAGGTGCATCTGCTGGCCGCCCTGGTGCGGCGAATCAATGCGGACCCAGCGGCAATCGCGGCTGCGGTGCGGGTGCAGGTCGCGGTGCCATTCGCCATGCTCCCGCTTGCCGCTCAGAGCGTTCCCCGGCACCGGGGCGTGCCGCAGTGGCACTGCATGCCGTTTCGGTGGGGCGTGAGGCCATAGTCCACCGTGAGTTCTGTGCCAACCCGGACGTGCCGCAACGTGTAAACTTCCACGCGCTTCCGAAACACCCGGAGGTAACAGTTCGGCTGGCAAGAATGGTTGAGGTGCTTGAAGACATTGCCTGCGGAACAATCCAGCGCGTAACGCCGGCTGAGTTCGATAAGGTATATCCGCTGAGAGGCGGCCACACGAGTCCGAGCGTGGGGCAGCCGAACCAAAACGCCGGAGAGTTCGCCGAGCTTCCTTCGTGCGGGGAGGTTTGCCGCCGCGAATAGTCCGCGGCCATCAATACGGCTCGGTCGAACGAAGAGCCGGCGGTCCATGCCGAGAATTCGGGATGCTCTACTCGGCTTGCTCTCCATGACACCCCTCGAGCGTGACGTCGCCCGATCGCCCGATTGCATTTCGCCCGTGACCATGGGGGCGACTTTGCGCGCAGCCTTTTTGAGCGTCAAGCCCCGGCCCTGAAAACCGGGCCGATTTCCTAAGCAAACGGGCTGGCTGCGAAACCGGATTGCGCCGCGAACCGTGGCCTTCGGTGAGACGATCCCGAGACTTCCTGTGCGAATCAATGCCGACGGCTAGGTGCCGCTTGAAGTGGCGGTCCTCCCCGAACAGAATCCTTACACAAACCTGTGGAATCGGACCGCGGACTGACCTTGTCCGCCGCCCGGGGAAGCCAACTCATGGGCTGCAGGTCGCGCTGTGGTTGCCAGATCTTGTCGCTGCGCCCGCGGACCGGGCGCGCGCTCCTCTTGGCCGGGACTGTCTTTCGCACTCCTGATGGCTTTGCTGCTTGACCGGTGTAATGAGATTTGCCTCTAATGCGCTCGTCCCAGAAGTAATGTCGACTGTGCCTTTGGACGCCCGCGCTTCGCGTATTCTCGTGCAACAAATGCATGAGGGCGGGGGAGTCCATCGACCAGGAAAATGGAAGACCATGAAAAGAGAACTGCTCATCGCACCGGTGGTCCTGTCGCTTGCGGTTAGTGCCCTCGCGGCTTCGTCAAAAGCCCCCGCTCCAAATAACCGCACACTCGGCGTCAATGTCGTGCTCAAAGCGGATATCACCCAGCCGGCCCTGGCGCAGCTGGCCAGATATGGCAAGGTGCGCGACGTTGTCCCCGGAATCCGTGCCGTGACATTGCAGACCACGACCGACAAGCTGCCGCTCTTGCAGGCGCTGCCCTTTGTCGCGGCCGCCAATCCCGATGCCGAACGCAACGGGGCGCCGGTGGACGGTGTATTGGCTGCTGACTTTGTGAACGGTTTGAGCACTTGGAACCTCGCTGCGATCAATCTCACCCACTTTGGTCTCAATGATCGCCAAGTTGATTACGACGGAGCAGGGGTGTATGTCGCGGTGTTGGACACCGGCTTGGTGGATTCGTGGCGGCAGTACTTCCCGCAAGAGAGAATCGCTGCGACATACGCTCGATCCTTTGGCGGCGGCGGCGGTGAGAATGGCAACATCTCCGAACAGCCAAACAAGTGGGAACACGATCAGAACTCTCACGGCACGCATGTGACCAGTACAATCCTTGGCTACCAATTCGGAGTGAATCCGATCAATGGTGTTGCACCTTTGGCGAACATCATTCCGGTCAAGGTCCTGAACCAGAACGGCAGCGGCTGGTCTTCGGTCATTGCGCGCGGCATCACTTACGTAGCCGACTTGAAAACCGGACCACTGGCAGATTCTCCCGTCGTCATCAACATGAGTCTGGGTGGCTCTGGCCTTGATGAGATGGAAAAGGCCGCGATTGACAAAGCCATTGCGGCGGGCGTGATCATCGTGGCCTCAGCGGGCAACGAGGGGACTAGCGGCATGGGCTATCCGGGGGCTTACGCGCCAGTCATTTCCGTCGCGGCGAGTGGGTGGACTGGTGAATGGACATCCCGCTATTGGTGGCTCGGCAGCGCTGGCAATGAACCGACTGCTGCGGCTGATTACTACATCACCGACTTCTCCAGCCGTTCGCTTTCTACGGCGCAAGACCTCGATGTGGCGGCGCCGGGCTCGTGGGTTCTCGGTCCTTACCAAGTCAACAGCGGTCAACTCTCATACTACTTCCTCGGCGGCACTTCGATGGCCAGCCCGCACGTGGCTGGTATTGTGGCTTTGATGATACAGAAGAATCCGGCGCTTACCGCAGCGGAGGCTGAGACGATTCTCGAAGGGTCGGCCATTCCTCTCGCTCCGGGTTGCCGCACGGTGCTGAACTCGGACGGAACCACAGCCACCGAGTATTGCTGGGGCGCTGACGCCACGGGGAAGGGGTTGGTGAATGCGGCCGCGGCGCTGGCTGCAACGCCTTGAGATCCTCGATCCAAATCTGAAAACAGGGGCGGCCCGCCAGGCGGCGGGCCGTTCTCCGTGCGAAGCGCCACGTCAGTTTCCTCAAACTCCGGCGGCCATTGGTGGTTTATTGAGGGTCTTGTGCTGGCCTGACAGGCAAGGGGACAAGGAGTTGTTCGCAGGCGTTGGGCTGGCGTCGCGATGAGGACTGAAGCAACTGGCGGCAGGGCTGATCACACGAAAGACGGATCACTTACGGCCGCGCCAGCAGCACCCCAGTGCGGCACCTCGGTTTGCGAATGAGCTTCTCCCTGAGTGGATGAACCGCCGACCAGTTCGAGAAACGCGGGGCGGCTTTGCGATGATAGCCTCGCGATCGGAGACAGCTCTTAGACCATGCGAAATCGGAGAGGGCGATCAGCGCGTTAATACCGCCGCAATGCCGAGACTGATCCTCAAGTTCTGCCGCCGGCCTTATGTTCGTTGTTTCGACAGTTTCGAATTTGAGTCAACGTATTCGCGCCCGTTCCGCCGCCGCCCGCTCTGGTAATGCTCACGCCGAATCAGCACCTTGGGCTGCAGCGCGCAATTCCCTTTAACTCAACCCGACTTGATCCCTGTCAGGCTTCTCTCGCAGCTTACGAAGCAAGGCATGACAGCCGCTGCGTTGTGTGGAGGGGGTTGCTCGCCGATCAGCATATCCGTTGCACTCTCAGATTCAGGAGCGCTCCAAGTTTCTCAATCTTGTGGGCGAGGTGGCCGACGCCTACGGCGCAATGATGCGCCGGGCAGCGGGAGTTGCACTCCTTCGTGAGCAGGAGCAAGCTAAACTCTCTTCTTGACCCGCAGTCACCGCCTTACACACTGGCGATAACGTTCGAGGGATATGACCTCTTCCGAGAATCAATCAGGTGCGCGACACAATTGGCCAATGATGCTACCCACTCTGCTCAGGCTTGCTGTTGTCGGATTGCTGTTGCAGTCACTGGGGTTGTCTGTCTTTTCCCAAGATCAAGATTACACCTATACAACCACCAACGGTGCCGTCACCCTTCTACGATACACCGGTTCTGGCGGGGCGCTGACCGTCCCGCAGACGATTGCTGGCATGCCGGTGACCGCAGTTGGTGACTTTGCTTTCGCTTGGAACTCCAACTTGAGGAGCGTCGCGATTCCTGCTGGCGTTGTTTCCATCGGGGCACGGGCGTTTTACAGCTGCGTCAATCTTACCGACGTCACGCTGCCCGAGAGCGTCACGAACATTCAGGAAAGCGCGTTTTCGCGATGCGCCAGTCTCAGCAGTATCACACTTCCGCCGTACATGTCTCGTATTGAGCCGTTCACGTTTTCCGGCTGTAGCGCTTTGCAGAGCATTGTCGTTCCCGGTGGTGTTACGGACATCGGCGGCGGCGCCTTCTCTTCCTGCACCGCGCTTGGCGATGTTACGCTTCCCCTCGGCCTGACCCGCATCGGCGACCAGGCATTTGGGGACTGCCGCTACCTCACCAGCGTGATCATTCCCGGCACCGTTGCCGAACTCGGCAGCGGAGCCTTCCTTGCGTGTATGCGGCTGAACGACGTTGCCCTTCCCGAGGGGTTGACCGATATCGCCGATGAGACGTTCTTAGGCTGCACAAGTCTGACTGCACTCACGCTGCCAGACAGCGTGACGAACATTGGCGCCGCCGCCTTTGCGTCCTGCGTGGGGCTGACCAATATCTTCATTCCGAGTGGCTTGGCGCGAATTGGAGACTCGGCCTTCCAGAGTTGTACGTCGCTTACTGAGATCTCCATTCCCAGCAGTGTGATGGATATTGGCGATTTCGCATTTGCGGAGTGCATGGATTTGACGGCGGTTGCCATCCCCGGAGGTGTCGTCCGAATCGGCGATTCGGTCTTCTTTGCGTGTTGGTATCTGTCTGATGTCAGGCTGGGTGACGGCCTACTCAGCATTGGAGAGAGGGCGTTTCAGTCGTGCCACAGCCTGACCAATGTCATCATCCCGGCGAGCGTAACCAACATCGGGTACTTGGCGTTCGGCTTCTGCTCCAGTCTGGCCTCTCTTATGGCGGATCCCCTCAATCCCGCCTATGCCAGTGTGGATGGAGTCCTTTTCGACAAGGAAATGACCACCCTGCTCCAGTTTCCGGGGGGCGGGAGAGGCGATTACAGCATTCCCGACGGAGTCGCAAACATCGGGGCGGACGCGTTCTCTTCCTGTTTCGAGCTGACAGGCGTCGCCATCCCCAACACCATTACCAACATCGGCGATGGGGCGTTCGCGGGGTGTGAACAGCTACGCAATGTCGGCATTCCTGCGAGTGTGGTTCGAGTTGGGGAGGGGGCTTTCTACTATTGCCACGAGTTGACCACTCTGACCGTGCCGGACTCCGTGGCGAGTATTGGTAGAACGGCGTGTTACTCCTGTTCCAGTATCACCAACCTGACACTGCCTGGTAACTTAGTCGGTATCGAGGACTGGACCTTCGCAGGCTGTTCCAGCCTCGCCAGCATTGTGATTCCGAAGACCGTCGCCAGCATTGGCGAGGGGGCGTTCCAGGACTGCACCCACCTGACTGGCGTGACAATCCCTGACAGCGTCACCAACATCGGTCGTGCCGCGTTCTCCCACTGCACTCATCTGACCAATGTTACGATAGGCAACAACCTCACCAGCATACAAGATTCGACCTTCGCGGCTTGCGCCAGCCTGACCACCGTTGTCATCCCTACTGGCGTCATCAGCATTGGGTATTCTGCATTCGATTCTTGCGCGAGTCTGATCAGCGTCACGATCAGCAATGGGGTCCAAGAAATCGGCGACAATGCGTTCCGACACTGTACTGACCTGACCAGCGTCACGATTCCCGACAGCGTCACCAACATCGGGTTCACGGCGTTCTTCGACTGCCCGGAACTGAAAGCTATATCGGTGGGTGAGTTCAATTCTGTCTATAGCGATGTGGAAGGGGTCTTGTTCAACAAAGGCCAAACCACGCTCCTCTACTTCCCGCGAGGCAAAGCCGGAGACTATAATCTGCCCGACGGCGTCAGGTCTATCTACAGCTATTCCTTCCACGCCTCCACCGGCTTGACCAGCGTCAGGATACCCAAGAGCCTCACTAGCATCGGGAACGACGTGTTTGCGAGTTGCGCTCGGTTGACGTCTGTGCTTTTCAGGGGCAACCGCCCATTTGTGGCCCCCTCCGCTTTTTCCGGCGACAATGATACGATCGTCTATTATCTGCCGGGGACCACCGGCTGGGGCGCGTCTCTTGGTGGGCGTCCGACCGCGCTCTGGTTGCCACACGTCCAAAACGCCGATCCTGGCTTTGGTCTGCGGACAAACCGATTTGGCTTCAACATCGACTGGGCCAGCGGCCAAACCGTGGTTGTTGAGGCTGGCACGAGCTTGGCGAATCCAGTTTGGACACCACTGCAAACAAACACGCTTGCTGCTGACTTGTGGTATTTCAGCGATCCAGACTGGAAGAACCATCCCGGTCGCTTCTACCGACTCCGCTCGCCGTAACCCTCTGCTCCGTGGCGGCGGCTCAACACACCCGCTGGACCTTCAAGTTCAGCAGCGCTCCAAGTTTCTCAATCTTGTGGGCGATGTGGCCGACGCCTACGGCACAATGATGCGCAGGCCCATGGAGGTTCCAGTTATTCACGAATGCACGCGCGCCGATGCTGAACTTGTAGCGGCTGTTCGTGTTCCCGATTTCCAGAATCGGCCCGGGCACGGATTCGCCCTCCGCCACCAGCAACTCCAGCCGCCCGTCCACGGTTTGCACTACGCTGAGCAACGTCACCGGGCCGTGCTTCACGCTCATTTCCACCGAAAGCCCGCGGCCCACCTTGCCGTGATAGACGCGGAGCGGACG
The DNA here is from genome assembly GCA_964634255.1 of uncultured Verrucomicrobiota bacterium. Lineage (GTDB taxonomy): Bacteria > Verrucomicrobiota > Verrucomicrobiia > Limisphaerales > MWDV01 > MWDV01. Next base: position 10,916 of record CAZWJC010000111.1, on the reverse strand, counting down.
CACTTTGGTCTTGCCCTCGGCGATGGCGATGTGCCCTGGTCCGTCGTGCCCCATGAGCACCACGTCGGCGTTCCAATCCATCGCATAGTATTCCGTGAACGAGCCGCCCGCGCCGAAGCTGTCCATGATCTTCATCGCCTGAGCGTTCTTGACCTCGAACTCGCCCGCCACCGGCACGCCGCGCGCCGTGAGCAGCGAGTTGCCCAAAATGATCGAGCTGATCGCGTCTTCGTTCTCGGCGTTGCCGGTACCCATGTAGTAGTAGGCCATCGAGCCCAGGTCGTGTTCCTTCACCAGCCGGTCGAGCGCCACGGACGTGCGGGCGGCGCGCTCCAGTTCCGCTGCCGCACAATCCGCCTGCACGTCGAACGCCCGATGAAATTCAGCCACACGCCGCTTGATCTGGCTGGCGGTGACTTCGCGCCGCAGCGCTGCCAGTTCGTCCACCTCGGTGATTTCGATGTGCCCGCCAAAGTTCGCGCATTGCTGGGTCAGATCGGAATAGATGTCCAGCATGCCGCCGTAGTAGTGGCCCATCACGCCGAGACGGTTGTGGAACATGACGTTTGCCACTCGCGCGGACTCGATCCATGCGTCCACCTCGTCCCACGCCAGCGGGTCGTCGTGCAACTGCCCGGTGATCTGGTGGAAGCTGACACGGGCGCGGTTGAAGACGTTGGCGATCTCGGGCACGGGGCAAGCCGCGCAATGGGCCAGCCACTCGCCCGTCATCGCCGTGCGGTCGCCCATCTGGTTGAAAGCGGCATAATCAATCGCCGGTACGGGCGAGAGATTCAGGATGATCACCGGCACCTTGGCCCGCTGCACCACGGGCAGCACGGTGGACGACAGCGCGTAGGTGGTGACGTGAAGGAAGACGAGATCCACGTCGGCCTGCCGAAAAGCATGCCCCGCGGCAAACGCCTTCGGGGGAGTGTCAATCAAGCCCAAGTCCACCACCTCGACGCCGGGGCGGCCCAGCTTCCGATGCACCTCTTGGAGATAACCCTCCAACCGCTGCCTCAGTCCTTTGAACTGTGGCCAATAAGCGTCGAGGCCGATCCCGAAGAGACCCACGCGTAACGGCGGCGTGTTGCGATTTGCGAATTGGCTGGGCCGGGCAGTCGGTTGGCGGTCCGGACTGCGGTCGTGCTCTCGGAGCCTGTGTGCTCGCCTCTGGGTTTGCATCGCCTTACGCTAGCAGACAGCAGGTTACCCACAATGGACGCGCTGGCCTTTTGATTGGATTTTCTGGCCGATTTGATGGTCAATTCGGCTGCTTTCTGCGCGCGGCGTGACTTGCGGGGAGTTCATCGATTCAGGCTTACATCGTCCGCGCAGCTTACTCGGCTGCTTTCAGTTCCACTGGCCCGAGCAAACCTGAGGGGAGCAAGGTCGAATCGGGTTTGTAAGGGTTCCACGTCGTCCACGTGAACCGCTTTTCCGCCGGTAACCGGGAGTCGCCGATGAGGCGGTTGACCCACTGGTTGGCGACCAGCACCGACAGCTCGTTTGTGCCAACGCGGGCGGCGCTGGTAATCTCGATTCGCCGCGGCTCGCACCACACTGTGCCCAACGTCCGCCCATTCAACCGGACCTCGGCCACGTCTTTGACCTTGCCCAAATCGAGGAAAAGTGGCGAGGAGCCACGGCCGGTCGGCAGCTCGAAGGTCTTGCGGTAGATTGCTGTTCCAGAATAGAACTTGATCGCCTCGTCGGGTTGCTCCGCCCAATCGCCAAGCTTCGGGAAGATCACGGGTTCGCTGGGGCCGCCCCACTTTGGATCGAACGTCACCTGCCAGTCGCCGGTCAACTCAGTGAACGTCTTGAGCGGCGCGAAGTTCTCACGGTTCTGTCGAGCCGGTTTTCGTCTTGAAGATTTTTTGAAGACGACGAAATACGACTGACCAGCCGCAAACTCCAGCGGCACCGTCGTGCGGCCCGCGTGCTCTTGGAAGACGGGCAAATCGCGACGCTCGCCGGTCACGGGATCCCACAACTCGGGCTGTCGCCCGAAACTTCGGAAGACGCAGTCTTCTTTCCGAGAACGTGCTGCCTGGTTCGAAATGAAAAACCAATCGCCTTCCGGCAGATGGCGATGAGCATAGGCCAGCATGGTGTCGCAGTTCTCCTTGCCCGACCGGGGATATTCGAAGTCTGGCACGACACCGATGGCGCGCAGCACTTGAAGCTCGCGCGCGCATTCGAGATAGGCGGCGACGCCGCATCCGTGAGTCCCCTGAACCGGCTTTTCCGGCTCGCCCCAGAACACCCTTCCACGGCCAAACCTCCGTCCTAGCTTCCCGGCCTCGGCGTCTGTGCCCCAAAGCTCGTCTGCGATCCGCTTGACCTCGACCTGGCTGTCCGGATAACCGACCAGTCCGGGGGCGTTCTCCGGTTTGCAGCCCACAATCGTAGCGCCGGCCGCGACGAGAGTGCGCAGCTTGCGGAGGGTCTGGGGGCGTAGATCGCGGGTGTAGGTTGCCAGCAAGCGGTACTGCATCCCCGAAGGCAGCCGAAGGCAGCCGTTGTTGACCGTCTTTGCCTGAAGCAACACTTCGGTTGTGAGCCCGTGGTAATCATAGCCGTTGGCGCGCAGTTCCGGATGCCGCGGAAATTCGGCGGTGACACCGTCGCCAGTGAGCACGCACACATCGGCGATGGGCAATCCTTGCTGCAGCAGATGTTGGCTGCGACTCAGACAAGTAAGATAGCCCGTCGCCAGCTCGAACCAGGTATTGCGCCGGTCAAAATGCATGCCCCAAGGGCCGAGGGTGATGCCGGGCTTCTGGTCAAGCGAGGGACTGTGAGCCCAGCAATGAAAGGTGATGCGGTTGATTCCCTCGGTGAGCCACAGGTCGCCCCAAGTCCTGAGGTATTCCGGCGACTCTTTCCAAGCATGGTTGTGGTCCACGCCCGTGAAGGCCTCGGCCCACACGACCCCGTTTAATCCATAGGTATAGGCGGCAGAGGCTTCGCCTTTGGCCAAGTGCACCTCCGGCCCTACTGGTGGGTTGTCTGCGTACCAATGTGTCCGCCGCTCGCCGAGGAAGTTCCCGACCGGTTCGGAGACGTGGCCGCCGTATTGGATCTGATCGAAAACGTCCGGGACGAGGTGTGGTTCGGTGGTGAGTGCGATACCCTCACGCCGACACAAGTCTCTGAGATGGCCGCCAACGACTTCGGCAAAGAGATCGGCTCGCACGCGCTTGAAATCCCACAAGAAGCGGGCGGAAACCTCGGCGCTGTCCACCTCCCGCCCGGCGATCACCGGTAAATAGGGGGCCGGGTCATAGCCGCACCGGCGTTGGAATTCCTCGCGGAAGAGTGGGGTCCAGGTTTGCGGTTGGAATTCATAGCTGTCGGCATGTGCGTAGCGAATCACGCGTCGCGCCGCGGGACCGCATTCATTCAGCACGCGGCGGAGAAATCCGTTCCAGTTGTCCTCGACTGCCGCCGGGCTGAGCTTGTCGCATTCGAGGCCACCCTCGCTGGTCGGGTGCGGCTGATCGCCAGTCGAGCAGTGGCGGAAAATATGAAGCTTCCAGTTTCCGGGCGGTAATTCCCAAGCGAGGCGGCCAGTTGCCGGGTCCAGTTTCGAAGTCAGATCGATGACCGAGCGACTGTCCAGCGTCTCTTGTCCGAAAGGTTGCTCGCTCTCTTGGAGCACCTGGATTTCAGCGATCTGGACGTTCCAGCTCGCGTGGCCCTGGAACGGCTGGGCCGAAGTGATCAGCAGCCGGAAGAACCGTGAAGCGGGGGCTTCAAATGGGATGGTTCGCGGGCTATTGGGTGACAAGTCGAAACGGCAGATCGTATCGTAGTGCGTGCCATTTGTGGAGACCTGCCATTGGCATTGCTTCGGGCCGCAGTCTCGGAACGGTGCGATGTAGAGTGCGGCTGCCGCATAGGGATTCGGGAACTCGAAGATCAGCGACTCGGGGTGGGCCTCCGTTGGGCCGTCGCCAGCCTGGCTGCCCTTCGAAATCCAGCGCGTGGCTGGATCTCGGTCGAATGCCTTCGCGATGGGAAAATCCTGAGCGGCGGAACTGGGCACAACCTGCACCCCGGCCTCACGCATGGTGTCCTGGTCCGCCTTCACCGGGTAAGCCAACGCAGCCACCAGCGCATCACTGTTGCCGATCGCGACGTTCTGAAGTCCAGGTCCCTGCAACCGGATCTCCTGGGTTAAATCCAGACGTTGCATGCTGTGCTCGGGTTTGACCCAAGGGCCGCCGCTATGTGACCAGCCGCTGCCGACGGTCAGATTCAGCTTCAAGCCCAGCCGATCTGCTTCGCGAACCGTATGTCGCATCAACTCCCACCATTCCGGGCTGAGGAACTTGACCGGTCCTTGCACGCCTTGGCCGATCCCTGCGCCCCACATCCATAATGCCCCGCCCAGACCAACACGTTGCATGGCTTCCAGGTCCGCTGTGATTCCTTCCTTCGTGACGTTGCCGTCGAGCCAAAACCAATACACCCACGGTCGGGCGGACGCTGGAGGCGTGAGAAACTGGTCTTCCAGCGCGCCGGCAGACGCGTTGCTGACGATCAAGCCCAGGGCGAGCCATGACCAGCCGAGCACCAACGCGAGTTTTCGATTCGGGCACCGAGTTAGTGAATGCATCTAAGTCGGGAGACTAGCAGCCGGTGGCGCTGCGGAGCAATGGACGCCCTGTCCTTTGAGTTGGATATTCTGGCCGATGGCGATATGAAGCCACGCCTCTCTGGGCTTTCTCCCTCCAGGTGCCCGGCGCGAAACCGACCTTCTTGTGGAACAGCCGACAGAAATACTGCGCGTCCTCGAAACCCACGCGTGCAGCGATCTCCTTGGTGGGGAGCGCTGTCTGAGCCAGCAAGTCCCGCGCGCGGGCGAGACGGACATCGAGAAAGTATTGATGCGGGCTCAGTCCCGTGTGGTGCGCGAACGACCGGCGGAACCACCGGTAGCTCACCTTGAGCTCGTTGGCCAGGTCCGGGATGTTCAGCGGTGTCTCGGGACTCTCGCGCATCCGCGTCACGGCCCGATGAATGATCTGCAGGCCGGGATCGTCACCTGCGAGCCGGGACTGCTGCACCGAGTAAAGCATCGCCAGCATGTTTACCACTGCGCCTCCCATGATTTGCTGGAGCGCCGGGTGATTGCTGCGCGTGGCCTCGAGGATATCATTGAACAGGGCGAGGAGCCGGCCTTCCTCGCCAGCCCGAAGCACGGGACGCTCCGGCGCAAAGAAGTCGTGTCGAACGAACCGGCGCGCGATGTCGCCGTTGAATCCCACCCAGTGCTCATTCCATCCAGCTGCCGGTCGCGGTGCATAGCTGTGCCACACCCCTGGGAACAACAGAATGACCGTCCCGGCCTCAATTCTGACACGGCCAGTCTTCGCTGACTTGAACCAGCCCTCGCCGGCCGAGATGTAAATGATTTGGTATTCGTGCAAGCTGCGACCGGCTGAAGCCTGGAAGTCGTAGCTTTTCGGATGACCGCCGGGCGGATAAGCGCTGCCGGGGCTGATGCGGGATTCCCCGACGGTGGTGACGAAGAGTCCCCAGTCGCGGTCGCGCTGTGCCACGGGAAAGTAACGGTAAAAAGTCTGTGCGTTGCGGGCGGACATGGTTCAGTGGGGTTCTCGATCTGCGCTCATCTCATTGCCGATATGCGCGGAGAGTATCCCCGGGATTGTTGGCTGGCAACGGGCTGGCCAGAAAATCCAGTCAATCGGCCATAACGTCCATTGCATCCGACGGGCGACTGGGCGTAGGGTGACGGCATCATGAGCCGGGGCTGTGCAGTCGCACGCGAACGCCGCGCGTTGCCTTTGCCGTGTCCACGCTGTCCATCGGACCGATGGGCGGGTTGGACTGAGGCAGCCGGTCGAATGCTGACGCAGGCTTGGCCCCGTTTGGTGCACCCCATCCCCGCATGAGCAATCCTCTGAACCTCCCAGACCGCTACGCCCTTGAGCTTGCCGGACGAACCCAGTCGCGCAAGCCGGCGTTTACCTTGATCGAACTATTGGTCGTCATTGCCATTATCGCCATCTTGGCGGGCATGCTCCTGCCCGCGCTGTCCCGGGCGAAGGCCACGGCGGTGCGGGCCCAGTGTTTGAGCAATCTGAAACAGTGGGGAACGGCCCTCAACATGTACGCAGGGGACAACCGCGAGTTCTTTCCAGACAATTCCCTCGGTTATGACCTGAGCTGGATGTCCCCGGCTTTTCTTACGAACCTCTATGCCCCTTACCTGTACCCCAACCGCCGCGGCTCTTCGCAGCAGTTGCGTGGGCAGAACGACGTGCTTTATTGCCCGACGGACGAGTGGCACCGAATCGCGGAAACCACCATCTCTACGGATTACGTGCCGCACCTGATCGGTTATTTCTCGTTGCCTGGCCGCACGGCAGGCGGCTGGCCCTACAACTCCGCGGGTCTGGCCGAATGGCATCTCCGGAAGAAACTCGGCGGGACATTTCGTCAGGCGCCGACCATGAGTGATCGTCTCCAGGCCGTTGGTTCCTGGAGCATTGCCGGCAACAAAGGAACCGTCACCTGGACGACTACATTTGAGGGCAAGCCGTACAAAACTGCCAGCCATCGGACACAAGGAAGTGTACCGGCCGGTGGCAATTTCCTGTTCGAGGATGGGCACGTTGAATGGCGGAAATTCAGTCTCGACAATGCACGAGGCACAGTTGACGTCGGATCGTACTCCGGCAGTTGGGTCCTATTCTACAAGCCGCCCAACATCCTGACCAACACTTGAGGCCGGCCCAACACACGGTGGCTCAGCACCCAGAACGTACCGTGGGGACGCGCCTTTCGCGAAGCTTTGCCGCAGTTCCCGGAGGAACAAGGAATGGATTTTCCGGCAAGATGCCGGTACCGCAACCCTCGCCTGGTCTGTTCCGCCAGTCATGCGGCGGCTGTCCGAAGCCCGTTGTCAACCCGTCCCGACTCCGTCATGCTCTCCTCATCTGAACCATGAACAATCAACTCAGAACCCAGCTCGCGTTGTTCGGTAGTATTACCCTCTTCATCGTCGCTTCGAGTACCGCATCCGCGGCGGTCGTGGATTCCACTGCCGTGAAGAAGCTCTTTGCCAACCCGCCTCGCGAATATACGTCCGCGCCGCTTTGGGTCTGGAACGACCTGCTCACGGAAAAGCAGATTCGCGACACGCTGCGCGATCTTGCCGGGGAGAATGTCAGACAGGTCTTCGTCCACCCCCGTCCCGGGTTGATGACGCCCTATCTTGGCGAAGACTGGTTCCGGCTTTGGAAGGTGGCGCTTGACGAGGCGGAGCGTCTCGACATGAACGTCTGGATCTATGACGAGAACTCGTACCCGAGCGGGTTCGCCGGCGGCTGGGTGCCCGAGCTGATGCCCGAATCACGCGGCATGGGGTTGGTGCTGAAAGAGACAAAGACGGTGCCGAAATGGGATGCGAACACAGTGCGTGTCTTTCGCCTGTTGGACGCGTCCGGCGTGTCCGATGTGTCCGACGCAGTTCGACGCGGCGATGAGATGCCAGTGGGACGGTATCTCCTTGCCACGATCCAGCGCGCCGGCAATTCGCCGTGGCACGCGGACCGATGCTACGTGAACCTCCTCACTCCCGGCGTCACCGAGAAGTTTCTGGAAGTGACGTTGGGGGCTTACGAGCGCGAGCTCGGTCAGCACTTCGGCAAGCGCGTGCCCGGCGTGTTCACCGACGAGCCGGAAATCCGTCCCGCCGGCGGTTTGCCGTGGTGCGATGACCTGCCGGAGCAGTTCGCCAAGCGCTGGGGCTACAGCCTGCTCGAAAACTTGGCCAGCCTGAGTCAGTCTGTCGGCGATTGGCGGAAGGTCCGGCACAACTACTTCAGCACGCTCAACGATCTGTTCATCGAGCGCTGGGCCAAGCCCTATTACGAGTATTGTGCCCAGCGCAACCTGGAGTTCACCGGCCACTACTGGGAACACGAGTGGCCGAACGCCGTCGGGGTGCCGGACAGCATGGCCATGGCCGCATGGCAGCAGCGGCCCGGCATTGACATTCTGATGAACCAATACGCCGAGCACACGCATGCCCAGTTCGGCAATGTTCGTTCCTGCCGTGAAATCTCCAGCCTGGCGAACCAACTGGGGCGGAAGCGCACGCTTGTCGAGCTTTACGGGGCAGGGGGCTGGGACTTGCGCTTCGAGGACATGAAACGCATCGGCGACTGGCTGCAGGTGCTGGGTGTGAACACGTTTGACGAGCACCTTTCCTACGTCACGCTCCGTGGCGCACGGAAAAACGACCACCCGCAGAGTTTCTCGTATCACGAGCCATGGTGGCCGGCGTATCACGTTATGGCCAACTACTTCTCTCGCCTCTCCGCCGCGCTCTCGCAGGGGCAGCAGATCAACCGCATCCTCGTGCTCGAACCCACAACCACCGCTTGGATGTATCAAGGCGACGGCGGGAAGTTGGCTGGCATCGGCGAGTCGTTCTCCAAGCTGGTCATGGCGCTCGAAGCCGCGCAGATCGAATACGACCTCGGCTGCGAAGACGTGATCGCTCGCTACGGCGAGGTGAAGAACAACCAGCTTTGGGTGGGCGAGCGCGGCTACGACGTGGTCGTGTTGCCGCCGGGCATGGAGAACATCAGGTCGCGCGTCGTCGATCTGGGCGAGGAATTCTTGATGGCGGGTGGCAAGATCGTTTGCCTTGGGAACGCGCCTGTTCGCGTAAACGGCTCCGAGTCCTCCCGAGCTGCGGAGGGAGTCAACGAGCCGGGCTGGGTCACTGCCAAGCCCGAGGATGCCGTCGCCGTTCTGGAGCGCTTGAACGGTAACCCGGAGTTCCACATCCGGCGGGCCGCCGACGATCGTGGGGTTCTGTTCCACCACCGCCGTCAACTCGCCGATGGCCAACTCTTGTTCCTCGTCAACACCAGTATTCAGTCGCCGTCCACCGGGTTTGTGGCGTCGAATCTTCGTGGCGTCGAATGCTGGAACCTTCACTCCGGCAAAGCCGAGCCCTATCCGTTTGGTCAGACTGACGCGGGCATATCGGCCAGCTTCAACCTCCCGGCGTCTGGCAGCCTGCTGCTGTTCCTCTCGAACAAACCGCTCAAGCCCGCGCCTGCTGCCAACGAGACGATCACAACGTTAACCCCGACTGCCCCCATGCAGGTCCACCGCGTCGGGCTCAACGTGCTGAAGCTTGATTACGTGGAAGTCAGCGCTGGAGGCGAATCAAAGTCGAACCTCTATTACTACGCGGCCGCGCAATTTGCGTTTCAGAAGAACGGCCTCGACCGCAACCCTTGGGACAGCGCTGTGCAATTCAAGGACGAGTTGATCTCGAAGACGTTCCCACCAGAAAGTGGCTTCATTGCCAGTTATCGTTTCTTCATCGAAGGCGCCGTCCCAGAGAACCTTGCCCTTGTCATCGAGCGATCCGACCTCTACACGATCACCTGCAACGGGAAGCCAATCGCGGCTAAGTCGGGCGATTGGTGGCTGGACAAAGCCTTCGGGCGGATTTCGATTGCCGCCGCCGCGAAGCCCGGCGAGAACGTCGTGACCCTCAAGGCACATCCTTTTACGATCTACCACGAACTCGAAGCCGCCTTCGTGCTCGGTGATTTCGCGTTGAAACCCGCCGGCCACGGCTTCGTGGTCACGGCTAATGCTACGCCTGGCATTCTCAAGCGCCGTGACAATCCCGTCCACAGCATCAATCCTGATGGCACGGCCTGGCTGAGCGGCGGCATCGGCTTCCACAAGAATGCTGACGGATCGCCGATCGAGGATCGGCAACCGTTCGTCGTCTTCGATCTCGGCAAAGTGTCCGAGCTGACCTCGCTCCGTATTTGGAACTACAACGAGAGTCATGTGCGTGACCTCGCCAGCCGCGGCGCAAAGGTCATCCGGCTCCGCGGCACTGCCGCCGGGAAGCCGGATGATTTCAACCTCGACCTCGGCGAGTTCACGATCGCCCGCGCCACAGCCAACTCGCCGGCGCAAGAGTTGCCGCTCAACCGCCCGCGCGTGCGCTTCGTGAAACTCGAGATTCTCTCCAACTATAACGGCATTACCTACCCCGCCACCGGCACGCTCGCGGACGACGGTCTGGTGGGGTTAGCGGAGGTCGAGTTCATCACGCCCACGCGCGGAAGAATCTTGGGGGTGAATATTGCGCGTGTCTCCGGTGAACTCGCGTCACACGGACGGCAGGCGATTCATCTCGTGGACGGCAGCGGGCTGGTAGGCGCGCGTCCCGGGTGGAACGAGCAAGGGCATCCCTTCTATTCTGCCGGGGTGAGCTACCGTCAGCAGTTCCACGTGGACAAAGCCAAAGGCCGTTTCTTCGTTGCACTGCCTGATTGGCTTGGCAGCGTCGCAGAAGTGAAGGTCAACGGCAAATCCGCTGGCTACATCGTCTCGGCGCCATGGGAGTGTGACGTGACCCGACAAATCAAGCGCGGCGCCAACGACGTGGAGGTAGTCGTCATCGGCACGTTGAAGAACACGCTCGGGCCACATCACGGCAACCCGCCGTTGGGAACAGCTTGGCCCAGCATGTTCCGGAACGGGCCCGTCGACGGCCCGCCGCCCGGTGCGCAATACAGCACTGTGGGCTATGGCCTGTATGAACCGTTCGTTCTGAAACGAGCCGTTTTCAGCGAGCGGTAGCTCCCCGCTAGGCGGCCTAGCACGTCATCTGATGGGAATTAGGGCAGCTCGAAACCAGTTGCCCAAGCCCCGCTGACCGCGCAGAGCCCCACGCGTATCACGTCGCACAGCTAGTCCAGAAACCAAATCAACTGCTCCCGATGCAGCCCCGCGGTCCGAGAGTGATCACTGCGCCGAGTTTGAGGGGTGTGCACTTCAGAGGTTAGCCTTTGCTTTGGGGGTTGCACCGGCGGGTGAAGGTTTTTGGA
>CAZWJC010000110.1:0-21240 GCA_964634255.1 uncultured Verrucomicrobiota bacterium | reverse complement strand
GGCTGTGTTGTGGACGTGCTGGACCTCGGCAAAGATCCCCTGCCCCTCTACAATCCGGACTCCGCCGAAAACGAGCCCGGTTTCGCCGCACTCCAAGCGCGTGTGGCCCGCGCGGATGTGTTGATCCTCGGCACGCCCGATTACCATGGCAGCATCAGCAGCGCGCTGAAGAATTTTCTCGATCATTTCTGGCACGAGTTCGCTGGCAAGCTCTTCGTCCCGGTGGTGGCCTCCCACGAGAAAGGGCTAACGGTCATTGACCAACTGCGGACCGTCACACGCCAGTGCTATGCCTGGGCGTTGCCTTACGGCGTTTCATTCGCCGAGAGGGTGGATGTCGCCGAGGGTCGCGTGGTCAGCGACTCGTTGAAGAAACGCATCGAGATGGCGGCTCGCGACGCGCGGGTTTACGGAACGCTGCTCGCCCAGCAACGGCGGGCTGACCTTGCCGGTGCGGAGCCCGGCTTTCTCGCGCGGCTGCGGCAATAGTTGCGGGTGAGGACGCGCGGACCGAAGGCAGCTTCGTCCCCGCGGCGTTTCGCGGTGGAAACCGCCGCGATCTGGGGTGACTGCCAAAACACTTGGCAATTTCGAAAAGCGGGTCGAGGATACGGGCATGAAAAAGCCCCTGCCCCCTCGGAAGCGACAACGCCCCCCGGTTCGCAGTTCCACCCACCGCCCCCACATTCATCCGGTGGTTATCTATCCGTTTCGCCAGCCGGATGACTACACGGATTTGAAGGAGCTTTACGGCCTGGTCGCCAAGCTCGCGGCGCAAGGCGACACCTACGCGCGGCCCATCACCGTGATGGATCGCAAGACGCACTACGCGATGGCACGCAACCGCCGCTTCCTGCACTTCCGGGACAAGACCGTGGCCTGCCACTCGGACATTCTGGATGCCTGGTGCGTGGACACCTGCCAGATGTGGTATGCGGGTTTAGGTGCCGCCTTCGAGCGGGGCGCACCCGGCGACACCTACTGGCTCATCCCGGGCGATTTCAATTACGGCAGCTCGATGGGCCTCGAGGTCTTGAGCCGGCTTCACGATCTACCGGAAATCTGCGTCGAGCTTAACCAGGACCTCTGCATCGGCGAGATCGCCACCCACCACAACAACTCGAAGCAGTTGATCGACACCTACGGCACGTTCGCGCTGCTCTACAACTGGTTTCCGGCCGAAGCTCAGGAGATGCGCGCCTACACCGAGCGCCCGCGCTCGGAGTTCTTTGCCATTCGCCATGGCTTCCTGCGCGAAATGCTCAACCGCCGCTGGTACGCCTACGAACAAACGGTGGTCATCCTGCTCCACGCAGTGTTAGAACAGAAGAGCATCAGCCAATTCTTCGTGGGCCACATCTCGGATCTGCCGGAAGGCCGTGACACGCTCGCCTCAGCCGTCCAGCAGGTCGAACGCACCGAACGCGTCCTGAAATCCGTGTGGCGCGAATTCCACGAACATCGCCCCGGCTGGGTAAAGCAATACCGGCAACTGGTAACCCAATCGGAACTCATCCGGCGCTCGGCGTTGTTTATCCTCGACCACCTGCTTCGGAAGCACCCATCCGCCAGGTCCCGCTGACTCCAAATTCCACCCGACACTGCCATGAATCACCATCGCTATAGCGCCCACCGGAACCTCCGTGCGGTGAATTTCATTTGCCAAGCGCCTCAGGCCAAGTCCGTCAGCCTCGTGGGCGACTTCAACCACTGGGATCCCGCGGCCAGTCCCATGCAGCGCATGCCAGATGGCGGCTGGCTGCTGAATCAGGAACTGCGGCATGGCCATCATCGGTATGCCTTCCTCGTGGATGGCGTCATCACGCTGGACCCGCGAGCCCAAGGCATCACGCGCAATGATCAAGGCCAGCGCGTCTCCTTGGTGCCGGTAAGCTGACAAACATCAAATCTCCCCCCGAGTCTCAACGCGCAGTCTTGGAACCGTGTTCGAAGCGACGATAACTTGTCCCCCCGAAGGCGACACGATCACTTACCCACACTATTTACGGCGCAAAACCAGATTGAACACGGCGGCGGACTTGCGCTACCGTGGCAGCATTGGATGAAACCATGGACGTGCCGCGCGAATTGACGCGACCCGATTGTCGGACAACTTGGATTATGAAATGGCACATACTGAGTCTGGGATTGAGCCTGTTGCTGTCCTTGCCCGCGGGGGCCTCGCCTCCGCCGTCGCCCACGGCTCCCCCGCCGCCCTTTAACCCCGTCCCGACCGTCCCCGGACTGGACTTGACCAATGCGCCGGCACCGCGCATCCAGTTCGCAGAGCCGATTTTTGACTTCGGCCGCATTTGCTCCGGCACGGTCGCGAAGCACTCCTTTGTCTTCACCAACATGGGCGACGCCCCGCTCAACGTGACGCACGTGGCGGCGTCCTGCGGTTGCACCACGGCGGGCGATTGGACGCGCCAGGTTCTGCCCGGCCAGACCGGCACCATCCCCGTTCAGTTCAGCAGCGCCAACTTCAACGGCCCCATCTTCAAAACCATCACCGTCTCTTCTGACGACAAGAAGCAGCCGACGACCATGCTGCAGATCAAGGCCAATGTCTGGAAACCAGTCGAGGTAACGCCGGCGTTCGCAGTGTTGCAGGCGAACAGTGAAACCTTGGTGAACGCCACCGGCTCGGTTCGGGTCGTCAACCGTGAGGACGTACCGCTGGCCATCGAACCGCCGGTTTGCGCGAACCCTCTCTTTCTGGCGCAGGTGCAAACCAACGTGCCGGGGCAGGACTATGAGTTGCGCATCACGCTGAATCCGCTCATTCCGCCCACGAATGTGCAAAGCCAGATCATCGTGAAGACCTCTTCCACCAATATGCCCGTGGTCACGCTGACCGCGATGGTGGCCTTGCAACCGGTCATGATGGCGAGCCCGCCTCAACTCTATCTGCCGCCCGCACCGTTGGTCGGCGCCCGGTCCTTGTCGGTGGCGATCATGAACAACGGGACCAACCAAGTCCGCCTCTCGGATGCGGAGGTCAACATCACGAATGTCACCGTGGATATCAAAGAAACGACACCAGGCTCGCGGTTCAACCTGAGCATCAATCTGCCGGATGGTTTTGAACTTTCCCCCGGCCAACGCGGCGAGGTCTCGGTGAAGACCAGCCACCCGCAGTACCCCATCGTGCGGATTCCGGTCTTTCAAACCGCCCGGCCGGTGGCACCGCGCCCGGCCGTAGCCGCCGCCCCCCAGAATCCTCAGCCAGCGGTGGCCCAACCGCAACCCACCGTAATCCGGCCGTTGACCCGGCCCCCAGGGGCATCGCGGCGTGCAGCGACTCCGCCTCCGGTGCCACCGCCCCTGCCCGGCTCGTGAGTTTGCGCCCATGCCCAGCGCGGTTCAGACGCCCGCTTCGCTGCTAGCGAAGCCCTGATACGCTCCGCGTGAAACCCACCGCGCTCCCCAGCCAATCGTGTTGTCAGCCGTCTTCGGCCCGCGCGGTCTTGCTTGAGGCGCTTGCGGTAACGGTGATCGGCGCCGTCTTGGCTTTCACACTCAACGCTGTTTCCTCGCGCGGACTCGCCCTCGGCCGAGATTACTTCCCGGGCGCCGCTCGTCCATCTCCTCCCGCTGTCACAGCCTCAAACGGTGCTCCACTGAGTGTCGCCACACATCCGCCCACCGCCGCGGAGTTGGCCGCCGCGCGCTTGAAGGCCCACGGTCTGCAGTTGCTGGACCGCCCTCAGACTGCAGAGTTGTTCCACGACCTGCGCTACCAACACGGCGCGGTGGTCTTCGTGGATGCGCGAGACGACCAACACTACCAGGCCGGGCACATTCCGGGCGCGCATCAATTCGATCACTACCGCGCCCCGGACTACCTCCCCGCCGTGCTGCCCGTGTGCCTGAGCGCGGAACAGATCGTGGTTTACTGCAACGGGGGCGATTGCGAGGACAGCGAGTTTGCCGCCGTCACGCTCCGGGACGCGGGCGTTGCCAATGAGAAGTTGTTTGTTTACGGCGGCGGCTTCACCGATTGGGCCACCAATGGACTGCCTGTCGAACTCGGCGCGCGCGGGAGCGGCCTGCTGCGGGAGGAGAAGAAATGACGGCTGGCGAATCTCGCTCGTGCTGCCAGAAGGCAGAGACTGCCGCCGTGCTGGCCCGTTGGCTGGTTGGCGGCCTCATGATTTATCTGGGACTCCACAAGGCGCTGGATCCGGTCGACTTCCTGAAACTCCTGCGCCAATACGACCTCGTTCAGTCGCCATTCCTTTTGAATTCCATCGCCGCAACCCTGCCGTGGTTCGAGGTCTTTTGCGGCGCGCTGCTCCTCCTGGGGATCGCTGTGCGTGGCACCGCGCTCGTTTCGCTGGCGATGCTTGTGCCATTCACGGCCCTGGTGTTGAAACGCGCCCTGGCCATCCAGGCCGCATCGGCCATCGCCTTCTGCGCTGTCAAGTTCAACTGCGGCTGCGGCATGGGCGAAGTCTATATCTGCCACAAACTCGCGGAGAACGGCCTGCTCATCGCCCTGTGCCTGTGGCTGCTGACCGGCCGGGGCCGCCGGTGGGCCGCGCGATACAGCCTGGCAGTGCCCCGCTGAGGACTTGAAGACGCGTCGCGCCTGTCGCTCCCGCAAGCAGGTGCGAAAGGAAATCGCGGTCACGGCGAACGAAATCCCCACACCGCTGAGGCATCGGACCGCGGACAGTCTCTGTCCGCAGCACGGGGAACCCACCCGATGGGGTGCAGGTCTCGGTGGGGTTGGCAGGTAATGCCGCTGCGCCCGGGGACCGGGCGCGCTCCTCCTGACCGCCACGTTCGTTCACACCGCCCGCAAACTCGGCAGTTGAAAGCCCACGGGGCTTTCGGCTAGCGTCTGCCCATTCAGTCGCAACGACGGTTCACTCTTATGGCCAATAACACACGACCGAACGGCGGTTCCAGCGCCGAGTTTCAGCCTTACATTCCGGCCGGGGCCGTGATGCGCGAGTTCACCCCGCGCGCCTTGATCATGGGCACACTGCTGGGTGTCGTCTTTGGCGCCTCCTCGCTTTACCTCGTGCTCAAGGTCGGCCTCACGGTTAGCGCATCCATCCCGGTCGCTGTGATTTCGCTGGCACTCTTTCGCATGTGGTCGAAGGTCGGCGGACGCGACGCCACCATCCTCGAAAATAACATCGTCCAAACGGCGGGCTCGGCCGGCGAGTCCATCGCCTTCGGTCTGGGCGTCACCATGCCCGCGATCATGATCCTGGGCTTCGACCTCGAATACACGCGCGTCATGCTCGTCGCCCTGCTCGGCGGTCTGCTCGGCATCCTGATGATGATCCCGTTGCGCCGCGCCCTCATCGTCAAAGAGCACGGCACGCTCAAGTTCCCCGAAGGCACGGCCTGCGCTGAAGTTCTCAAAGCTGGCGCGAACGAAGAATCCCGGGCCGCCTCGGACGTAGCCAAGCAAGAAGATCAGGCTCGTGGCGGCGTCGCCGACAGCGTGAAGGCCAACACCATCTTCACCGGCTTCGGCATCGGCCTGCTCTACGGCACGCTCATGCGCGCCTTCAAGTGCTGGAAGGACACGCCGGAGAAAGTCTTTGGCGCCCCGCTGCAAGGCGGCTCCGTCGCCGCGGAAATCTCGCCTGAACTCCTCGGCGTGGGCTACATCATCGGCCCGAGGATCTCTTGCATCATGATGGCCGGCGGTGTCTTGTCCTATTTGCTCCTGATCCCGCTCATCAAGTTCTTTGGCTCGGGGATGACCGGCATCCTGGCGCCTGGCACGAAACCCATCGCCGAAATGAGCGCCGGCGACATCCGCGGCGCATACGTGCTCTACATCGGCGCCGGGGCCGTGGCCGCGGGCGGCATCATCAGCCTCGCACGCTCCTTGCCGACGATCCTCCACGGCATCCGCGTCGGTCTGGCGGATTTCCGCAAGGCCACGACCGGTCAGCAAAACCTGACCCGCACCGAGCACGACCTCTCCATGAAGCTCGTCGCTGGCGGCATCTTCCTGCTCATCGGTGCGATCATGGCCGCCGACTCGCTGCACATGAATTTCCTCGGCGCGCTGCTCATCGTCATCTTCGGTTTCCTCTTCGTGACCGTCTCCTCGCGCCTCACCGGCGAAATCGGTTCGTCCTCGAACCCCATTTCCGGCATGACCGTCGCCACGCTGTTGCTCACCTGCCTGATCTTCCTCGTCGTGGGGTGGACGGGCGGCATCTACTACGTCACGGCCCTCTCGGTAGGCGGCATCGTGTGCATCGCGGCCTCCAACGGCGGTTCGACTTCCCAAAGCCTCAAGAGCGGTTACCTGCTCGGCGCCACGCCGCGTTTTCAACAGATCGCCATTCTCGCCGGCTCCGCTGCCAGTGCGATTCTGCTCGGTCCCATTCTCCTGGTCCTCAACAACACCGCCACCGTTTACGTCCCGGTGAGTGAAGTCGCCCCCGGATTGCACGCCCCGGCCAACGTCACCCTCGGCAAACCGGAGAAAATCATCGGCCCCCAAGCTCGCGACGACGCCAAGCTTTACCGCTCCTGGCACAAGACCGACCCCACCGGAGCCCCCGCTGGCAAGTACCTTGTGGACGACTCCGGCGCTGCCGTCTGGCTCGTGGACCCCGGCATCAACGGCACCTTCAAGAAACGCCCGGACGGCTCCGAGGTCCGCAAGTACGACGCCCCCAAAGCGACGCTGATGAGCTACATCGTCAAGGGCATCCTCGACCGCCAACTGCCCTGGGGGCTCGTGCTCTTCGGCGTGATGATTGCCGTCGTGCTTGAACTCAGCGGCATTCCCTCGCTCGCCTTCGCCGTCGGCGTGTATCTGCCCATCTCGTCGTCCGCGCCCGTGTTTGTGGGCGGCATCGTGCGCTGGCTGGTGGACCGCAAGCTCCGCGATCGCCTGCGCCATCGCGACCTCGACGAACACCAACTCGCCGCCGAGAGCGACAAGAGCCCCGGCGTGCTGCTGGCCAGCGGTTACATTGCCGGCGGCGCCATCGCCGGGATCATCATTGCCATCGTGCAAGGCATCACCGTCGGTTTCGATCACCGCCTGACGCAATGGGCCACCACCTCGAATCCGCTCTTCGAAGGACCGCACGCCGACTGGCTGGCCATGATTCCTTTTCTGGTGATCACGCTCGTCCTGTACCTGGTGGGACGCGAGTCACTCCTCGGGGGCAAGAAGACCGGCTGACTGCGTCCCCAGACGTCCCGATGCTCTTGGGGCTGACCAGCGCCCTCGCGGTCCTTGTCACGGTGTCGACACGGGCTGAAGACTGGCCACACACCAGTGAGATTGCCCTCGCAATTCGAAAGAGCGGCTGAACATGCCCGCTCGACGGGAGGGACGACTTCCACGTCGTCCTCCGACCAAGGACGCGGTGGAACGCGTCCCTCCCAGTCCTACGACTGCCCGCCGCCCAAGAACCTGCGCCTGCGGAAGAAGATACTGAACGAAACCCAGCGCAAACGCGCCGAGCAAAGCCGCGTGATGAAGGTCGTCGCAGAGTGACGGCTGGTTGAGACAGGATTAACGGGATGGACAGGATAAAGGCTGTAGGCGGCTTGCCTGGGCACTTTTGATCATCCTGCAAACCCTGTTCATCCTGTCACCTCTCCCACTCAACAGCAGCCCCGTCGAACGAGGAGGGCCAAAGGAGCGGTCCAAGAAGACGCGGGTTTAGGGACTCGCTTGTCCTTGCTGATCCAGCGCCGTTTGCACCTCGGCGAGGGCTTCGTGCATCTGTACCGCAGAGGCGTAACGTTCCTGGCAATCCGGCTGACAGGCTTTGAGAATCACGGCGTTGAGCAGCAGAAAGCCCGCCGCGTCCGCCCCCTCCGCCAGTGTCATCGAAATCTCCGGAAAGCCCGCGGGGTTCTGGCCTGTGCTGAGCACGTAAAGCACAACCCCCAGCGCATACACATCCGCTTGCGGCGTTCCGGGACGTTCCGGGGCCGGAGGCAGGTAGCCGGGCGTGCCCACGTAGGTGCCCTCCTCACCTCCGGGCCGGATTTCGGAAATCAGCCCCACATCTGCCAGCTTAGGCTGCCCTTTCACAAAGATGATGTTTTGGGGTTTGATATCGCGATGAGTCAGTTGGTTCCTGTGCAGGAAATCGAGGGCGCTGGACAGCGCCAAACCGATTCTCACACACTCTCGCAAGGGCAGTCTTCGGCCCGGAACGCGGTTGCGCTCGCTGGTGAGATCGTGCGGCCGGTATTTCGCGGGGTCGCCTTCCCACCCCGGCTCGAGCGCGTCGCCCAATTCCATCACGTAATAGAAATAGTCCGGGCGCTTCTTGCTGACAAAGTCCACGCGCAACAAGGCGGGATGCTTGTCGGAAAGTGGCTTGTATCGCCGGATGCCGTTGAACTCACGGTCGTATGGGCCCGCATCGCCGAAGCTGGCGCGATAGATCGCCTTCAGGGCCTGCCATTCGCCGATCGCATTTCGCGCCAACCACACTTTCCCATACGAGCCGCGTCCAAACGGCGGATTGACGAGTTCATAGTCCGCGCATTCCGGCAACTCCTCGGTCGAGGCGGCCTTCAAAGGTGCTGGCGCTTCCAAAGGCATGGGGACCGTCGGAGTCTCATCGGCGAGCACCTCTTCTGATCGACGCGCCGGCCTGACCAATGCCCAGCCGAGCGCGACCGGCACCTGCCCGCCCGCGATTACCAGCCAGGGAATCCAGTAATTGGTGAAGTAACTCACGGAAACGGCTCCCAGCGTAACGGTCAGCACTACAGCCGCGGCCCCGCCCGCCGCCTGCCACCGCGTCAGCCGACACAACCCTCCACCCAGCGCCGTTCCGGCGGCCAGCAAGATCAGTCCTTCCAACCACCCGGAGAGACGACGCAGCCAGTCGCCGTTCATCCAGTTCAGAAACGCCGTGATCAGGATTTCCACGCCGCCAACACTCTCACCGGTCCAATGCGTGTAGGGCGTCAGGAATTCGTCCTGCTCCCCGTCAAGCACGGTGGTCTTGGGCCGCGTTCCCACAAACACAACCTTGTCGCGGAACGCGTCGGGAGGCTGCGTCAGGGCGAACCGATAGCTCATTTCCGTCCAAGCGCCCTCGCGCCCATAGTAGCGCAGCCATTGCTCGCGAGGCGCGTTATCCGTCCGCGCCCCGGCCAACCGGGCTGCTGCAGCCGGCAAGCTGGGATACGGGCCTGGGAAAGGAAACGGCCAATGCTTCCGCACAATCGAGTCAAAATCAGGGTCTAGCCACGCAACGCCCCAATTCCCGCGGGCCGCGCCAAGGAACGGCTCGGTCGGCAGCGTCGCCCGCGCGCCCGCCAGGGTCGGATGTGAAACCCGCGCCTGCTCGGCCATTAAAACCACGCACCGAAGCTGCCGCAGTGCGGCGGCCAGGGATTCATCCTCGACCGAATCCCGCGGCTGCCTCAGGAATGTGTCAAGGACGACCAGCGCACTGTCATCCTCGGCCAGTTTGCGCAACAACTGGGCGTGTAACACGCGACTCCACGGCTGACCACGCGTTTGATGGAAATGGTCGTACGCCTCATTGTCCATGAGAATGAGCACGACCTTGTTGGTGACGGTTCGCGTCCCGAACCGGAACAGATAGTCGTAGCTCGTATTCACCCACGCTTCTCCAATCGGGGATCGCCACAGCAGCAAGCCACAGAACACCGTCAGCACCGCGCCCAAGCCGGAGCGGAACAGCCAGTTCTTTCCTATGGCATCACGGTTCACAGTACGTCGGCGTTGGATTCTAGAATACCGTCCTCGAAAAGCAGCGCATTTCTGCATCCCATCCGCTTTCGGCACTGGGTGCGCCTCCAACGGAAGTCATCCCCGCAATCCTCGCTCGAAAAACAAATCACGAAAATCGCTGAAAGATCGTCAGGTTTGCCGCGTATTAATAGTGTGACCGTGTGAAGGACCATGAAAGACAACCTGAAACCATACAAAGCGCCAAACATGAGCGAAAGAACACTGCGGAGGATGAATCGCCTTCTGATCCTCACGGGGGCAATCGCGGCCCTGAGTTGCCGCAACGGGTTCGCAGAAGAAGAGTTCGTGGACCCACCTGAGGATCAAAGTGCGACTCTTGGCGAGACGGTAACCTTCTCGGTGGAACCGCGGCACGCGGGATTGGCCTTCCAATGGTTGCGTCAATGGCCCGACAGGACAGAGATCCTAAACGGGGAAACCGGCAACCACCTGACATTGACCAACGCAGCCATCAGTGACGTGGGGCTCTACTCTTGCGCCATCGCCTTCGGCGAACAAGTGCAACTCACGCGAGCTGCATCACTAACACTGTGGACGCCTGTGGCGGCGTCTGCGGCCTCAAACCGTCGGTCGGCGACCAGCGCGGCAACGCGAACACTGGGCGAAGACGAATTCATAGTGTACGGCGCGCCTACAGCCGCCAACGGGGGGACTTCAGGCTGCCCCGGTCCTTACGCAGGCTACGCCACCTACCGAAAGACGGTAGCACTGGGCTGGGGCTGGGCGCCCTCGACTAACACGACGGTTCATACCGCCACCGACATCACTCGGTCCGATACGAGGGTCACGTATACAGGGAATTCGCTTGACGCAGGATGTCAGCAGACAACGGTCACAGCTCCTCACCCGCCCATCAGCACGAAGTACCGTTTCACGGTTTACTTCCCCACAAACTGCCCCTCTACAAACGCCTATCCACTTCGGCTGTCAGGATTCAAACCCTGAACAGCGATCGCTTGGCGTGTGGCTGGGCAGCACCCACGCGCCAAGTCAGAAACACTTTCCAAGCGCACGACGTGCGTTGTCCTTTTCTGCGAACCTCGCGATGGAAATCCGGCAGGGCGAGCAGGCCTCTCAGTGCGAATCGTTTGTCGCTACCATCCGGATTGCCTTCGCCACGAGTCAGTCTGAAACAATGCCTCTTTCATGTGACGAAGTCGTCGCAGGAACCAGACGCGTAGTTTCTCGGTAGGCCTTCACGTCTACATCGCGCCGGTGGAAATGGCAGAAATCAGGCATCCCAACACCGGACAGCTTTCCTATCCTTTCGCGGCTTCTTCCCAAAGTATTGCGAATACAGACGCTATGGACCACGCCCCGCGAAGCGGGAAACAGACGTCTCGTCAGCTTGCAGCGTAATGCGTGTAGGTTTCGTGACGACGGCGAGGGTCCACATGGACGCAAGCTTGTCGCTACTTCTCAAGCCGCAGGCCAAATCGCTGAAAGATTGTTCAATTCTCCGCGTATTACTTATTGCTTGCCGTCGGAACGGAACCAACGATGTGACTCGACATTGCCGAACCGTAAACGTATCAACGGCTTGAATCTTAACGACACGCTAAACATGTACAAAAGAAAATCGCAGATTATCAACCGCCTTCTGATTCTCACAGGGGCAATCGCAACCCTGAGTTGCCGCAACTCGTTCGCAGATGAAGAGTTTGTGGACCCACCCGAGGACCAAGGTGTGACTCTTGGCGAGACGGCAACCTTCTCGGTGGAACCTCGACACGCGGGGTTGGCCTACCAATGGTTGCGGCAATGGCCTGACAGGACAGAGGTCTTAAGCGGGGAAACCGGCAATCAACTGACGTTCACCAACACAGCCATCAGCGACGTGGGGCATTACCTGTGCGCCGTCGCCTTTGGCAATCAAGTGCAACTCACCAGAGCAGCATCGCTGACGCTGTGGATGCCGCGGCCGTCGTCGCCAGCCGCAAGCCTTCGGTCCATCGCCAGCAGCGCTGTCAGGACGCTGAACGTCGATCCCGTCACGGCATTCGCCGCGCCAACAACCAGCAGCGGCTCGTCAGGCACATGTCCAGGCTCTTACGCCGGATACGTCACCTACCGGAAAACGACAGCACTAGGGTGGGGTTGGTCACCATCCACGAACACGACGGTGCATACGGCCGCGGACAACGCACGAAATGACACGAAATTGGTGTACGGAGGTTATTCAGGCGATAGCGGCTGCCAACAAACCGTAGTAACGGTCGCCACTCCTCCCACAAGTTCGAAATACCGGTTCACGATCTATTTCCCCACCAATGTCCCATCCACAAACGCCTACCCAATTACCCTGTCAGGATTCGATCCCTGAGTGGTGAATCTGACGCACAGTCTTAGACTCACTTCAGACTCAAAACTGCATTCGGGTAGCGCTCAAGAAAAGAGCAGCCAAAGACGTGGTTCACACATCGCCAATCTAGAGGTTTATTCTGAAGCGCACGGCGAGCGTCCTTTCCTGCGGAAGTTCACGATGGAGATTCAACGAACTGAGGTTGTAGCTCTGGTCAGTCAGATTCAGCAGACCGACCGCCACCTCAGCCCGGCGGCGAGGAAAGCGGTAACCGGCGTACACGTTGAATTGCCAGAAATTGTCGCCTGGCTGACCTGGCATGTAACCATCCGTGTTCTGGAGAAACCAAAGGGCCTCGGCACTTACGGTCAAGCCGCAGCTATGATTGAAGACCGCAGTCAAGTCCACTGTATGCAGCAGGCTTTCTTGACGGTATCTGGGTTGAAAATCACGGAAGACGAGTCCATCGCGCACATCCACGAAGTCACTTTCCAAGGTGGCTTGACTCAGCCGATACCGCGCGCCCAAGGCCCATTCCCTTCCTAACAACTGGTTGACCGTAAAAAGAACCGAGGGTTCTTGGTAATCGAGATGATTCCTCAAGCGAGCAGGCAGGGCAAGAGACCACGGGTTGTCAGGATTGTCCATGGCGGGAAAAGAATCGTACGCGCCCAAGGTCCGCTGGACCTCGGAATTCAGCAACTCGCCCGCAACGCTCAAGTATGTTCCTTTGACCAACCTTTGCTCCAATGCTAAGCCAAACGTCTCGAACTGTGCTCCAGCATTTCCTCCAACCATTGATTCGGGAATAACGCTTCGGAATGCTTGAACAAAGCCAGCCACTTGGGAAGGTTCCAGCCGCAGGCTTTGGTCCATCTGCATCCCGCCCAGCGAGCGTGTGTAAGCGAAACGGGCCACCGTACCTGGCGCAGGTGTCCAAATCACGCCAGCCTTTGGAGAGAGCTGGTCCACCGTGTCCTCCTTGAACGAGAGGGGGGCGTTCCAGCCATTCTCGGGGAACGCGAGCCAGTCATAAGCCAGTCCACCACTCAACTGCAGACATCTGAGCATGTCCCACTGGTGATACCCGTACACAGTAAGTCGCTTGAAGTTGTCCTCAAGGTTCTGTAGCGAGGAGGGCTCCGGAGGGTCTGGAAAAGCGTGGCCCATGGTCGAAGGTTGGTTTTGTAGAGCGGCAGTTTGTAGAATGCCATACTGAAACCTTACCCCAATGACGGAATTGTGCGAGGTTTGCTGCCAGATCTGCTGCAACTCAGCCGAGCCGAACTCCACCGAGCCTTCATAATCTTGGTGCATTGCGAGCCCCGTCACTCCACTCAGTTTGCCAGGATCTGGGTTCGGGATGGCTTCCAGTTCTGTGTCATGGCGAGTTGCCAAGAAGATGGGCTGCGCCGTATTGGTGAACGAGAGGGAGTCGTTCAAGTAACTGGCCAGCACAAGCGTGTGAACACCCGGATTCCATTCGTGATGGTAGCCCACCACCACTTCAGGCCATTGAGTCTCTTCGAAACGAACGTCCGGATTGACTCGATCCAAGCCGTAAGTTTCCTGTAAGTCTCCGTACTTCAATTCGAAATCGCTGACCTCCACGGTGAGCGTGTCGGCCGGGCTGACTTGTGCTTTCAATCTTAAGCCCAGTCGCCGGAAATCGGAGTCTCCATTTACATGCTGGCCGGGGTCCCATGTGTATTGCCAGTTCAACCCATAGCTTAATCGTTCCGAGATGCCATACTGAATCCCCCATTCATCCCAAGCACCACGGCTCAAGTACTCGGTTTCCGAAAGCAGGCCGAACCGATCCTGCTCGAACAGCCAGGAGGAGCGGGCCTGTGAAAGCCCCGACGAGAGCGTGCCGGCGCTGGCCGGCGACAACAAATTTGCGAGCAGACTCTCAGAGACTGCTGCTGTCTCATAGCGTCGGTTGACCCACTCCGAGCCAGGGTTGAGGCTACTTGCGAGGAAAAGATGCGCCGAGTAGTTCCCATAGTCGTAGTTCACCGCTCGGCCCGCCTCGCGTACGGCCACGTCGGCCATGCCCGCGTCCTGGTATATCCCTGCGAGGTCAGCGCTGCGCACGGACTGATCCTGATCGAGCAAGAGGCGTGAGCGATACACGCTGCGGTTGTCGTTTAGTTGCTGGGATTTCTCCAAATCGCGGATGGCTTCGTTGATCCGGTTGTGCTGCTGGTTGATCAGTGCGGAGTACAGCCAAGCCGTCGGGTCGTTCGGATCCAGATTTCGGGCAAGCTGAAGCTCCTTGATCGCCTGCGAATACTCGCCCGCAGCGCCCGTCGCCTTACCCAAATAGCTCCGCAGTTCGGCTCGCCGCGGCTCCAACGCCGCCGCCACAAGCAAATCTTCCCTGCCCCCCGCCAAATCCCCGCGTCGGATGCGGCACAGTCCCCGGCCCAGCCAAGCGTTGCCGAGCGCCGAATCCACCGCCAACGCCTGGTCGAACCAATGCATCGCTTCGCGTGACCGCCCTTGGGCGGCGAGCAAATACCCTTTTAGCGCCAAAGCCTGGGCATTGCGCGGCGAGAGTTCCAAGCTCTTGTCCAAAGCCTCGATCGCGGCCCGTCTCCGGCCAAAACAGAGTTCCACTTCCGCCACCCGTTCCCAGGCGAAACCGAACTCGGGTGAAATCGCCACCGCCTGACGGGCGAGCGCCAGCGCCTGCCGCAGCGACGTCTCCGGGACCGCCTGCGCCTGCTGGTAGTACGTCTCGGCCACGAATTCGCTCGAGAGCTGCGGTTCCTGTCCGGCGGAGATCGTCTCCCGTTTCACCGCCGCGATGAGCCGGCGCAACGCCCCGGCGAGCCGTTGGATTCGACCGGCAGGGTCGGAGTCCGCCAACCCAGCAAGCATGGCCTCGGTTTGCGTCACCTCGCCCACGCTGAGCATCAACGCGGCGTGATATACCCGCACGGCGTCTGAATCCGTCGCGCCTGCGGGGTACAGCCGCAGCGCCGCCAGCAAATCACCCCGTCCGTACGCCTCCAGAGATTCGCGGAGGGCGGCGGCTTCCGCGGCCGTGAGCGGCAATTCGGCCGTATTCAACACCGCGGGATAATAGAAGCACCATTGCAGGACGTTATTCGCAATGAAACCGGCCGTCCGCGTGGGAGGTCGTCCAACCTCGACCACCGCCTGCTCGCCGTTCCGCAAGACAATTGTCCCCGAGTCGTTACCGAAATGGACCCGACCGTCAATGACCGAAAGCGTGCTGCGCTCCACACCGTCCAAGCTGGATACGGCCAGAACAAACTCCGTGCCTTCAACGCCAGCCACGGCCCCGCGCGTCACCACACGAATCCGACTCGGTTCGTCACGATGGAGGAATGACAAGACCCCCTGGACCAAGCGCAAGCCAGCCAGCGCTCCGGGTGCGTGCGGCTGCAGGATTTCCAGCTCGGTTGAAGCGCCAAAAGCCACGACGCTGCGGTCAGACCAGCGCAGAGCAACCCGACTGTTGGTGCCCGTGCGTAGATGATCGAACGGGTAAAGGAGTTGGTTGGTTTGGGTAAGCACCCAAGTCTTGGCTCCGGCCGGAGACACCTCCACGGTCCCCTGCAGCTCCACGATGCGAATCTCGTCCTCGTTACCCGCGCCGGCACAGAGCGCTTTTCCGGCACACAAGAGCACGGCCAGAGCCGTGGCCAACCACGCAACACGACTGGCTTCAAACATTGGATTCCAGCGTCCTATGCTCACGTGTTGGTCGGTCGCATGCTTGGGAGTATCTAGCAGCAACCGCCACCCCTTGGCAAGCTAATCGCCCTCCAAAACCCGACTATCACGGCATCCCGCCTGTGCGCCGCTCCCATCGTCACCCTCCTAC
This sequence comes from uncultured Verrucomicrobiota bacterium, assembly GCA_964634255.1. Lineage (GTDB taxonomy): Bacteria > Verrucomicrobiota > Verrucomicrobiia > Limisphaerales > MWDV01 > MWDV01. The sequence goes on along the minus strand of CAZWJC010000110.1, from coordinate 5,331 downwards.
GTTTCTACCAGAAATCCAACAAGTTACTGCAGCTTCGCAGAAGGGCCGGCAGTTCCGACGACATCTCGTCATTTGTGTTTGCCAATCGCGCTTGGGCGCTACATTACTTGAACATGGTAGAACCGCCGGACGACCTGATACCGACTCGCACGACGCTGATCCACCGTCTCAAAGACTGGCAGGATCAAGCGAGTTGGCAGGATTTCTTCGACACCTACTGGAAGCTTATCTATGGATTCGCACGGAAAGGTGGCTTGACGGAAACCGAAGCTCAAGACGCAGTGCAGGAAACCATGTTGTCCGTGGCGAAGAACATGCCCGGTTTTAATTACGACCGCCGGCTTGGCTCTTTCAAGAGCTGGCTGTTTCAAACCACTCGTTGGCGTATCACCGACCAACTCCGCAAACGCCCCCCTGCTTCGTCGCTCCCCTCCATGCCAGGAAACAGCGCTGAGGCTGCGATTTCCGGCCTTTCCGGCTCGGAAGGACTGGATTGGGACGCCGTTTGGGAAACTGAATGGAGGAACAATCTGCTCGCGGCCGCCCTCGCCAACGTTAAGCGACGCATTGATCCGCAAAAATACCAAATCTTCGATCTCTACGTGAACAAACAACGCCCAGCAGATGTTGTCGCCAAGACCTTTCGGATTCCCGTCAGTCAGGTCTACATGGCTAAGCACCGCGTTGCCGAGATGATCAAAGCCGAGGTCAGCCGGTTGGAGGCGAACATGACCTGACTGGTGCCGCGTCGCTGTCCAACACATCCGACAGGTGATCACACGGTGGGTAAGGATGATCCCCAAGAACCTCCTGCATTTTTCGCAGCAGCGCTTCCAATGTGAAGGGTTTGGACAAATAGTGCCGAACGTTCAATCCCTTTAGGGCCGGCACTTCCGGATGACTGCCAATGCCAGTCGCAACGATGATCAAAACCTCCGGGTTGATCTTCTTCAAAGCTCGAATGGCAGTGACCCCGTCCATCACCGGCATCATCAGGTCTGTGAGAACAGCGGCAACAACGTCCCGATTCTCCGCATACCGGGCCACCGACTGCTCTCCATTGGCGGCGGTCAGAACGCGATACCCGTTATTCTCCAGCATGCGCCCAATGACCTCCCTAACCAAATCCTCGTCTTCCGCCACCAAGACGGTTTCCCCATGACCTTGCGGTAGTTCTCTGCTTGTTCTTGCTGTTTGTCCGAGGCTTTTTATCATGCAAGTCCTTTTGCGGGGTCGGACCGTTCAATGGGGTCGTAAGGCGCAATACCTCCTCCTTTGGTATTGCGCCTTACCCCTATCCACCATGTTTCTTGGCGATCCGAATTCTCGTTCGTTACCCCTCCAATCGGAAGGCGTATGCTGCTCGGCTCTTGGCATCTTGTTTCTGCCAGTTATGGTTCCATACCAGCCGCAGGAGGCTTCCCCGCGGTTGCCGAGAAAGTCCCATACTTGCACATTTCACCCTTATATACGGGTCACTCCACGCAGTTCTTTCACCGAAATTGCAAAAAAGCAGTTAAAGCCTTTCATGGGGTCTGGTTGAAATCGGAGGGACTGACTTAAGCCGGGTGGGAGTTGACGAAAGTGCGGAACGGATTTCTGGGTGAATTGAGCTCGACGCGCGGACATTCCACGCTCCGCACCCTGCCCTGATGAAAGCGGATACGCCCCGACCCGACAACTGCGCACGTGAGCCGAGAGGCGCAAGGCAGGCGATTCCGACTTTCAAGGCTGCCACACCAAGGCTTGACGTGCCGCGTCGCGGGCGAAACCATGCGGGCGCATGAAGATACCCATCACGTTCTTCGCGCCGGCGGAGCGCCAGCCGGTTGAAGTGGTCCAGCGTCAGGGCCGGAGCTTCACTCAGTCCCCGCTGGCCGACACCGTGCTTCACGCCGCAGTGAACTACTTGCTCGTGTTGAACGCCCAACGGCAGATCGTGATGGCCAGCGAGAACGTGCTGGACCTGGTGCCGGACATGACCATGGACCAGATCGTCGGCCTGCGCCCAGGCGAGGCGCTGGGGTGCATCCACGCCTACGAATGCCAGAGCGGCTGCGGCACGAGCCGGTTCTGCCGCCAATGCGGCGCCGTGCGGGTAATCCTGAGTGGCCTGGCCGGCACTCGGGACATCGAGGAATGCCGCGTGGTTTGCCTGCGCAAGGGCCGGGAGACGGTCCTACACTTGCAGGTGCTGGCGACTCCCCTGCTCCACAACGACGAGCGCTACACGCTCCTGACCGTGGCGGACATCAGTCAGCCCTCGCCGTAACGAACCTGACGGAGACAAGGCCCGCGTTTTCTTGTCCCCGTGCTGCACTCGAGGCCGGACGCAAACAAACGCTTGCAACCGAAACCGCAACCCGCACCTTGGACGCCATGATTACGTTCGACAGCACGCGGATCGATAACCTTGGGCCCTGCACGCACGCCTCACCGGTACGCCTGGTCAGCACCCCCGGCACTGGCCAGGGCCAGTTTGTTACCGACGGAGCGCGCGTTTGTTACCAAGCCGAGTTCGATGCCGGCGCCGTGCTATCCCCGGAAGAATCGTTTGAGAAGGCTGGCCCGCGGGAGAAGCTCTTTTTTGATCCCAAACAGACGCGCGCCGCCATCGTCACTTGCGGCGGCTTGTGTCCCGGATTGAACAACGTCATCCGCTCGGCGTTCATGGAATTGCATCACCACTACGGCGTGCCAGAAGTGCTCGGCCTCCGTTACGGCTACGCGGGCTTGAACCCGGCGGTGGGCCAACCGCCCTTGCGCCTGACCAGCGAACTCGTGGACGACATCCACGAAGACGGCGGGACGATCCTGGGATCCTCTCGCGGACCGCAACCCACCGAGCTCATGGTGGATTTCCTCGTCGAACGTGGCATCAACGTGCTGCTCTGCACCGGCGGCGACGGCACATTGCGCGGCGCGCGCGACATCGCCATCGAGGTGCGGAAACGCAACCTACCCATCGCGGTCGTGGGCATCCCCAAGACGATTGACAACGACGTGATGTATGTGGCGCGCACTTTCGGCCTGATCACCGCCACGGAGAAGGCGGCCGAGGTGCTCGATTGCGCGCACAACGAAGCCAAGAGCGTCTTCAACGGCATCGGTCTGGTGAAGGTCATGGGCCGGGACGCGGGCTTCATCGCCGCCGTGGCCACGGTTGCCAGCCAGGAGGTGAACTTCACGCTGATCCCGGAGATTCCGTTGCGGCTCGACGGGCCGAAAGGCTTCCTCGAAGTTCTGCGCCGCCGCCTGGAGGCGAGGCATCATGCCGTGGTGGTGGTGGCGGAAGGCGCAGGGCAAGACCTGCTGGCCGGGGCGGGCACGGTCAAGGATGCCTCGGGTAACAAGCTCCACGCGGACATTGGCCCGTTCCTGAAGGACCGGATTCTCGCCCACATGAAGCAGGCGAACGTACCCGCGGAGGTCAAATACTTCGACCCGAGCTACCTCGTGCGTAGCGTGCCGGCGAACTCCGACGACGCGATTCTCTGCGATCAACTGGCCCGGAACGCCGTCCACGCCGCAATGGCTGGCAAGACGAATCTGGTCATCGGTTTCTGGAATAGTCTGTTTACCCACGTGCCCATCCCGCTGGCCGTCAGCGCGAAGAAGCATGTAGATCCCGCGGGCTCATTGTGGACAAGCGTCCTCGCCGCGACGGGCCAGCCGGTGGCGTGGGAATGACGTACGAGGCAGAGCGAGTTTCGCGGTTGGTGCAGTAGCAAGTTGGCTGTATCCCCGCGGTCATCGCCGGTGCGGCAGGTCCTCCGCCAATGCTGCGACCGAGGCACTCGGCGGGGTCTGACGAGCGTTTGTAGTTCCGCCTTTCGGCGGTTTGGCCTATTTTCACGACATGATTCTGACGGAGCAAATGACCGAATTGGCCAAGCACGCGAAGGCTGCGTCGCGCGAACTGGCCAAGCTCACGACCGCCGAAAAGAACGCCGCCCTCGGTGCGATGGCGGATGCGTTGGAGCGTGAGGCTGACGTCCTCAAGGCGGCCAACGCCCTCGACATGGAGGTTGGCGCAAAACTTGGCCTCTCCGCCGCGATGCTCGATCGGCTCAAGCTGGACGACAAGCGCATCTCCAGCATGGCCAAAGGCCTCCGCGAAGTTGCAGCTCTGCCGGATCCGGTGGGCCGGGTTTTGGACGACCGCACCCGCCCAAACGGCTTGCGTCTCCAGAAGATCAGCGTGCCGATTGGCGTGGTCGTCATCATCTACGAATCGCGCCCCAACGTGACAGCCGATGCCGCAAGCCTTTGTTTCAAGTCCGGCAATGCCACAATCCTCCGCGGTGGAAAGGAAGCACTGCACTCAAACAAGCTCATCGCGGAAACGATGGTCGCCGCCGGCCGCGCCGCCTTGGGTGACCGCTTTCCACGGCAAGCGATTCAGGTAGTTCCCACCACCGAGCGCGAGGCGATCCCGGCGCTGCTTGCCCTCACGCAATACGTGGACCTCTGCATGCCGCGCGGGGGTGAGGGGCTGATCCGCGCCGTAGCTGACTGCAGCAAGGTGCCGGTGATTAAGCATTACAAGGGCGTCTGCCACGTCTTCGTCGACGCCGACGCAGATTTGAAGATGGCTGAGGAGATCGTGTTCAACGCCAAGTGCCAGCGTCCCGGCGTGTGCAACGCCATGGAGACGCTGCTCGTGGACCGGCGGATCGCCCCAGTGTTTTTGCCGGCCGTTGGCCAGCGGCTCGCCGAGAAACACGTGCAACTGCGCGCCGACCCGGAGGCCGAAGCGATCTTGAAGTCGGAAGTCAAAAGTCAGAAGTCGGAAGTCCGCCCTGTGACCGAACAGGACTGGTTCACCGAATACAACGATTACATCCTGAACGTCCGCGTCGTGGGCGGGGTTCAGGCCGCGATTCATCACATCAACCACTACGGCTCGGCACACTCGGACAGCATCGTCACGCGGGACGAAGCCGCGGCCAGGCAGTTCCTGGCGGAGGTGGACAGCGCAGCAGTGTATTGGAACGCCAGCACACGCTTCACCGACGGTGGGGAATTTGGCATGGGCGCGGAGATTGGCATCAGCACCGACAAGATCGGCGCCCGCGGCCCGATGGGATTGGAAGAATTGACCAGCTACAAGTGGGTTGGCATTGGCAGCGGTCAAGTGCGGACCTGAGACGCGGCAATTCAGTCGGACCGCGACCGGTCCCCGGTCGCAGCCGATCCAACCACCGCTTCGGCGATTACCGCCTCCTGTCGGGAGCTCTGGTTGGGCGTTCCGCTGAACGACAGTTACTCCATCCGTTACAGATCGGAGGTGCATCTTGCCGCGCTACGACCCAGAACCATTCGCGTCCT
>CAZWJC010000109.1:13892-21551 GCA_964634255.1 uncultured Verrucomicrobiota bacterium | reverse complement strand
CCTGCGCCACCGCGTCGAGTCGCTAAACCTGGCCTTCCGCAATTCCATCGCCGAGTTCAATTACCAGGGCCGTTATCGCGGCGTCTTCCCGATCAAGGTGAACCAGCTCCGCGAAGTCGTGGAAGAGATCCTCGACGCCGGCAAGCCGTACGAGTTCGGGCTGGAAGTCGGCAGCAAGCCGGAGTTGTTCGCCGGGCTGGCGTTGCAGGCGCAGGTCGGCAGTCTCATCATCTGCAACGGCTACAAGGACGCGGACTTCGTCAAGATGGCGCTGCTCGGCATCAAGCTGGGCAAGAAGGTGATCATGGTGGTTGAGAAGCTGGAGGAGTTGCGGCAGATCATCGCGATCTCGAAGCAGCTCGGCGTGGAGCCGATGGTGGGCCTGCGGGTGCGGTTGCTCGCCAAGGGCGCGGGGCGCTGGGCCGAGAGCGGCGGCGAGGATGCTAAGTTTGGCCTCAGCACGGTGGAAATCCTCGCCGCGTGCGATCTGCTTCGCACGGAGAATCTCAGCCACTGCCTCAAGCTGCTGCATTTCCACATCGGCTCGCAGGTCCCGGACATTCTCACGATCAAGAAAGCGGTACAGGAGGCGGCGCGCTTTTACGCGAAGCTGCACAAGATGGGCTTTGCCGTTGAGCACCTCGATGTCGGCGGCGGCTTGGGCGTGGATTACGATGGCAGCCGGTCGGCCTTCGACAGTTCGACGAATTACACGCTTCAAGAATACACCAACGACATCGTTTATTATGTCGGCGACGTCTGCAACGCCGAGAAGGTGCCGCACCCGGACCTGGTGAGCGAGAGTGGCCGGGCGATTGTGGCGCATCACAGTGTGTTGATCGTGGAAGTATTCGGCGCGATCGAGAAATCGCCGCCGGAGGCGAAGTTCACCTACGGCGAGAACGAGCATCCGCTTGTGCGCGAGTTGCTCGACATGCAGAAGAATCTCACCAAGCTGAACAAGCTCGAGGCCTTCCACGATGCCCAAGAGCGCCGCGAAGACGCCCAGCACATGTTCACGCTCGGCATGATGGATCTGCCGGACAAGGCCAAGATCGAGAGCCTCTATTGGGAGATTAGCCAAGCGGTGGTGGAGAGTTTCAAGGGCCAAGCCTACGTGCCGGAAGAAATCCGCAAGCTGGAAGACAGCCTGGGCGACCAGTACCTCTGCAACTTCTCCGTCTTCCAGTCGCTGCTGGATCACTGGGCGTTGGGCCACCTATTCCCCATCATGCCCATTCACCGGTTAACTGAGCGGCCGACGCGCGAAGCCACACTGGTGGACATTACCTGCGACTCGGACGGGCAGGTGAACAAGTTCATTGATCTGCGGGATGTGCGGGATACGCTCACGCTCCACGACTTGCCACGCCGTAACGGCAACGGGAATGGTGGCAGCGGCGACGCGGGAAAGACCGGTCCGAATGACTCCTACTACCTTGGTTTCTTCCTCTTGGGCGCCTACCAGGACATCATGGGCGATCTGCACAACTTGTTTGGCCGCGTAAACGAGGTCCACGTCTTCCTCGAACCCGACGAACCGGCGGGCTACTACATCGAGGAAATCATCGAAGGTTCGACCATCGTGCAGTCCTTGGCGTCGGTGCAGTACGACGAGAACGAACTCAAGCGCCAGATGAAGGCCCAGATGGACGAGGCCATCAAGTCTGACCGCATGAAGCCGTCCGAAGCCATGCGGCTGCTGGATGATTACGAGCGCGGGCTCAAGGCCTACACCTACTTGTCGTTCTGAGGCGAAAGGAAGGATGCAACCCGCCACCTCCTGCCCAAGCACCGCTGGACCGCCTGTCTCGGAAATCCGAAATCCGAAATCCGAAATCCGAAGGAAGCTCGAAACCCGAGGCCCGGGAGTCATCCGTCAGGTTTTTAACTGCGGCAGCCCTCTGTCACTCTGCTGGCCGAGACGCGCTGAGAGCGCCAAGGAGCCGGCGCACGCCAGAATGTTATCCCGCCTCACCAATCGTTCGCCGTTGTCAATTTGCGCCAGCAGTCCGGCCGGTTTCGGATTTCGGACTTCGGATTTGTTTCGGGTTTCGGATTTCGGATTTCGGATTTGTGTCGGCCCTCGCGCTTCGCACTTCGCACTTCGCACTTCCCCGCATGCCTGACCCTGCGCCCAACGCCGACTTGTTGCGGGCGCTGGGACGCCTGGTGCGCGGGCTTTCGCTGCTGTTCTGGGGGTTGCCGCTGGCGCTGGTCGTCTGCGTGCAAACCGCGAAGACGGATTGGTTGCGCCCCTTCGGGCCGGCATTGCCAATCGTGGTGACCGGACTGCTGATCTATGGGTTGTATCACGTGGGGCAATTCCAGAAGCAGGAGCGCATCTGGCAAAACGCCCTTGATCGCGCCAAGCTCATGGCCCTCGTGAACTTCGGCCTCAGCCCGTTCCTCTACTGGTGGAACCGGTTTCCCTATCACGAATTCTTTGCGACCGCGATCGTCCTGCTGGGTTTGTGCGCGCTGATCTTTCTCAGCCACCTCAACCTCGTGTTGCTCCGCCTGAGTGCCATGCTGCCGGACGAGACGCTGCGACAGGAGGCCCGGCAGTTCACCGCGATGAACCGCGGGCTGCTGCTCGCCGCCCTGCTGCTGAGCGTGGCGCACCTCGCCCTGCAACACCTCGCCTTGAAGGCGCTGCTGGCCGGGCAGCTTTTGGTCCTGCTTGAGCGCGGCAGCTTGTGGCTCATGATCCTCTTGGTGCTGCTGCCGCTGGCCATGACCATGGCACTGCTGTGGAAAACCAAGGAGGTCATCCTCGATAGCGTGTTCGGCGGCGGGGAAGCGAACCGCTAGGAAACGGCCCGCCACCGGCCTTCACTGCCGCTCGTATTCGCCCTTGCCCAAGCGTTTGAGCACCGTGAACCCGGCTTTCTTGGCGTCGCTGATGGATACCGGCTTGAGCTTCGTGGGCGTGTTGAAGGCGGTGATCACTTTGCGCACGGGCTTCTTGCAGGCGGGGCAATGCGTCAGTTCCTTGGCGCTGAGCGGACGCATCAACGTGAAGCGTCCACCGCACACCTTGCAGTCCCCTTCGCACAGTTCGTATTCGTAGAGAGGCATGCTTCAATTCGATCAATGGTGACTGACAAATTCCTCTGCCTTCAGGCCGACATCCTGCGCAATCTGCCGCAGCAGAATCGGTGAAATATCCCGCCCCGCGTGAAACGGAACGGTGGTGCCACGCCCGTCAGAGTGGCGGAATTGCCGATGCGAACCGCGCTGCCGGACTTCAACAAACCCCAGCCGATTCAGAATGCGAACCACCTCGCGCGGTTTCAAAACGGGCAGGTTGCTCATGTCCGCGCCACTTGAATGGTTTGCGTGCCCACGAACTCGGCATCGAGCTCCGGCTCGCCGTCTTCCAGGAGCATCTCCACAACTTCCCGCAGATTCCGGCCCAGCTCGTCCAGTGTCTTCCCTTGGGAATGTGCCCCAGGAAATCCGGGAACGTAGCCCACGAACAATTTGGTTTCGGGGCAGCGCTCGACAACGGCAGTGTAGGTTCTCATCGCGCAGCCAAGATGGCTTCCGGGTGTGATGCTGTCAACGCCCACGCAACTGCGGTTCCGGCATTGGCCTGCGTCAAACAGCAACCTCAGCTTCGCTGACCTTGAAGAGCTTTGCCTCGTCGGCCTCCGCCGCCAACCAGTCCCGGATAGCCTCGCGAATGTTCTGCAAAGCCTCTTCCCGCGTCCGGCCTTGCGAATGGCAGCCCCTGAGCGCCGGGCAACTCACCGAAACGCCGTCCTCGTGTTCGATCAATGTGACACGATAGTTGGTCATGGTGGAAAGCTAATCACGCCGAACGGGCAAAGCAAGGTTGACCAAGTTGATCCGCGGCCGAGATGCCTGCGTCACTTCCCTGCGGAAGCACCGCTCGCATTACTGGCGCTCGATTGCCTGCCGACATAGCCACAGTCTGTTTGAATCCTCCGGTCACCTTCCGGTCGTTCCACCAAGACTCGGCCACTCGCGTGCAAAGCGGTGATGATATCACCGTTGGACGCTTGCCAAAGGACATGGTCTGGCTGCCACTGCTGATATCGCGACACCCACAGACGTCCGCCGAGATCGAACGTCAATTGTGTCATCAGCGGGTTCGGCTCGGTGCGCTCCTCCAGGAGGATCTGTCCGTCCAGGGTTGCCGCAGCCCGACCGATCGTCTCACGATCACTCTCATTATGTGCCAGCCGAGCGCCATCCTGGTAGATCAGCCATTCCGCCATATTGACCCACAGTCTGTGTTCTCCTTCAGCGCGCACGCCGCGCATTCGAGAAATTGCCAGTTCCGAGTCCGGTTTGGGCTCGCGGATTTCAAGATGCGGATTGCCGAAGTTGAAGGTCAGCCACGAGCCATGGCCATTTGTAACTCCCCAGCAGGCCTGGCCAATCATGGGCTGAAAACACCGCGCTATGACTTCATCTGCGTCCATGCATTGCGGTGCTCGACGTGTCCGCCAATCGTCCCGGCGGGGAACCGCTCACTTCTTCTCTTCCACCAGCTTCTTGATGAACGGGCTGAACAAATCAATCGGGATGGGCAGGAACGTCGTCGTGTTGTGCTCGCTGGAAATCTCCCGCATGGTCTGGAGGAAGCGCAGTTGCAGCGCGATCGGCTCCGCGCTGATCAGCGCCGCGGCCTGAACCATCTTCTCGGCGGCCTGGAACTCGCCCTCCGCATTCACGATCTTCGCGCGGCGTTCGCGCTCGGCTTCCGCCTGCTTGGCCATCGCGCGTTTCATGCTGTCCGGCAGCGCCACTTCCCTTACCTCCACCGCGGTCACCTTGACGCCCCACGGTTCGGTTTGCTTGTCGATGATCTCCTGCAGCTTCTGGTTGATCGTATCGCGTTGCGACAGCAGATCGTCCAGCGGCGCCTGGCCGAGCACGCTGCGCAGCGTGGTCTGGGCGATGAGCGACGTCGCCTTCCAGTAATTCTCCACCTTGATCACGCCGGCGATGGGATCCACGACGCGGAAATAAACCACCGCATCCACCGTTACCGGCACGTTGTCGCGGGTCATCACCTCCTGTTTGGCCACGTCAATCGTCACGACGCGCAGGTCCATTTTCACCATCTTGTCCACAACGGGGATGAGGAAGATCAGCCCCGGGCCCTTCGCCCCGCTCAGTTTGCCGAGGCGGAAGATGACGCCCCGCTCGTATTCGCGCAGAATGCGCAGCGCCTGCGGCAGCACGAAGACCGCAATCACAATCACCGCCACCATCCACGGACCGAGATATCGAAATGCACTTACCAGTAATTCGCCCATAAGGTTTCTCCGTTATTGGTTTGTAGGTTTCACTTTCAACGTCAGCCCTTCGAGGCCGACGACTTCGACGGGTTGATCTTTCTCAACCGCTGTGTCGCTGACCGCGTTCCAGAGTTCGCCGTCGATAAACACCTTCCCGCCCTGCGCGTCAATGCGTGATAACGCACTCACCGTCTTGCCGACCATCGCTTCCCGGCCGGTTTGCGCGGGCTTGAACTGCGCCCGCAACCCCGCGCCGACCACGAAAATGAAGAACGCCGCCGTGGTCACCACCCCGGCGAGGATGTAGGAAAGGGAGAGCTCGAAGCCCGGCCCGGCCCGGTTGAAGAGCATCAGCGCGCCGAGGAAGAACGACACAATCCCGCCCGCCGTCAGCACCCCATGCGACGGTGCAAAGACATCCGTAATGAATAGCGCAATCGCCAAGCCGATGAGCGCAAGCCCGGCGATGTTGATGGGCAAAATCGCGGACATGTAGAGGACGAGAATCAATGCGATCGCGCCAACAACCCCCGGCAGAATCGCACCTGGATTGCTCAGCTCCCCGATGATCCCATACATCGCCATGAGCATCAGAAGAAACATCACTTCCGGCCGCCACAGAAGCTGGAACACTTTCTCGCGCGCGACCATCGGGATGGCGACCACCTCCGCACCGGCCGTCTCCAAGGCCTTGTCATTCACCACGCGTCCGTCGAGCTGCTTCAGCAGATCCGGTCGGTCCTTGGCGATGATCTCGATGACGTTCAGTTCGAGCGCCTTTTCGGCGGTGATGGACGCGCTCTCCTTCACCGACGCTTTCGCCCAATCCACGTTCCGCCCGCGCTTCACGGCGATGGCTTCGATGTAGCTGGCCGCGAAATTCTCCAACTTCTGCTTCATCACCTCGTCCGGCTTCTCGTCGCCGCCAGCGGGGTTGAGGGAGACCGGATGCGCCGCACCGATGCTCGTATTCGGCGCCATGGCCGCCACGTCCGCGGCCAGCGTGATGAAACAACCCGCGCTGCCGGCGTTCGCGCCTTCCGGAGCGACATAGACCACCACGGGCACTTTGGACGCGTAAAACTTCTGGACGATGTCCTTCGTGGATTCCAGCAAGCCGCCGGGCGTGTCGAGTTCGATGAGCAGACAGGCGTTCTTGCGGTCACCGGCAACTTCGATGGCGCGGCCAATGTAGCTGGCAGTGGCTGGGCCGATGGCGCCGTTGATCTGGATCAGGCCAACCTGTGCGGCGTGCGTCGTGGCCAACGCCGCGAGCACGAACCCGGCAATCAAGCTTGTCGCGCGACCGTCCATAACATCCTTGCTCGTCCAGAACCTACCAGACAGGCGCGCCGGCGCAATAGCAGTTTCCGGTTGCCGATGCGCTGGATGACCGCGCAAGGCTACCGCATCAAACGACCCACAGGCAACGTGGCAGGAACATTGCGGGCAGGAAAATGGAAGCGACATGTTTTTGCCCTCAATCTTCCTGCCTCCGACCGTCACTCTTTTCGCAGTCGGTAAAACGCCGTGGCGCTGGGCGGGCTGGAATCCGTGCAACGGAGCCGGCCGTCCGGCGGCGCTCGCCGGCAGATCAAACTTCCGCCCCCGGGCTTTCAGAAGTGATCTTCCGGCAGGATGCCGGAGCACGAGGAGGACGTAGCGCAGAGTTGCACTCTGCTGTATCGCGGATTGGTAATCCGCACCGCTTGGCGAGTTCCAGTGCGCAGACCGCCGTCACGCCCTGCCGAATGCAATTCGGCGATACGGCAGATTGAAAACCTGCGCTACGACCAAAGGCAACCTCACTGCTTGAGCAGCCGGTAAAACGCTCTGGCGCTGGGCGGGCTGGAATCCGTGCAACGGAACTGGCCGTCTGGTGCCGGCGCGTTCGTGGTGAGCAACGTGGTGAGGTCCGCGGTAAACAACACGTCCGCCGCGCGCTGGACAGTGAACGCGGTGCCGGGCAGGCCCAGACAATCCAGCGCAACCGTGCCGCCATTTACGCCGAGGTTCTGGATCACGCCTCCAGGCGGGCTCAGATTCGCTCGGGCGACGTATGCAGACGCTTCCCCTCCCGCTGCCGTGAACCAACCGCCCGCGTAGAGATCACTCCCCGACACCGCCAGCGTATACACATGGTCGTTCATCCCCGATCCGAGCGCGCTCCAACTGCTCCCGTCCCACTTGGCCACATGGTCGGCCGCACTGCCGCCCGCCGCCGTGAACCAGCCGCCCACGTAGAGATCGCTCCCCGACATGGCCAACGCCAGGACACCGCTGTTCAGCCCTGAGCCGAGCGGCGACCAGTTGCTCCCATCCCATTTGGCGATCCGATTGGCTGCGCTGCCGCCCGCATTCGTGAAAGAGCCACCCACGCATA
>CAZWJC010000109.1:0-13792 GCA_964634255.1 uncultured Verrucomicrobiota bacterium | reverse complement strand
GGTTCGTGCCCGACACCGCCAGCGCATAGACAGTGTCGTTCAACCCCGAGCCGAGTGCCGACCAACTGCTCCCATCCCATTTGGCCACCCGGTTAGCCGCAGTGTCGCCCGCATTCGTGAAAGAGCCACCCACGTAGAGGTTCGTGCCCGACACCGCCAGCGCATAGACAGTGTCGTTCAACCCCGAGCCGAGCGCCGACCAACCGCTCCCATCCCATTTGGCTACATTCGTGGCCGCACTGCCGCCCGCCGTCCGGAACTCACCACCCACGTAGAGATCGTTCCCCGACACTGCCAGCGTACGGACCTTGGGAGCGTAAGGCACACTCCCGATACCAGCCCCCAGTGCTGACCAGCTGTTCCCGTTCCATTTGGCCACATAGTTTGCCGCACTACCACCCATCGTCGTGAAATTACCGCCCACGTACAGATCGCTCCCCGACACCGCTAGCGCGCTAACGAATGGAAGGTTAAAGGGATCGGTCCCCTGTACTACCGAGCCGAGGGCCGACCAACTGCTTCCATTCCATTCGGCCACATAGTTTGCCGCACTGCCGCCCACACCCGTGAAATAGCCGCCCACGTACAGGTTCGTGCCCGACACCGCCAGCGCATTGACATGCGAGTTCAGCCCCGAGCCGAGGGCCGACCAACTGCTCGCACTCCATTGCGCTACATTTCTGGCCGCACTGCCGCCCGCCGTCGGAAACTGGCCGCCCACGTATAGGTTCGTGCCCGACACCGCCAACGCGGAGACAAAGGACAAACTGTTTCCAACCCCAGAGCCGAGCGCCGACCAAGTGCCCCCACTCCACTTGGCCACACAGTTGGCCGGACTGCCGCCCGCCGCCAGAAACTCGCCACCCGCGTAGAGTGCGCTCCCCGACACCGCCAGCGCAGAGACCGAGTAATCCACTCCCGAGCCGAGCGCTGACCAACTGCTGCCATTCCATTTGGCCACATTGTAGGCCGGACTGCCGCCCGCCGTTGTGAACCAGCCGCCCACGTAGAGAGTGCTCCCCGACACCGCCAACGCGTTAACATGAGTTTGGTAATCGTCACTGGCTACCCCGGAGCCAAGTGCCGACCAACTGCTGCCATTCCACTTGGCCACATGGTTGGCCGTACTCCCGCCCGCCGTCGTGAATGAGCCGCCCGCGTAGAGAGCGCTCCCTGATACCGCCAGCGCGGAAACAGGGCTGTTCACCCCCGAGCCGAGCGCTGACCAACTGCTCCCATCCCACTTGGCCACGTAGTTGGCCGCAGTGCCGCCCGCCGTCGTGAACAAACCGCCCGCATAGAGATCACTCCCCGACATCGGCCATTGTTGCTCCATCACTGCCAGCGCCCCGACCGTGCGGTTCATCCCCGAGCCGAGCGCCGACCAACTGCTCCCATCCCATTTGGCCACATTGGTGACCGTGCTGGCGCCTGCTGACGTGAAATAACCGCCCACGTAGAGATTCGTGCCCGACACCGCCAGAGCTGCAACGAAAGCGGGGGTATAGGGATCGGTTCCATCCAATCCCGAGCCGAGTGCCGACCAAGCGCTCCCATCCCATTTGGCCACCCGGTTGGCAAGGACATTTCCAACAACGGTGAACTCACCGCCGATGTAGAGATTGCCCGATCCATCCACCACGGCGGCATGCACACGACCGTTGGCCCCGGGCAGACCGCCCATGCTGATCCAGTCCTCGTCACTGAAGGTCGGGTCAATGCGCACCGGGTAAACGGCGTCCGCATCGTCCACCACCACGGCCAAGCTTGCGTAGCGGCCGGTCGGCAGACCGCCGCCAACTTCTTCGTTCAAAACAGCGGCGCTCTGCCGAGACACCGCGACGACTTCCATCCGCGCCTTGAGTTCCTTGCCCGTGGCATCCGTCGCCCGCAGACGGCTGTAGGCCAGGGTGCGGCTCGAGCCCGCCAGCTTGAGCCTCGCGCCGTATGCCATCGCCTCGGCCTGCGCGCCGCTCAACGCCAGTTCCACCCGCAAATCGCCGTCGCCCATCGGCCGCTCGGTGATCACAAAATCCTGCCGCACGCCGTCCACGCTCACGGAGTATTCCTCGGTCAACCCGGGCCGGAGGTAGCGCACCAGTTTGTCGGTCACCGCGATTTCACCGGTGCGAGGCAGCGCCCAGTCGAATGCCAACAACCAAGGCGAGTCGGCCAGCCCATCTCCGCGCCCGACCGCGCTGGCAACCAGGTGAAGCCTGCTGCCGTCACCCGGCGCGGTGGACTCCAGCCACAGGCCTTCCGCCGTGGCGCGGCCTTCGAGTTTCTGAAAACCGCAGCGCAACCGCGCACCGTCGCCGGTGGCCGTCACCGCGAGTGCGTCACCCTGGTAATCTGCCGTGGCTTTCGTCCCGATCTGCGCGAAGGGAATCGCTGTTCCGTTTGGCGTGGGCGGACTCGCCGCTAAGACAGGAAGGCCCGTAGCGACGAAGATTGCCGTGATACACCACGTTACGGGTCGGAGTTTCATGACCTTCATGCCTTGCTGAGATGGTTGTCCTTCTGGTGATTCTATGCCCGCTTCCTTCTCGCCGAAAACCGCCCCTGAGCCAAGCCAAATCCTCAGAAAGCTCACCGCTGCGCACGGCACTTCCACGCCAATCCATATTCGAGTCGCAGGGACATTGCGTGCAGGAAAATGGAAGCGACATGTATTCTGCCCTCAATCTTGCTCCCCAGGCCTTTTGGAGCTTTCACGTGAACCGTCTCTGGGCTAAATAGACTGCGGAACGAAACAACGCCGCATCGCTGCCATGAAAGTCAATCTCGCCTACGGCCAGGGCCATCTACCGGTCGAACTGCCGGACCATACGACCGTCATCCAACCCTCGCACAAGCCCGGCCTTGCCGATGAGCGCGCGGCCGTCCTCGCCGCGCTCAACCAACCCATCGGCGCGAAGCCGCTGCGCGAGTGGATTCAGCCCGGCCAGAAGGTGTGCATCCTCTTCACCGACATCACCCGTGCCACGCCGAACCACCGGCTCATTCCGTGGCTGCTGGATTACCTGGCGTTCGTGCCGCGCGAGCAAATTACCCTGCTCAACCAGACGGGCACGCACCGGCCCAACACCCGCGCCGAGTTGGAGAAGATGCTCACGCCAGAGGTTGTGGCGAACTACCGCGTCATCAATCACGAATGCGAGAACGAGGCGGACCTGGTTCAAGTCGGCTCCACGCGGGACGGCACGCCCGCGTTGCTTAATCGCCATGCGGTCGAGGCGGACGTGCGCATCGTCACCGGCTTCATTGAGCCGCATTTCTTCGCCGGCTTCAGCGGCGGGCCGAAAGGCTTGATGCCTGGCGTCGCTGGTTTGAAGACGGTGATGAGCAACCACGGCGCAAAGAACATCGGCGACTCGAACTCCACCTTTGGCATTCTCGACGGCAACCCGATCTGGGAGGAAATCCGCGCGATCGCACTGCGGGCGGGGCAGAGTTTCGTGGTGAACGTGGCGCTCAACGAACAGCGGCAGATCACGGGGGTGTTCACCGGCGACCTCCTGGCCGCCCACCGCGTCGGCTGCGACTTCGTGAAACGCTCTGCCATGCACCCGTGCGACGCCCCCTTCGACATCGTGGTCACCACGAACAGCGGCTATCCGCTGGACTTGAATCTTTACCAAGGCGTTAAAGGCATGAGCGCCGGCGCACGGATCATCAAGCCAGGGGGAACACTGATTCTCGCGGCGGAGTGCCGGGAAGGCGTGCCCGCGGGAACTCCGCTGGACAAATTGCTCCGGAGCGCAAGCGGCCCGGAGGAGATTCTCGCGATGCTGGCGACGCCGGGTTTCGTGCGGCCCGAGCAATGGCAAGCGCAGATTCAGTCACTCATTCAGCGTCGGGCGAAAGTGCTCCTCTACAGTTCGCTGCCGGAGGAAGTCGTCCGGGCCGCGCACCTAACCCCCTGCCCGGACATCAGTGCAGCCGTCGCGGAAGGCGTGGCCAAACTTGGTAAGGACGCACGCGTTGCCGCGCTTCCCCAGGGGCCGCTGAGCATTCCGTATCTGGCCGGGGCGTGACGACCGTCTCCCGAAAGACGCCGCCACGCAGCAAGGCAACAGTCCTGTAATCTGAGGCTACGCCTCTTTTCCGGACCGATCAGGTTTAGCCCAACCGCGGTGGGGCTATCGCGAACTCGCGCCGTTGCCGATCCACATTGTCGTCAAATTTGACGATACGAAATAGGCTCGAAACGAGCCCAGAGGATTGGCAGCCTTTCTAGCTGCATGCACCACCACGCAGAGCCGGCCGCGCTACGGTCGCCGTCGCCGCAGAAATCCTGTGGCCTGAGGGACGTGCGCCCCTTATGCTCCGTCGCGGGCAACCTGACCAACTATGAAACTGCACGCCATTGATATCGGCATCATCGTCGGCTACTTCGTCGTCGTCATTCTCCTCGGCCTCTGGGTCTCGCGCCGGGGCGTCAAGGACCTCGACGGCTACTTCCTCGGTGGCAAATCCATGCCCTGGTACATGCTCGGCGTCTCGGATGCCTCGGGCATGTTCGACATCGCCGGCACCATGTGGCTGGTCTATGCCCTGTTCCTTTACGGGCTGAAGAGCATCTGGCTGCCGTGGATGTGGCCAACCTTCAACCAGATTTTCCTGATGATGTTCATGAGCGCCTGGATGCGGCGCTCGAATGTGATGACCGGCGCGCAATGGATTCAAACACGCTTTGGCGCCGACCGCGGCGGCACACTCGCCCACCTCAGCGTGGTGTGTTTTGCGCTCATCAACGTCATCGGACTGCTCGCCTATGCGTTCAAAGGCATCGGCAAGTTCATGGCCCAGTTGCTGCCCTGGCATTTCACCGGCAACACCACGGGCCTCTTCACCGACGACAACATCTACGCCCTGGTGCTCATGGGGTTGACCTCGCTCTACGCGATCAAGGGTGGCATGGTGAGCGTCGTCATCACCGAGGTCACGCAGTTCACGATCCTCACGCTCACCGCGTTGACCATCGGCGCGATTGCCATCACACGCGTGACGCCGGAGATGATCGCCCACAACATCCCGGACGGGTGGATGAATCCGTTCTTTGGCTGGACGCTGAATCTGAATTGGGACGGCATCCTGAACACTGCCAACTCGGCCCTGGCCCAGGACGGCAACAATTTCTTCTCCATTATCATCGGCTTGATGTTCTTCAAGGGCGTGCTGGCCAGCCTCGCCGGCCCCGCGCCGACCTATGACATGCAACGCATCCTCGCCACCCGCAATCCACGAGAGGCCTGCCTGATGAACGGTTTCGTGACCCTCGTGCTCATGTTCCCGCGCTACATGATGATCGCGGGCATCACCGTGCTGGCGCTGGCGTTCTGCATGCCCGAGTTGCAGGCCATGGCCAAACCGGATTTTGAGAAGGTGCTACCCCTTGTGTTGAGCGACCGGCTCGTGCCCACCGGCGTGCTCGGCTTCCTGCTCGCCGGTCTGGCCGCCGCCTTCATGTCGAACTTTGCCGCCACGCTCAACGCCGCGCCCGCCTACGTTGTGAATGACATCTACAAGCGCTTCATCAATCCCAACGCCGGCGGCAAGAAGGAAGTCGCCCTGAGCCGCATCGTCTCGCTGGTGTTTCTCGTCATCGGCATCACCTTCGGCCTGATCACCGACCGCATCACGGACGTGATGATGTGGCTGGTGGGCGGGCTGTATGGCGGGTTCGTGATGGCCAACGTGCTCAAGTGGTATTGGTGGCGCTTCAACGGCTACGGCTATTTCTGGGGCATGACAGCGGGGATCCTGAGCGCGATGCTCATCCCGAAATCGGCTTTCTTCCCCGGCTTTGCGGGGTTGCTGGGCATTCATGTCAGCAACGCCATTTATCTCATCCCCGCAGTGATCGCCTGCTCGCTGGTCGGTTGCCTGGCTGGGACGTTTCTGAGCAAGCCTGAAGAGGATGCGGTGCTGAAGAAGTTTTACAAGCAGGTCAATCCTTGGGGCTGGTGGGGACCGATCCGCGCCAAGGTCATGGCGGAGGATCCGAGCTTTGTGCCGAACCACAACGCGGCGCGCGACCTGACCAACGTCGCCGTGGGCATCGTGTGGCAGCTTTGCCTCGTCACGCTGCCCATCTTTATCGTACTGCGCCAATGGCCGGTGTCCGGTGGCATCGCTGTTCTGCTGCTGGCCACGTCGGTCTTCATGAAGTTCAACTGGTACGACAAATTGGAGAAGGCCGCGCCCACACCAGTGAAAGTCTAATTCGATTCCATGCGCTACGGACACTTTGACGACGCCAACCGCGAATACGTAATCGAGCGGCCGGACACGCCGCTGCCGTGGATCAATTACCTCGGCTGCGAATCCTATTTCGGCCTCATCTCCAACACCGCCGGCGGCTACTCGTTCTACCGCGATGCCCGGCTCCGCCGCCTGACGCGCTACCGCTACAACAACGCCCCCTTCGACGTCGGCGGGCGCTATCTCTACCTCCGCGATAACGACACCGGCAAGTTCTGGTCGCCGTCCTGGCAACCGACGAAGACGCCACTCGAAAAATACGAGTGCCGCCACGGCATGGGCTACACGATCGTTGGCTCCACCTTCGGGAAGATCGAAGCGCGGACGACCTACTTCGTGCCGCTGGGCGAGACGCTCGAAATCTGGAAGCTCGAGGTAACCAACCGCCGCAACAAACCGGCGAAGCTTTCGGTTTTTTCCAGCATCGAGTTCTGCCTCTGGGACGCCCAGGACGACGCCACGAATTTCCAGCGCAACTTCAGCACCGGCCAGGTCGAGGTCGTGGGCGGCGTGATCTACCACAAGACCGAATACCGCGAGCGGCGAAACCACTTCGCCTACTTCGCCTGCTCGGAAAAGCTGGCTGGCTTCGACACGCAGCGCGACACGTTCCTCGGCGCCTACCGCGGCTGGGACCACCCGGCTGCCGTCGAGCGCGGCAAATCCTTCAACTCCGTCGCCCACGGCTGGTCGCCGCACGGCTCGCATCACGTCAAAGTGAAACTCAAGCCCGGCGAGACAAAAGAGATCATCTTCGTCCTCGGCTACCACGAGAATGCGGTGGATCAGAAGTTCGATCCCGCCGATTCGCAGACGATCAACAAGAAGACCGTCCGGCCGGTCATCGCGAAATATCTCAAGAGCCGGAACGTCAACGCCGCCTTCGACAAGCTGCGCGCCTACTGGAGCGAGCTGCTCGGCGTTTGCCAGGTAAAGTCGCCCGACCTGCACGCCAACCGGATGGTGAACATCTGGAACGCCTACCAGTGCATGGCCACGTTCAACATGTCCCGCTCGGCGTCGTTCTACGAATCCGGCATCGGCCGCGGCCTCGGCTTCCGCGATTCCAATCAGGACCTCCTCGGCTTCGTCCAGATGGTCCCGACCCGCGCCCGCGAACGCATCCTCGACATCGCCGCCACGCAGCTCAAGAGCGGCGGCGCGTTCCACCAATACCAGCCGCTCACCAAGCGCGGGAACAACGATATCGGCAGCGGTTTCAACGACGATCCACACTGGCTGACCGTCGGCGTCGCGGCTTACCTCAAGGAAACCGGCGACTGGAGCATCCTTGACGAAAAGGTGCAGTTCGAAAACGAGCCCGGTTCCGAAGAGTCGCTGTACGAGCACCTGCGCCGCAGTTTCGAATACACGCTGGAGCGCATCGGGCCGCACGGCTTGCCGCTCATTGGCCGTGCCGATTGGAACGATTGCCTGAACCTGAACTGCTTCTCCGACACGCCGGGCCAGTCGTTCCAGACCACGACGAACAAGGACGGCAAGGTGGCCGAGTCGGTGTTCATCGCCGGCCTGTTCGTGCTTGCCGCGAAGGAACTCGCCGCGATTGCCACCAAGTTGGGCAAACGGAAGGACGCGCTCCAATGTCTCGCTGAGGCCGCGAAGATGGAGAAAGTCGTTTACCAGCACGGCTGGGACGGCGAATGGTTCATCCGCGCCTACAACGATTTTGGCAAGCCCATCGGCTCGAAGGTTTGCGACGAAGGCAGAATCTTCATTGAGTCGCAAGGCATGTGCGTGATGGCCGGCATCGGTTTGAACGACGGCAAGGCGAAGCGCGCGCTCGACTCCGTGAACAAGCACCTCGCCACCAAACACGGCATCGTGCTTCAGCAACCCGCGTTCACGAAGTATTACATCGAGATGGGCGAAATCTCATCCTATCCGCCGGGCTACAAGGAAAACGCCGGCATCTTCTGCCATAACAACCCTTGGATCATCATCTCGGAGACCATGGTCGGCAACGGCAACCGCGCCTTCGATTACTACACCCGCATCAACCCGTCGGCCCGCGAGCAGATCGGCGACCTGCACCGCTGCGAGCCGTATGTGTTCGCGCAGATGATCGCCGGCAAAGACGCGCCGACGCACGGCGAAGCCAAGAACTCGTGGCTCACCGGCACCGCGGCGTGGACCTACTTCACAGCGACGCAATGGATCTTCGGTATCCGGACCGATTACGACGGCCTGCGCCTGGACCCGGTGATCCCGGCAAATTGGAAGGGCTTCACCGCCACCCGCCGGTTCCGCGGCAACACCTACAAGATCGTTGTCAAAAACCCGAAAGGCCAGCAGCGCGGTGTGAAGTCGCTGGTCGTGGACGGCAAGAAAATTGCCGGCAACGTCCTGCCCGTCTTACCGCCGCGTTCCGAGCCGATCCGGGTGGAGGCGGTGCTGGAAGAGTGATCAACAGGCGCGGAGCGCCGGTAAAGAGTAGCCGACGGCGTGAGCCGTGGGTGGCGAACGCGAGAATGGCAAGCCCCGAAAGGGCGAAAGACCGTCTGCCTATCAGTTCTTTGGTGCGACCAACCGGTAGAATCTTGAGGAAACAGCAGGCGTGTTTGTGTCGGTCCAAGTGATTCCAGATATTGCACCGATGGGAGTCCAGTTACTGAGTGTCTCGGATGCCTCTATCGTGCATGACGGAGTTTGACCAGGAGCGTAGGAGGCCCTGAGCACAGCCTGGCCTGCAGGATTGATCGTCAAACTGGAGATTCCGAAGACCGGCATAGACAAGCGATTGGTCAGCACGACAAGTCCAGCCTCGTAGTTTGCGATAACGATGTCCGGCATTTGGTCGCCGTTAATATCGCCCACCGCCAGTCCATGAGTGGGATGACGACTGGCGTATGGAATGTCAAAGAATCTCTCTGGTTCAAAACTTCCTGGAGACGTCCGGAAATAAACACCCGCACGACGTAGATCACCGTGTAGCGCGACAACATCCGACCGTCCGTCAAAATCGAAGTCCGCGGCAGCAATAGTGTCGGGATTATCGGAAGTATCAAAGGCCGGTCCGAGTTGAAGCAACCCGTTCGTCAGCTGCTCGAATACGGAGATTCTGACAGGGTAAGGTGAAGGGCTGCCGGCATGACTCACGGTCACATCGTCGCGCCCGTCGCCGGTGAGATCTCCGATGCTAATGCCATAGGCCCGATCATTTCCGATCAGGTCATAATTCGCAGCTGGAGCGAATCCTTCGTTCGTTTGCGCCAGCACGATGACTTCGGGCATGTTGAACGTCTGTCCGTTCATCACGACGATATCGCTAAGTCCGTCGCCGGTCACATCGCCGGCTTTGAGATCGTTATATCCGGAGTAGGCCGCATTGTGCTGTCCAGCAAATGCGAGCGTTCCATCTGTCGTCTGCGTGAAGACATCAACTTCCTGCGAGTTCCAACTGATGCCCGCGACGTCGATGCGCTCATCGTTGTTGAAATCGGCGGAACATATCCAGATCGAGTTAGGCGTGGGATGATCCACATAGTTGGAAAACCCGCCGCTTAAATCTTGGATGAAAAGCCGCAGAGCCAAACCGGTGCCTGCCACGATGTCAACTCGGTGGTCGCCGGTAAAATTACCCGTGACGATAGAAAACGCCGGACCGCCAGCATCGTAGCGAACCGGCGCTTCCAGTCGGCCGGAAGAATTCTGGAAGAAGATCAGAATACTGTTGTCGTTTGTGGTGCTGTTGTTCGAGGCAGTGCCTATCACGATATCTTTGCGGCCATCTTGGTTGAGGTCTGCGATGGCAACAGTTTCCGGGGCCGTCCCCACCGGGTAGGAAATCGGAGCGCCAAACGCGTTAGAAAGGTCGTTTGAACCTTGAATGGGGCTGGTCGAGATCGCCAATATCACACCGGCGACAAGGATGAGTCGGTTACTGATACTGGCAGCAAATTGGTTTCTCACACGGTGCGTAATCAGAAGAATGGGGTTTTGGATTCACCAAGCATGGCGGCACCCTACCAGAGGACGGTCTGCCCTGTAAACAGGGCTATTGAGGCGGTTTGCGGCGGGTGGCGATGGGGTGGGCCGTCGTTCGGGGCGAAGTCGCTGCGGCCAACGAATACGACGGTGTGCGCGTGGATCCAGTGATCCCGTCCAAGTGGACAGGTTTCACCGCCACCCGTAAATTCCGCGGGAATACCTACGTCATCGAGATCCAGAACCCGAAAGGCAGACAGCGTGGCATACAGCAATTGCTCGTGGACGGAAAAGAAATCACCGGTAACTTCCTGCCGGTGCTGCCGCCGCGCTCCGAGCCGATCTAGGTGAAGGCGGTGCTGGAGGGATGAGTCTCCTTCCGTCGTGCTGGCCATTTTCGACCCCCGCACCGCAGATTCGCGCTTGAGAAGTTTGAACAGACGTTGACTATGGAACGTAACATGAATCAGAAAAGCACTCTGCCTGTCCACGGCAAATCAGGCGTTCGCCGAGCACTTCTCATTTCGACGTTGGCTGCCGTCGGCCTGGTCGCGACCATTCCCAACGCCACAGCGGAAGCAACGCTACGCGACTTCATCACGGCACGCGGAGACCAATTGATGGAGGGCGAAAAGCCCTTCCGCTTCATCTCCTGGAACATCCCGAACCTCCATTACGTCGAGGATAACGTGCCTTTCACCGAACTTCATCCGCTGCGCTTCCCGGATCGGTTCGAAGTCACGGACGCCCTCGCAACCACGCGGCAGATGGGCGGCACGGTCGCGCGCACGTATGTGTTGGCGGTCCGCCGCACGAACGACACGCCCGCCGACTTGCGCCACGTGCTCGGCCCGGGCCAGTTCAACGAAGAAGCCTTCCGCGCGTTGGACTTGGTGATAGCCGTCGCCAACGAGCAGGGCGTCCGCGTGATCGTGCCGTTCGTGGACAACTGGATTTGGTGGGGCGGCATCGCCGAATACGCCGGCTTCCGCGGCAAGCCGAAGGATGCGTTCTGGACCGACCCGCAGGTCATCGCCGACTTCAAGGAAACCGTCCGCTTCCTCGTCCTCCGCACCAACACCGTCACCGGCGTGCGTTATTGTGACGACAAGGCGCTCCTGTGCTGGGAAACCGGCAATGAACTGCTGTCGCCACCGGCCTGGACGCGAGAAATCGCGGCCTACATCAAGAGTCTGGACAAGAATCATCTGGTGATGGACGGCTACCACACCACCGAGTTGCGACCGGAGTCTCTCGACATGCCGGAGGTGGACATCGTGACGACTCACCACTATCCCGGCCCGAAGAAGTCGTTCGCGGAACTGATCCGTGAGAACTGGGGTAAAGCGAAGGGCAGGAAACCTTACGTCGTCGGGGAGTTCGGCTTCGTGGACAATGCGAAGATGGCGGAGGCGATGGAAGCCATCAAAGAAACCGGCGCCGCGGGCGGATTGCTGTGGAGCCTGCGCTTCCGCAATCGTGACGGCGGCTTCTACTGGCATAGCGAGCCGGCAGGCGGCAACCAATACAAGGCCTTCCACTGGCCCGGCTCACCCATCGGGGCCGCCTACGACGAAATCGCGTTCATGGACTTGGTCCGTAAACAAGCCTTCGCCATTCGCGGGTTGACACCGCCACCCATCCCGGTGCCCGAGCCTCCGAAGCTGCTCCCCATCACGGACGCCGCCGCCGTCTCCTGGCAGGGCTCGGTGGGCGCGAGTTCGTATGTCGTGGAGCGCGCCGCGAAACCCGGCGGACCATGGACGCAGACTGGGGGCTCCGTGGACGAGAGTTTCGTCCAATACCGCCCGCTGTTCGTGGACGAGTCGGCGACGCCGGGCGAGTGGTATTACCGCGTTCGCGCCCGCAATTCTTCGGGATCTTCCACGCCGTCCAACGTCATTGGACCGGTCAAGATCACGCGCGGTGCGTTTGTTGACGAACTGGCGGACTTCAACCGAACGCATGCACGTGAGGGTAGTTTCGAGATTCGCTCCCGCGATTGTCGGCAGGCCAAGGAAGACGCGCACCGCGCGCGCGGCGAAGCGGGTTCAACGTTGGTTTACCGGCTGCCAAGCGCCATTGAGGATTTCCGCGTGTTCGCCTTCTTTCCCAAGGAGGTCACCGATCTCAAGTTCGCGGTATCCGCGGATGGTCAGAGCTACCGCGAGGTGAGCGCCGAAAAGGCGTTGTATTATCAGGGCGCTGGCGACTACGGCTACTGGAAGCCGGTGCTTTACCACGCGAAGGACCTTGCGGTCGAAAAGACAATGTTCCTGAAGATCGTGATGACCGGCGAATCCCAGATTGGCCGCGTGGAGATCCTCAGAACGCTTCCATAAGGCGGCCGACGGAGACAAGCCCGTCCCCGCAACGGATTGTTGAAGGTGTCCCGTTTGAAAGGTTGACACCCTCGCGCAGGATCAGGATGCTCACGGCCCATAATCACATGCGCCGTGAGCACTGACATCCCCGGAGCCAACCCCGTCGCCTCCGCCGAAGCCGCCAAGCCGCGGTTTGGCCGCACCTTCTGGACGCTCAACACCATCGAGATGTGGGAGCGCCTCGCGTTCTACAATCTCCGCGTGATGGCGCCGATCTACATCATGCAGGCGGACAACCCGGGTGGCTTGCACCTGACCGCCACCGACAAGGGCATCATCTACGCCTGGTGGGCCGTGTTTCAGTCCTTTCTGCCCATCGTGACGGGCGGCCTGGCCGACCGGTTTGGCTTCAAACGCACGATGGCCTTCGCCATCAGCATCATGATGGTCGGCTATCTCGCCATCGCCTTCATGCGGGACGTGCCCGGCATCCCCAATTTCTGGTCCTTCTTTATCGCGATCCTGGTGCTGGCCACCGGCACGGCCTTCTTCAAGCCCAGCATCCAGGGCTCGCTGGCGCACCAGATGACAAAGGCGACTTCCTCCGTCGGCTGGGGCGTCTTCTACTGGATCGTGAACGTGGGTGCGTTCGTTGGGCACTTCCTGCCCTCGCTCTTTCTGCTCAAAGGCTGGTTCGGCGCGCCGGTCAATTCTGCCGAAGCCTGGCGCAACCTGTTTCTCGCCTCGGCTGGGTTCACTTCGTTCAACCTGCTGCTCCTGCTCACCTTCCAGGACGTTCCCTCCGGGGCGTCCAAAACCGAGGGCATTGGTCACGTGCTCTGGCGTACCGTTACGAACATCTTTGAACCGCGGCTGCTCTCGTTCATCGCCATCATGTCGTGCTTCTGGCTGATGATGTATCAACTCTGGGACCTGCAACCCAACTTCATAGCCGACTGGGTCAACAGCGCGCCGATGGCGCGGTCGCTGCAATGGTTGCCTGAGGGATTACGGAAGGTGTTCGTGGAAGAGACGCCGCGCGGCCCGATGATTCCGCAGAACGTGCTGCTGAGCTTCAACTCGTTCTTCATCATCCTCGGCGTCGTCGGTATGGCGTGGCTGACGCGCCGGATCCGCACGTTGTCCGCCATGCTGATCGGCATGTGCATGGCCACCATCGGCGTGTTGGTCGCAGGCTGGACGCAGAGTGCGTGGCTGCTGGTGGCGGGCATCCTGTTCTTCTCCCTGGGCGAGAT
>CAZWJC010000108.1:0-21574 GCA_964634255.1 uncultured Verrucomicrobiota bacterium | reverse complement strand
CGTCTCGATCATGTGGACCGGGATGCGGATGGTCCGGGCTTGATCGGCGATGCTGCGGGTGATGGCTTGGCGAATCCACCAGGTCGCGTAGGTCGAGAACTTGTAGCCGCGGCGATACTCGAACTTCTCGACGCCCTTCATCAGGCCGATGTTGCCTTCCTGGATGAGGTCGAGGAACGACTGGCCGCGGTTGGTGTATTTCTTGGCCACCGATACCACGAGGCGCAGGTTGGCTTCGGCCATGTGGGTCTTGGCCTTGTGGGCGCGGTCGGCGGCGGACTTCAGGTCCTGAAACGCCTTGAAGAAATCTTCGCGCGGCATGCGAACGAAGAGTTCAAGCGCGGCAATCTTCTGCCGCTCCGCCTTTACCGCGGCATCGCGCTCGGCGGACTTGCGGTGGGCTTCCAGCGCGTCAATGTGCCGCAGGCTGCCTTGGAATTTCTCGTGGACGTTGCCGGCCACGACCACCATTTCCTCGAGTACCTTCTGCTTGTAGAAAAACTTCGGGAACGTGGCTTGCAGTTTCTTGTCCAGCTTCTGAAACGCGACGAAAGCGCTGTCCTGCGGTTTCCGGCTCGCGGTCTTCTGCCAGGAGGCGTACTTCTCGTCCACCTTCTGATCTTGCGCCCGCACCACCTTCACCAGCTTCCGTAGTTCCTTCAGGTGACCTTCGCGGTTGGCCACCTTCTTGTCCACCACCACGCGGTCGAAACGTTCCTTGGGCGGTTCGGACAGGAGCTTCTCGGCGATGGCGATGTGCTCCTTGGCAGCAAAGCCGAAGCTGTAAACGATGCGCTTCATCGCCAGTTCGGCTTCCTCAATGCGTTTGCAAATCTCGATCTCCTGTTCCCGGGTGAGCAAGGGAACCTTGCCCATCTGGTTCATGTACATCCGGACGGGGTCGTCGAGCGCATCCAACCGGTCCTCTTCCTCCTCTTCGGCGTCTGAAGCCTTCGGCCGCTCGGCTTCTGAATGCTCGACAATCTCGACATCCAACGTGCGCAATTTGGTGTAGAGCTCGTCCAAATCGTCCGGCGACATGCCGTCGGGCAATACATCGTTGATGTCGTCGTAGGTGACGTGGCCGTTCTCGTGGGCGAGATGCAGCAAAATCTTGACGGCTTCGGTGAGATCAGCGGCCTGGCGACGGGTGATCGTTTCAGCACCGGCCACGGGCGCGGCCGTCCCCGGCTGGGGCGCTGCCGCAGGGGGCGTTGCCGCCGGACTCGGCGAAGGCGGAGGCGATTGCGGCGGGCGGTGCTCCGAGCGCCGCAGACTGCCGAGCACAAACCGCGTGCGCGGCTTTACGGCGGGTGCCGACGGCGGATGGGACACGGGAGCGGTCTTGGCCGGTTTGGCGGCTTTCGCGTTCTTCTGCTTTTTCCTGCTGGACATATCTACTCTGACGTGTGGGCCGGGTGATGCTTCAGAAAACAGCCAAGAAACTGGCTGCTCGAACAGACTTCGAACCTGGTCGCGGACTGACGCCTTCCGGGCTGCACTTGCCGGGGATTGACGGTATTCCAAACGTGTTGGTTTCGCGCTATCCCGGAGGCAGACCCCGCTTTCGACGCCCGGCTTTCTGCTTCACGCCCAAGCCAACGGGCTTGAATGTGTCGCGGGGTGACTTCCGGCCCGCCCGCGGCGCTTAATGTAAGCAAAGGTATCGCTGCTTTTCAATCTCAATTTAGGACAG
This sequence comes from uncultured Verrucomicrobiota bacterium, assembly GCA_964634255.1. Lineage (GTDB taxonomy): Bacteria > Verrucomicrobiota > Verrucomicrobiia > Limisphaerales > MWDV01 > MWDV01. The sequence goes on along the minus strand of CAZWJC010000108.1, from coordinate 19,878 downwards.
ACTGCACAAACCTTTCTAAACCAACAGTCAAACCTCGATCTCAGCCGACTGCCGGGCGTGGTGAACTGCCAGAAAGTCCGTTGAGCCGTGCGACTTATACCAATTGCCCGTGGCCGCCAGTTGGCCCCTGGCCAACCCCTCTCTCGGTCTGCGACCACCTGCATAGACATCCCGGAGTGCGCCCGTCCTCGGGCGCAGCCACATGGGTCTCTCAAGCGCCTGCGAAAGCCCACCCCCGTCGTCGTTTCAACGCTGCTGCGCCCGCGGACGGGCGCGGTCCGCGAGGTAATGCGCATTCCAGTTGGGCCGGATGCCGCAGTCCGACCGTCTCCTCTTCAAATCCCGGCCATCGGTTGGAGAATAGCGCCGATGGACGGAGGAAGAGTCTGGTCGTGGATTCCCACGACTGGTTCATCTTCCGTTACGGCGGCTGTGCCCGCGCCGCCGCCACGCGTGCCAGAGCGAAGGGACGTTCGCCTGCCACTGCGGCAGCACGGTCGTAATCGCCATCTCTTCCAGAGCGGACAACATCACGAACGGCATGGCCACGCGAAATACCCAGCCGTGCCCCGTGGCGAAGAAAACCACCGCCGCGACGCCCACGACGACCGTCAGTGCCTTGGCACCCCAAGTGTGATAGCTGATCAACCGCTGATACTTGATGAAGCCGAAGGCGATGCTCGCCAGAAAGCTGCCCAAGCCAGCCGCCAGCCACGGCGCTTCTGCGCGTAGCGCCTCCGGGTGTAGCCACCAACCGCACAGCGGCAGCATCAGCCACGTCGCCGCGTCTGCCCAACTATCCAGCTTGGCGCCCAGCTCGGTCCTCTGGTTTAGCCTGCGGGCCAGGTAGCCGTCCAGATTGTCCGTGAGCAGCGAGAATAACAACAGGCCCGAGAAGAGGATGGATTGCCCCCGCCACGCGAGCATGAGCAGCACGGGAATGAGCAGCAGCCGAAGGCCGCTGAGCACGTTGGGCACGGTCAACATGCAAGGATTGTGCGATTCGGAGTCCGCAGGTCAATCTCCTGTCGCGCCAGGGGTGTGAACGGAAGTGGCGCTCAGGAGGGGCGCGCCCGGTCCCCGGGCGCAGCGGCACAACCTGCCAATTAGAGCGGGAACCGCGACGCACCCGGTTGCTTCCGCGTGCTGCGAGCAGGGGACTGCTCGCGCTCCATGGGTCGTTTCTCTCGCATCAAATCCAATGCCTCAGCAGTGTGGGGATTTCGTTCGCGGTGACCGCCATTTCCTTTCGCACGTTCGCGCCATCTGGCCAGAGACTTCTCTGCCGTCAGGGGGATGGACTGCCCGTTCGGGTCGGCGACTTCTCCTTCAGTTCTTCCAGATAACGTCTCGCCTGCGGCAAATGCGGATTCAGCCGCAGCGCTTCTTCAAATTCACGCACGGCCTGCTCCCGACGTCCTTGTTTGAAGTGAACTACGCCCAGGTTCAAATGCGTCCAGGCATGACCTGGGTTGAGTCGAATTGTGGTTTCAAACTCGCGCTGCGCTTCCGCCTCCTGACCGGCGAACGCCAGCTCCTCGCCGAGCAACGCGTGCGCTTCCCAGTAATCGGGGTCAAGCCGCAGGGCTTCACGGACCGCTTTCATGGCTTCGTCGGGTCGTTTGAGCCGCACCAGTGTCTGGGCCGTGTGATAGGGGATGCTCGGCTCCTGGGGGACAAGCGCCCGGGCGCGGCTGAAATGTTGGAGTGCCTCCTCATACTTCGCTTCTCCGTAACTGAGCAGTCCCAGTTCAAGCCAGCCGGCGCCGAGGTCCGGGCGCAGCGCGACCGCTTGATTCAGCCACGGGCGCGCCTCCGCGGGCCGGCCTTGCTGGAGGATCAGGCGGCCCAGTTGATACGGCGGCACGTGATGCTGCGGGATCAACGATCCCACCGTGCGCCATTCCTCAATGGCTTGCGGCACTTTTCGCACTGCCTCCAAGAACTCCGCGTAATTCCAGTGCAGCCGGAAGTCCGCCGGCCGGTGCTGAATGGCCTCGGTGTGGAGGGTTTGCGCCGCGGCGACTTGGTTCGTGGTGAGCCGTTGCTTCACTTGGTTCAGCTGGGCCTGCCAGCGGGCGCGGCGTCCCGGATTGTCCCGCTGCCCGGTAAACGGCGGCTGGGTGAGCCGTCGCAGCACGTTGTCCAGCACGTCCCGGCGATTCCAGTCGGACAACCCGAGCTGCCGTTCGCACTGCTCTTGAGTGGCCCAGGAACTCGACCCGCGGGCGGTGATGCTTGCCGGCAGCAGTGGGACGATCCTGTCGGCCAGCTCGCGTGCCAGGCGGTAGTTGCCATCGAAATGAAAGTGGACATGCTCGTAGAACAGCTCGTCACCTGGGATGCCGACCGCACATTGCTCGGCCAGCGTGGCTGCGGCGTCGAACAGATGTACGCCGCGCGGCGTATGCGCGCGTCCGGTTTCCGCAATGATGGCATTCAGCCGTGAATCGGTGCGAAAGGGCAGGGCGTCAAAGTCGCGTGCCCGCGAGAAAGCCGTGAGCGCGGCGGTTCGGTTGGAGACGGCAAGCTGGCACTGACCGAGGCGATACTGCGTTTCGGCATGTAGAGGGGACATCTGTGCCGCAGCTTCGTAGAGCCGTATGGCCGTGGGCCAGTCCCCCGCCGCTTGCGCGGGGGTGGCATCGGCGACCGCTCGCTTGAAATCTGCCGGTAGGTTCGTGCCGGCGACCCGGCTGGGCATTGAGGCAAACGGCGGCAGGTCCTTCAGGTTGACCGCCACCGTGCTCAGGATGATGGGCACACCGGCCCGCTCGCCTGCCCGCAGGATGTCTTCGAGGTTTGCCCGGAAATTGCGATGGACGGTTTCCCGCGCGGGATCATCTGGCGCGAGCTGGTTCTCCATGAAAAGCTTCATGCCTTCCCAGGTTCGGCCCTCCGGGTCACTCCGCAGTTGTCTCACCATGCTGGTCAGGGCTTGGTGGAGGCGGGTCTGCTGCAGGGCCAGCTTTGCCCGCACCAACCAGCCGGGCGGTGCTTTGGCGCCAAACACAGTCGCGGCTCCAAACGGGCCCACCATTTCGTTGTTCCCCATGTAGACGATCCACAAGTCCCCCTCGAGCCGGGCACACTCCCGCGCGATGGGCAGGAGGGCATGCGAGTTGATTGCCGTCATCGCCGCGCACACGACCTCGAAATCTGTGCCCGGGTAGCGCTCGCGGAGCAGGGTTTGCAGGTAACGGCCAGCACCAAACGCAGGAGCGGGGTCGCCGAGCGCCGCGGATTCGCCTAGCAGGAAGATGCGGTAGGTGTCCGGCGGCTTCTGCGCGCGCATCACCACCGGCGACGGACTCCGCGCCAGTTCTGGCGGGAAGAACTGCAGACCGAATCGATCGTTGTCCACGAGGCATCGCTCGCCTTGGACGGTTGCGGGCTTGAAGAATCCGGTGGAATAGCCGTAGCCGATCAGGCGCAAGACCAGTTCCGAGCCCCCCAGCAAGAGCAACGAAGGCACGATGAGCGCCAAGAGGCGGAACAGCCAGATGCGCCGTCGCGGCCTCATCCCCGCCGAAGCGTCCGCACCCTCAGCCAGCGTTGGCTGGGTGACCTTGGACACATCGGGGCGGGATTGGCTTTTCGGGCGGCGTTTCAACAGCGGCACGGTAACAATCCGGGCCCGGGGCGCAAAAACAATTTGTAGAAGACCGCGACTCCCAACCCGGCGGGAGATTGCGGCTATTGTTCCCCGGCCCAATCCCTGCGACCGACCTTGCTCCTGAAGATTCTCCAACTCGGTGGAGTCTCCAATCCTGCCGATGGGTGGTTTCTCTGAGGAGCTTTGTTGCACGTGTGTGCGTGCTGTCTAGTCATGTCATGAGTTTTTGCTCTTGCTTTCCGACTTGGCGAGCCCCTAGAGTGTTTTTGGTCTCGTAGTAACCGACCAGAACTCAACCGAATCAACTGCAACTTACGGCCCCACTGAACCTATGCGTACTGTCTTCAGAAACATCACCCTCACGGCGCTGTGTGCTGCAGGGACGATATCTTCTTTCGCAGGTGATCAGACGTTTGACTTTAACGTCGGCGGAAACCCGCCGAGCGGCGACCCCGGCAGTGTGCCGGGCTTCGTTCTCATGGGAACGCGTGCGGCCTCCCTCTATCAATATTCGGACGGTAATCCGCCGGATGGGGGGTACCTGCAACTGAACGAAGCTGTGGCCAACCAGAACTTCGGCATCGTGTTTCCGGATGTGGATCTTTACACCAATAGCTTGGGGGAGGTCATCAGCCTGCCGATCAAAGCGTTCAAGATTGAGGCTGATTTGCGCGTGGGCAACGGCACGCGCCGTCCCGCGGACGGCTTCAGCATCAGCTTTTGTCGCCCCACGGACATCGCGTTGACAAACGCGTTGCGCGAGCCGGCGGTTTACACCGGATGGGCGGGTGGGGACAGCGTGGCGAACGCCAACAGCACCACGGCCAGCGGCAACCCGGAAACCGGTACGCGCACAGGATTGTCGGTCTCATTCGATGCGAATCAGGGCAACTGGGTTCGGACGCAGTCGAATGTGCCCACCAACTCGGCCAGCACGAACGACAAGGAAGGCATACTTGTGCGCTTGGACGATGTCACGCTGACCTATGTGGACATGGCCAACCGCAATGGAGGTTGCTACATCACCGAAACCAACGCAGCCGATCCGTGCGTTACGACGTCCCCGGCAGCGACGAATTCTCTGCAAACGGGACCGTGGTCGGGTGCTTCGGATTCCATCGGCGACTCCGGGGCTTCCGATCTTGGTTATGCGAACCTGACGTGGCAGAAGTTCTCCGTTGAGTTGGACGCCAACCGACGGGTGACGGTCAAGTGGAAGGGGGCGACCCTTGTCAATCAGTACCAACTCACGAACTACCCGACCTCTCAGGGGCGGCTGCTTCTGGCGGGGCGCAACGGCGGTCGGTACGAGCACGTTCATATTGACAACGTTCGCGTCGTTACGACTCCCTCAATCCAGCCGGTGGTTCAGTCCATCGTGGGCACCACCAACGGCTTCGACATTAACATACAGAACGTAGGGGCAGCCCAAGTCACCAATTTTGCCTCGGTCATACTGGACACCACCAATAATGTCACCAGCCTGACTGTGCGCAGCAATTACCTGGACGTGAGCACCCATGGCATCTACCGACAGGCGATGCGATTCCTCCCGCGCTCCACGCACTCGGTGACCGTTGTATATCAGGACGCGCTTGGCCAACGGTTTACGAACAGCGCCAACTTCACGGTGTCGCATTATGTTGACTTGCCGGCTAGCATCGCCCTCCCCTTGTCTGCCATGGATACCACGAAGCCCGGCTTCAAGGTGAAGTCCTACCAGGGCTGGCGGATTCAACCGAACCAGCTCCGCTGGACGGAGGAACAGGTGATCGGCCTCCGTGGTTTGAATATTGCCGACCAAACCGGGGCAGTGGGCGGGTTCTTCAGTTGGGACGGTGTACCCCGTTTCTCCAATGGCGCGGGTGGCACCTTGTTCCCGGGAGCGCCAACACCGTGGACCACATTTGGCATCGGTCCGACCGTTGGCTCGGCGGCTGACGCTACGGTTGAAATGTTCGCCTACCTGTATTTTCCGACCAACGGCACGTATGTGATGTACGTCGGCAGCGACGACGGATTCCGCTTGAGCTTCTCCGCTCATCCCCAGGATCGCATGGGCCTCGTCGCTAACGAATACGATGGCGGTCGCGGCCTTGCCGAACCCGGTGACCAGTTCCTCGTCAATGTGAGCGAACCCGGCTGCTACCCCGTGCGAATGCTCTGGGAAAACGGGCACGGCCCCGACAGCAGCAACGGGGCGAACCTGCAATGGTTTACAGGTGAGGGATTGACTGCCAACTATGCGCTCATCAATGACGTTGCGAATCCGGCCTCCGTGTTGGCCTACGCTGAGGCCCTACCTGCGGCCTCTTTGGGTGCGTACATCAAGCGCGCCAATCCCGTGCGCGACGGGCAGAACGTGACGTTTTGGCAACCCATCCAAGTGGACTTGGGTGATGGCACCGGCTCCCGCACCGTCAAGCCTGATACGATCGCGCTGGCGGTGGATGGCAACAGCCAGACGTTCACCATCAGTGCGCTTGAGGCGGGGACCACCCGCATTCTCAGTCAGATGGGCACAAACCTCTGGACAGTGGGTCGCCATACCAACCTGCTGACCTTTGCGGACAACGCGGGCTACAGCTACTCTTACGAGTGGCCATTTACCGTTGTCAACGTGCAACCGACGAACACGGTTACGCTTCCCGCGGCGAACATGGCGCCAGTGGCTTCCGTGGATACGACTAAACCTGGTTTTCGCATCAAGACTTGGCAGAGCCCGCATGACAATCCGAATCATCTCTCCTGGACGGAAATGCAGTTGCAGGGATTGAAGGGGCCGAACGTGGCAGACCAAGCTGGCACGCTCGGCAGCGGGTTTTTCCAGTGGGGACAGAACAACAACGGCAGCGAGGGAGATGGCGTCCTCGACCTGCGCTACTCCAGCAGCGCCACGGCGAGCTTGGGTGAATACGGCTATAGCGTTCTCCTGACGGACGCCTTCCAAAGTATCGGTTACAACGGTTGGTGGACAGCCACGGGTCTGGAAGCCTTCCGCTTCAACGTTGCGGCGAATCGTTGCGAGAGCAGCGCCATGGACATCGGCGCCTGGCTGGTCTTTCCTGCGCCGGGCTACTACATCATCCATGCGAACTCCGACGATGGCTGCAAGGTGTTGCTGCCAACGGGCAGCCCCTTTGGGAAGCTGGGGCTGGTATTGGCCGAAGATAACGTCGGTCGTGGCCAGGGCAATTCCGGTGCGCAGATCGCGGGTTCCTATGCATCGATCTACGTGCCGGCTGCGGGTGCGTATCCGTTCCGCATCGTTTATGAGAACGGTGGCACGGACGGCGGCATCGAGCTCTCCGTTTACCGGACCATGCCCGATGGCACGGTGAACAAACTGCCGGTCAATGCGCTGAACGATCCGCTTTCCATCAAGGCTTACCAGACCCTTACCGCAGGCGATGTCACTGCGCCGTACGTCAGCTTTGCCAACCCGCCGCACAACCACCAAGAAACGGCTTACTGGCAGCCGGTCGTGGTCGAGTTGACCGATGGTCCGGGTAACAAGACAGTGAACACCGCGACCCTCACCCTGACAGTGGATGGCGTCGGGCGCCCGGTGACAGTCACCAAGCCCAGTGCCGGCGTGACCCGCGTTGTGCAGGATATCGGCGCCGTGGGCTGGCTCCCCGGTGCGCACACCGCCGTGCTGGCCTTCTCGGACAATTCCGGCTCAAGTTATGCCTATACTTGGCCGTTCACGGTGATGAACCTCACGCCTTATTGGAACAACAATCCAGGTGTAACGGTGGATATCCCTGCCAGCAGTGCCGTGCCCCTCGCTTCGGTGGACCACACCAAACCGGGATTCAGAGTGTATGTCTATCAGAGTTACACGACGGATATCAGCAGTGTTCAATTGGCGGAGGAGATGTTCCTCGGACTCCGCGGCACGAACTTCGCCGATATGAGTGCCGCGGTTGGCAAGCAATACTTCGTGCACAATGACGTGATTGACTTTGCCGACGGTTACAACCACATCCCGGGCGCGACGGGGTACGACACCGACGCGGCCAACGGGCGCTACCGCTACAACTATCCCTTCAGCCTCTTTGGCATCAAGAACAAGGGCGGCGGTTACAACAGCAACGACTGCGCACTCATCTTCACTGGTTACGCCGAGTTCGAGAAGGCCGGTTTGTACGCTATCACCGTCAACAGCGATGATGGTTTCAAATTGACCGTACCTTTCGGGAATCCGCAGGCACAGGTCGGCACGATTCTCGGGTGGGCGGGCACCCGCGGTAATTACACCGGCACGGGGTTTGGCCCGCAGGGCAATGATTCCCACTGTGTATTCAACATCCCCGCGCCAGGGGCCTATCCCATCCGGCTGCTCTACTTCAACCGCTCCGGCGGCGTGAACGTCGAGGCCACGATCTACCAGTTCCTGCCGAACGGTTCGGTGGCACGCACGATTATGGGCGACACGAACACGCCTGGTGCTATCAAGGTTTATCAGGATAGCTCCGCTTCGGGACCGTATGTGACCTCCATGAACCCTGGCCTGCCGTACAATCTCGCGCCGGACGGACTGCAAGTGATGACGGTGGATCGGGGCGGGGACGTGACGATCAACTTGAAGGACGGAAACAGCGCGCTGAATCCGGCGACGCTGAGCCTGACGATTGATGGTGTGGCCCAGCCGCTGGATTATGTCCAGCCCGGGGCTGGGGTTACCACAGTAGTCCGCCGCGGCACGAACGCCTTGCCCTCCGGGCTGTATGCCCCGGCCATATTCACCTACCAGGATATGGCGGGTCGAACCTACTCCATGAACTGGACCTACTACAGCCGCGCCTACAACGGCACAGTGTGGGGAGGAATGCCGGTTGGGGCGGGGGACGAATCCAAACGGGGTCTCCTTATGCGCGTCTTCCAAGCGGATACGCCGGGCACGACCACCCTGCCGACCCGCGCGCAAGTTGCCGAGCAGTTGCTTGCGGGAGTCTGGACGAACAATAACGTCGCGAATCTTGCCGGGACGGTGAGCGGTTACTTTGTGCGCGCCGGTACGGATCGGACAAACAGCGTCATCAACTTCAACCTGGCCTCGCCTGCAAACTCGGGCAATTTCAACAACGGCAATGGCTACAAGGATTGGCTGGTGCCGGGCATTCCCGGCTTCGGCAATCCCAATCAAAAAACCAACAGCTTTGCCGCTGAGATCCTCAGTTATGTCGAGTTTCCCACCAACGGAACCTATGTCATGGGGGTGAATAGCGATGACGGCTTCCGGGTCACGCGTGGCTGGGCCGCCTCTCCTAACCTGGGTGCGCTGGTGGTTAACAGCCCCACGGATTTGGCTGGAGTAAAGGCCACGGCCATGAGCTCGTTCGCCTCCCGGCTTTTGACCAATGCGATCAGCGGCGAACTGGCCCTGGGGTTGGGGACTGGTAACGGCAGTAGCAACCCGCTGGAAGGTTGCTTCTTGACCAATGCCCCATCGCTGGCGGGCAAGATCGCGCTAATCTACCGAGGCACGTGCAACGAACGTGTGAAGGTGCAGAACGCAGCCGCCGCTGGCGCTCTCGCGGTGGTCCTGGTACAGGATCGCCCGGTGGTGAACGCCGCTGAAGGGTGGTTCCCCACGACGCTGGATGTGACTCCCATCCAGGATATCCCGCTGGTGACGATCAAACGTTCCGACGGCGATGCCCTTGCGATGGCGCTCACCAACAACACCAGCGTCAACGTGACGCTCACTCCGGAAGAGCTTGTAAACATTCCTGCTGACAGCGCCCTGCTGGGGCAGGCAGACTACAACAAGGGGGCCGGCGATGTGCTCTTCAATGTCACGGTGCCTGCCGCCGGCGTCTATCCGCTGCGCCTCGTTTGGTTCCAAGGCGGCGGCGGCGGTGCTTGTGAGTGGTTCTCCTATGTGGGCGGCAGCCGGGTGCTGATCAACGATGGCACGGCCACGAACGGCCCGGCCCTCAAGGCCTACTACGGCTTGGCGATGCCGCCGGCTGTGACGCTCCAAGCGAATGGCAATAGCGTGGTGGTGGATTACACGGGCACCTTGCAGCAGGCGGACAAGGTGAACGGGCCTTGGACAGATGTCTTCGGGCAGCCGCCCCTTGTGATGCCGGTCAACCAGGCTTCGAGCCAGTTCTTCCGCTCGCGTTAAAGCGGGATTGACGTGTTGGCATCAGCGCGCAAGTATCAACGCAACGCTATGAACTCAAAAACGTTTCTCCTGCTGAGCGCAGTCGTGGGGATCACCCTCGCGACTGCTTCGGCGGAGACTTTCGACTTCCTAGGCAGCAGTTCATCGAGCTGGGTCGCATACGCCGGGGCTTCCGCGCCGACCCTGCTCACGACGGCTCCGGGAAGCATCACGGACAACCCGGCCTCAGGGTCCAGTTACGGGCGACTCGACACGCCCTTCACCGTGCATCCCGGCAGTTGGATTCTCGGAGATACCTTCACCTTCCGCTTGGACGGCGTGATCTCCAACGGCACCACTTTCCGGGCGGAGTTTACCGATTCCGCGCATGCGCGGGCCCTCCAGTTGGTGATGGTCAACGGCTCGGCCAACAATGCCGACATCATTCAAGTCAATGCATTGGGCGGTTCCTCAACGCTGCTGTTCCAAGGTAACTTGGGCGGTGCCGGCGGCGTGGGACAAGCCCAGCGCCTGACGGCGGACATCACGCTGACGATCCAGCCCAGCGGCACGGCCGCTCTGGTGAGCGGTTCGCTCGCGGACACTTTGGGCGTCCTTTGGGGCGGCTCGACGCCGACGATAAACTTGGGTAGCGCGCCATCGGCACTCTACGCTGGTATCAACGTGAACGCGGGCGGGGGCGTCTCGGGGATCAACACGCTTGACTGGAGTGCGGTGCCGGAACCCAGCTCCGCCGTGTTGGTTGGCGTGGCCGGTCTCGTTGGATTCTGGCTCAGCGCTCGCGGTCGGTGGTCGGGTCGCTAAGCGGAGCTCCGAACTTTTCTTCACCTCCCGCCGTTCTGTGTGAGCGGCGGGAGCTTTTCTTTGGCAATCCAAGGTTGGTTTGCGTCATGCCGGCGCCGCCGGTTGAGAGCATTGCCTTTGGACGGGCTGAGGTTGCCTTTGGTGAGACGTCAGTCGCGGAGACAACCAGGCGCTGGGCGCTTCGGATAGTTACAAGAATCCAACCGGTGCGTCATCTTTCTTGTTGCAATCGGGGGGAGGGAGCGAGAAACTCATCGCGAAGCAGCCCAAGAATCAAACAAGAACCAGTGAAGCGTCCTCCCATGCAGGAGACTCCTATCTGTTCAACATGTGCGCTTGAGCGACCCCGGCAATGGCGTGCCGGCAGGATGCCTGCGATTCCCAGTCACGGTTTAGGCCGGGCTTGGAATGTGGGTTCCTGCGCAGGCCGGAGCTGGAAGGCGGGTGACCCAACCTCGCCGAACTCGAATACCACGCGATTCAAGGTGCAGCAGCAGCCCGCCTTGACGCCAACGATGCAAACGTCGTGGGTGTCAAAGCGGAATCCAACCAAAACCAAACCACTCAGAGAGAATAGGAAGGTAAACACGTATGAGTAGAAGCAAGCGACTTCTCAATCTAATGTTCGGCACGGCGATGGCCGCGGCCCTTTGTACCAACGCCCGTGCCGGCGTTGCCTTTTGGGACTTCAACGACTGGACCAACGGATCCGGAGGGGAAACCAACCTGATCTACGCCGGGGATGTCACCAGTATCACGACAGAAACCTATAAACAATACTCCGAAGGCAACGGCGGCGATACGAGCACGAACGGGTTCCTGCAACTCACTCCAGCTCTCGACAGCCGAAACCTAGCAGTCGTCTTTCCGGACATTGACAACGGTGCGCCCGTCAAAGCCTTCAAGTTGACGATGGATGTGCGAGCGGGCAACGGTGATGAGCACCCGGCGGACGGTTTCAGTGTGAGCTATGTGCGTGAGGGCGATCCGGCCTTGACGAACGTCGTGAACAACATTGATCCCGGAACCGGTCGGGGCATCGTGTTCGGCTTTGCTGGTGGCGATGATCTCGCCACGGCTCAGAGCCCGGCTGGCTCCGGCTTGCCCGAGAACGGCAGCAAGACCGGTGTTGCCATCTCGTTTGACGCCTGGCAGGGCAACTGGTTACCGGACACCTCGGACAACCGGGACCGGGAAGGCCTTACCGTGCGGGTCGATGATAAGACCCTCGCGCAGGTGGGTTTGACCGAGTGGAATGGCGCCTGCGCCAACACCAACTCGCTCCAGACCGGTGCGTGGCTCAACGATGGCGGCGCCAGCTACACGCATCTGGAGTGGTGCAAGCTGGTGGTGGAGAAAACCGCGGACAACAAGGTCTATGTGACGTGGAAAGGCCGCAAGATTCTGAACGGATATCAGTTGGCCACGTATAGCATTCACAAGGGTCGCCTCATCCTCGCTGGCCGCACGGGTGGCAACAACCAGTACGTGCAATTCGACAACATCCAGCTTGAGACCGTCCCCGGTATCGAGCCGCTGCTCACCAGTTGCACGATCAACCCCGACTTGAAGGGCTGGACCGTGAAGCTTGATGACTACGCGCCGAGCTTGCTGACCAGTGTCACCCAAGTGCTCTGGAACGGCACGGATGTGACGAGCGCCGTGACGACCAACAAGGTGGGTGGCACAACGACCATCACCTACAATCAGGCGGCCTATCTCCCGTCTGCCTCTGCCAACGAAGTGAAAGTCACTTTCAAGACCAGCCTCGATCAGACGCTGCAGGCAATCGGAACCGCAACGGTTGTCAACTACGTGACCATTCCTGCGGAAGATGCGGTTACCGGCGTGGACAAGACCAAGCCTGGTTTCATGGTGTTGCCTTGGCAGTCGGGCGAGCAGCCGAACACCACGATCTACACGCTTGAGCAGTTGCTCGGCTACCACGGTGCGAACGAAGCGGCCATCAAGACGCCCACGGCCATCGCTGGCCCGCTGAATTTCAACATCACGCCCGCCAGCGCTGGCGGCGGCGATGCCGGCAACTTCAACAACGGTAACGGCTATCCGGACAGCTTGTTCCCGGGCATCCCCGGTGGCAACGGCTTGAACGGCAGCACGGCCTTGAAAGTGACGACCTACTTGGAATTCGCGGCCCCAGGGGCCTACCAGATGATCGTCAACAGCGACGACGGTTTCCTCGTCACCGAAGGCAAAAACGCCGACGATTGGTTCGCCCTGAAACTCGGCGAATACAACGGCGGCAAAGGTTCGAGCGATGTCTCGTTTACCTTCGTCGTGGCTGCGGCGGGCATCTACCCGGTGCGTTTGGTCTGGGAAAATGGGAATGGCGAGGCCGGCAACGGCGCCAACCTCGAATGGATTGCGGTCAAGGATGGGGTGAAATACCTAGTCGGCGATACTTCTGCGACAAATCTCTCGGGCGTTAAGGCCTATTACACTGGTGCTGTGGTGCCAGCGTATGTGCAAATTGTCCAGCCCTATGCCGGCTCCACTGGAGTCTGGCCCACCAACTGCGGTGGCATTCTGATGGACGCTGGGACGACGGTGAATGGTGGCTCGATCAAGCTCTACCTCAACGGTGCTCAAGCTCCATCACCGGTCATCGTCAAGTCCGGTGCTGCCACGACCGTCATGCTGACGGCCAACACGACCAACGCCGCCAGTACGGCTTTGTTCAAAGGTGGGCTCAACACGGCGGCCTTGGTTTGGAGTGACTCGGCCGGCGTCGCCCACAGCAACGCTTGGACCTTTAGCGTAGTTAACTTCGCCACGTTGCCCCTGAACCTCTGGACTGCTCCTGGCTCTGGCAGCAACCCCGGTTACCGCATGAAGGTGTTCCAGGCCGCCAATACGAACATCAGCAACGGGTGGAAGAATACCATCCAAATGGCAAACCAAGGTTTGGAGGGCTTCTATGCCATGAACCTGGCCGACACGAGTATGATGACGAACAGCGGGTACACCTGGATGCAGGGTGTGGACGCGGTCGTGAACTTCGCGCAGAGCGAAAGCGGCATCGTGGGCGCAGCCGGTAACTTCAACTCGACGGATGCCACGTTCCCCGGACTGCCTGGCCTCGATACTGCGACCATCGCCGCCATCAATACGCAGCCGATGAACTACAACGCAGCCGAGTTTAAGACCTACTTGGAGTTCCCAACTGCGGGCGTCTATTACATGGCTGTGAGCAGCGACGACGGCTTCCGCGTGACCAGTGCGGAATCCCAAACACGGAAGAGCATGCTCTCCGTGGTTGCGCCAGCCAGCATCGCCGGAGATTTGCCGGCTATGGCGAGCATGAACGGATTCGATGGCGTCGCCTTTGGCGGGCCGTTGCCGACCACCTCGATCGTTGCGCAGGCCGTGGAGGCTGATCCTTTGATCGGCACGGATGGCACCACCCCGCTCAACAATGCCGCCGCTATGGTCGGCAAGATTGCGATCATTCAGCGCGGCACGTACGGCTTCATCGTGAAGTGCAAGCTCGCTCAGGATGCCGGAGCGGTGGCCGTGATTATCGCCAACAGTGCAGCCAACGCGTCCTATGACCCGGGCATCATGGGCGGTTCCGACCCCTCGATCACGATTCCGTGCCTCTTCGTGAAGTACTCCGACGGGATGAACCTGATCAACACTGCGACCACCGACGCCACTAGTCCGCTCGTCCTGAGTATCGGCGACGATGGCAGCGTGAAGTGCGGCGAATACCAGGGCGGCAAGGGTGCATCGGACGTGGGCTTCCCAGTCATCGTGCCTCAAGCTGGTGTCTATCCGTTCCGCCTCGCTTGGGAAAACGGCACCGGCGACGCCAACTGTGAATGGTTCACCTACAACATGGCTACGGGCGACCGCACGCTGGTGAACGATGTTGCCAATGGTGGTCTCAAGGCCTACATCACCCGTTCTCCGGTGGCGCCGACCCTTAGCGTGGGCAAAGACGGTGCAGCCTGGAAGATTACCTACACCGGCGTCCTCCGCGCTTCCAGCACGGTCGATGGCACTTACGAAATCGTGGCGGGTGCTTCCAGCCCCTACACGATTCCGACGGGCGCCGCGGGCGCTAAGTTCTATCGCGCGGGAAGCAACTAAATCTGCCCGAGAACTGAATTGAACCTACACGAGACCGGACGCGAGTCCGGTCTCTTTTTCTGTACAGTTCGCGCCGAATCCGGAAGCTGGCTGCTTTGTGAGTGCAACGCCGCTTTGACTTTCGCCGTGTTCCCACCGATTCTCTGCGCCGCTTATGAGCATAGTCACCAAAGGCGGCGACGCGGGCTTGACGAGTTTGATGTATGGCCGGCGCGTCTCGAAGTGCCATCCACGCGTGGAGGCTTACGGCTGCGTGGATGAGTTGAACGCCGCGCTCGGCCTGGCCCGCGCCGCAGCGGAACAGGCGTTCTTGCGCGACAGCCTCGAGCCGATCCAAAAGGACCTCGTGCAGCTCATGGGCGAACTCGCCACCGCGCCCGAGGACCTCGCCCGCTTCGGCAAAGATGGCTTTCGCGTCGTGACGCCGGAAATGACTGCAAAGCTCGATCGACTGGTCGCAGAGGTGGAAGCCCAAAGCGTCTCCTTCAAAGGGTGGGCGACTCCCGGCGACTCCCAGACGTCCGCTTCGCTGGATCTGGCGCGCACGATTTGCCGTCGTGCGGAGCGGCGCGTGTGCGGCATTCAGGAAGCCGGCGAACTCGCCAACCCGGAGATCATCGTGTATCTGAACCGGCTTTCCGACCTCCTCTGGCTCTTCGCCCGCTGGGTGGAAACGCATCACGCGACCGGACGGTGATGACAGTCCCAGGCCTTCGCGGGGTCTCCCGTGTGGGGTGAAACTGCGACATGAGAGAATTGTGGGAGGCGGCGCGTGATTGCCCTGAGTGGGTGTGAACGGGAGTGGCGCTCAGGCGGAGCGCGCCCGGTCCCCGGGCGCAGCGGTCAAATCTGCCAATCCCGGCGGGGGTCGCACCCATCCGGTGGATTTCCCGTGCTGCGGACAGGGGACTGTTCGCGGTCCGATTTCTCAGGTTTGTGCGGGGAATCCGTTCGGGGTGACCACTGCCGCACTCGCATCCGCACGCGCCGCGAGTGTTTGATTTGACCAACCGCTTGCCGACTGGTACAAGGCGTCGCGGTGTCGGTTGTTTCGCTTTAATGCAACTATGAAGACCAGCGCGCATCCAAAATACCGTCGGATTCTGCTCAAGCTCAGCGGTGAGGCCCTCGGTGGCGAACACGGCGCGGGGATCCATCCCGCCGCCCTCCAACTCATGGCGAAGCAGGTGCGCGAGGTGCGCGACTTGGGGGTGCAGGTCGTCATCGTCATCGGCGGCGGCAACATCTTCCGCGGTCTCGCCGGAAGCGAGAAAGGCATTGAGCGGGCCACTGGCGATTACATGGGCATGCTGGCCACGGTGATCAACTCGCTCGCCCTGCAGGATGCGCTCGAGAAACTGGGCGTGCCCACGCGTGTCCAAAGTGCGATCACCATGCATCAGATCGCCGAGCCGTTCATTCGCCGCCGCGCGGTGCGCCATCTCGAAAAGGGGCGCGTGGTCATCTTCGGCGGCGGCACAGGCAACCCGTTCTTCTCCACCGACACCGCGGCCGCCCTGCGCGCGAACGAAATCGGCGCGGAGGTCATTCTCAAGGCAACCAAGGTGGACGGCATCTACGATAGCGATCCGATGAAGAATCCGAAGGCGAAGCGGTTTGACCGCATTACCTACCTCGACGCCCTGCAAAAGCAGCTCAAGGTGATGGACTCGACGGCGTTCTCGCTTTGCTCAGACAACAAGATGCCAATCATCGTTTTCGACCTGTTCAAGGAACACAACCTCCGGCGTGTGGTGATGGGGCAGAAAGTGGGAACGCTCGTGACAGCGTGACGGCTCCCGCCGACCGTTGGGACAAGAATAGTGTTTCTGATGGAGGCTCGGCAGACCGGGCCCGTCAAAGAAGGGCGGACGGGGATGGCTACAAGGATGCCGGCAGCGACAAACTTCTCTTTATCCGGCGCGGGTGTTGAGGCTATCATGCTGTCGGGCTGAATTTGAAGCGAGTGATCTCCAGTCTGCGCTTCCGGTTGGTGGCCACAGTGTTTGTGGCCATGTTGCCGGCGTTAATCGTCCTCCCTTTCTCCGGAGCGCCGTGGCAAGGATTTGCCATCGGCTTGCTCGCCTTGGCGGCGGCTTGGTTTGGCGGCGAGCGCTTCGTGCTCCGGCAGCTTCGCGCCCTGCTCGACGCTACGCAGCGTCTCAGCCAAGGGGAGTTTCACACACGCACAGGTTTGGCAGGGGAGACGACCGAACTGGGGCAGCTTGCCCGGTCGTTCGACCGCATGGCGGAGGCGGTCGAGCAGCAAATCACTCAACGGCAGCAAGTGGAACGGCGACACGCGGCCCGGGCGCAGCAGCAAACGGCTGTGGCGGCGCTCGGTCAACTGGCGCTGGTTACTGCCGATTTCCAGGAGCTGCTCGAACACGTCGCGTTGTTCGTCGCGGAGACGCTCGAAGTTGAATTCAGCAGCGTCTTGGAACTGACGGCTGAGGGTGCGGATCTTCGGTTGCGCGCAGGGCACGGGTGGAAGTACGGGTGTGTGGGCGAGGCGATCGAGTCCGTGTCTCTGAACTCCCTGACGGGCCAGACGCTGGGGAAGGGCGAACCGGTGGTGGTCGCTGATCTGCGCACGGAGCGGCGTTTTTCCGTGCCGGCGTTGCTGCGTGATCATGGGGCAGTCAGTGGCATGAGTGTGGCGATCACGTTGCACACGGGGCCGTACGGCGTGCTGGGCGCCTTTACCACCAAATCGCGCGAGTTCACAGAGGACGAAGTGCATTTTCTTATCGCCGTGGCCACTCTGCTGACCGTGGCCATCGAGCGCAAGCGGGCGGAAATGGAATTGCAGAAGCTGGCGGACTTCGCCCAGTTCAATCCGAATCCCGCGCTCGAGTTCGCACCCGACGGTTCGATAACCTACTTCAACGAGGCGGCGTTGCGCCTGGCCTCGGCGGTGGGACGCAGCCATCCCAGCGAGGTCTTGCCGCCCGATGTGCAAGAGATCGTGCGGAACTGCCTGGAGACGCGGCAAAGCCGGCTGCGGCACGAAACGAAGGTGGACGGTCGCACGTTCTCCTGGTCGTTCCATCCCGTGACGCAGCCACCGGTGGTGCATTGCTATGCGGAAGACATCACCGATCGCCTGAGCCTGGAGGCGCAGTTGCGGCAATCGCAGAAGATGGAATGTGTCGGCCAACTCGCCGCCGGGGTCGCGCATGATTTCAATAATCTGCTGACCATCATTCAAGGCCATGCCGGCATGTTCATGTCCAAGCCGGACTTGCCGCCGAAGCTGATCGAGTCCTCACAAGCGGTTTACGGCGCAGCGGAGCGCGCGGCGGGTTTGACGCGCCAGTTGCTCATGTTCAGCCGCAAGAATCTGATGCAGCCCAAGCCGCTGGACCTGCGCGAGGTCGTCAGCAATCTCGCCAAGTTGCTTCAACGGCTGCTCGGAGAAACCGTGGCCTTGCGGTTCGAAGCGCCCACCGGCCTGCCCCTCATCCATGCGGACTCGGGCATGATGGAACAGGTGTTGATGAATCTGGCCGTGAATGCCCGCGACGCCATGCCCCAGGGGGGGCAGTTGGTGATTCAGATTACTCCAGTGGACTTGGACGAGGCAGAGGTTGCAGCGCATCCACAGGGCCGGCCGGGGCGTTTCTTGTGCCTCCGCGTCTCGGACACCGGCTGTGGGATGGACGCGGCCACGATGGCTCGCATCTTTGAACCCTTTTTCACCACGAAAGAACCGGGCAAGGGCACGGGTCTGGGGCTGGCGACGATCTACGGTATCGTCCAGCAACACGAGGGCTGGGTCGAGGTTACCAGCACGGTGGGACGTGGAACCACCTTCAGCGTTTTTCTTCCCGCCATTGCTCAACCCACACCGGCGAGAATCGCACCAGCAGAATCAACCCCCACCGGCCCGACCCGGGGTGGTCAGGAGGCGATATTGGTTGTGGAAGATGAGCCCATCTTGCGTGAGATGGCGGTCGAGCTGCTCCAGGGATTTGGCTACCAAACCACGGCCGTGGCGTCGGGCGTCGAGGCGCTCAGACTGTGGAACGAACGTGGGGGCGAGTTCCAGCTTCTGTTGACGGATATGATCTTGCCGGAAGGAATGACCGGGTTGCAGCTCGCGGAGCAGTTGTTGGCGCAGAAGTCCGGCTTGAAAGTTGTCTTCACCAGCGGCTACGGCTTGGACGATCTGGGAAGTGAAGCAGTCCGTCGCTTCGAAGGCCGCTTTCTGCAGAAGCCCTACTCCAGTTCTACGTTGGCGCGAACGATTCGCGAATACCTGGACGCACCCCGGCGTTAGTCGCCGGCGTGAGCAGTCTCAGCGGTCGAGAGCGGGGGGGCGGCTGGAGTCTTTGGAAACCATTCCCGGTCCAGAAGCGTCAGCGCGTTGGCGTTGTTGCCGGCCGACTGTTCCGTGACCGGCAGGTAACGGTTGTTTAGCGAACAACAACTGCCGAGTAGAAGCGGCGACTGGAGACACCCGCCGTTTCGTCAATCCACGTCAGCGAATTGCCAAAGGCCACGACATCGGGCGAGGCCGGCAGCCATTGAGAATCTGTGAGGTTCTCTTTGTACACCAAGCGATAGGTGAGTCCGGGGATCGTGTTCCAGGTTACTTGACTGCCGTCGGGTGTGAAGATGAGGTTCGAGATTCGTGGAGCGGGTGGGGCGACCGTGAGTTCACTGGGGGTGAAGTTCGGATCATTCGTTACAATGAACTTGTCCACGAGCACGCCTGTGTCGCCGCCCAAAATCGTTACGGTGTGATAACCGGTGCCGAACGCGAATACGCTTGGCATGCTGCTGGCGGACTTGGTGGCGCCAGTCTTGACGGTGGCGCGAACCCAATGCCAGGTGTTTTCGCCGGCTCCGCTCACATTGGCGCGCAGGACGTTCGTGTTGCCGCCATCTGCTGACACGTAGAGGGTATTATTCGAGTCCTCTGAGGCCGATACGCGCGCCCAGATGATGTATTCCCCGGACTCGCGGACGTCTAGGCCATAGCTGGCGGCGCCGGCTTCTGGAGCGGAAGTGCCGATGTAGGACGTGCCTTCAGCGGGGTTCGCACCCACCAACATCGGCTCGGAGAGTTGTCCGCTCTCGGCCTCGACCACCAAGCCAACGGGATTCGCGGGCGACTCTTGCGTGACCGTAACGTTGATTTCATCGCTCGTGCTCAACGCGCCGTCGGTGGCGGTCAACCGAAGGACATAGGTGCCGGCCT
>CAZWJC010000107.1:0-21595 GCA_964634255.1 uncultured Verrucomicrobiota bacterium | reverse complement strand
CGAGTCCAGCAGCCGGACGCAATAGACGCGCGGCGACTGCGCCCCGCTGTTGAAGATGATCTCATTGTCCCACGTGTCGCGAATCGTCAGGTGCGCGATCGTGGTGTTCGAGCTGTTCGACCAGATGCCGAACGGCACGTCGCCGTAACTGGCGTTGTTCATGCCCCGGCCCACGAGCACGACGTTCGTGCTGCCGGCCGCGCCGCGGATCGTGACGTTGTGCCGCCCGTTCACGTAAAGGCTGCGCGTGAGCTGGTAAACGCCGTTCGCCAGCAGAACGGTGTCGCCGTGCAGGAGACTACCCACAGCCGCCTGCAACTGGACTTCCGTGGCCACATTCACGATGCGGGCGCCGGTGACGGGCAATGGCGGCACCTCGCCGGGCGTTGCGGCGTGGACGGAGACTGCCATCGCCAATACGCCGATCGAAATGCCCACTAACAGGGTACGCGCGCCGCGGATCGTCACGAACAACAGCGGATACGGCTGCGCCGCGACAATGCGAGGAGGGCGGGAATCAAGGGTCATAAACCAACTGTTCTCTCTCATCTGCGAATGTCGGGTTGTGAACGCGAATCCTCAATCACCGTAGGGATTCCTTTGAGCTTCCCGTTCAGCGTCTCGCTCGTAGCCCTTCGCAAGTTCGCGCATTGCTGTCGCGAATCGCTGATACCCGTTCTCTTCGAGCGCTTCAGCCTTTTTGTGGTAGCCCTCCGCGATCTGCAATTCCTCTTTCCCCGCGCTGAATTCATGCACACCACGCAGGTTGAACAGTTTCGTGGTAAAACCGGAACGCATGTCACCAGCGTCTTTCTCGTTCAGGGCATCAGCAACAGCTCGATCAATCCACAAACCATCTGGGTCGGGCGGTGCGTGCGCAAGGACTTGGCCAATCTGACTCATCGCGATTCGAAAATGACCAGACTCCTTGGTCTTCGTTTCTACTTCGGCAAGCCACTTTGAGAATGCTTGGCCATCAAACACAGCGCCGTGCGTGGTGCCGGGTGGCTGCTGCCACTTGTGAAGCAACCGGTAAGCGTTGGTCGCGATTTTTTGCTCCAGATCTGTGGGCTCAGCTTTCTTTCGTTCTTCATTTTCGGACCGAAATACGACCGAGATCAATTCACAAAAGAACTCAGAATCTTCAGCTAGACGCTTTTCTAGAATTTTGGGCGAACGATCAAAATGATGATCTAACAACCGAAGGTACGCCCACTCGACCCTGAAAAGATCGCCAGGGAGGGTCTTGGGATTGTCTTGCAGCCATTGAATCAGTTCGAGAATCGCGTGGTGATTGAATTCGCTTGGTAGTTCCTTCAAGCCATCCATCAACGCTTGAACTGCAAGCTCCGGGGCGAATTCAGCTTTTACGTGAGCTAGACGATTCAAGCAGACCAAGGCCGCGAGCGGTCGCCCATGCACCAGGAATCTCTCGACAGCTTCCACCAAGTGCGGTTGCTGTGGCCCGTAAGGCTGTGGGTTAACCGTCTGCCAAAACCTCCCGGAATTCTGCCCAAGCGATGCTTCTGCTCGACGCCAAGTCTCAAAACCAAACGGCAAGAGTGTGTAGAGAGTAACCTTCTGCTCACTTGTCCATTTGTCGGTGATTAAACCTTCCACCCACGGCCAGCCTCGCGACCGATACCTGCCCCACACAAAGTTACCTGCGAAGTCGCGAATAATCTTATCGTCAGTGCCTAAGTACTTGGGAAGCAACGCGTCGTCAGCTTCCTTGCACTCAACATTGCCAAGCGCAAGGCCAACAGTTCCGGGATGCGCAACTTGCCGCGCAAAATCTAACAATCCCGCAAGACCATCCAGCTTCAACAATTCAAGGACAGCAGCTTGTCTCTTTTGGATGAGCTTCTTCTGCTGTTCATCGAAGTTCTCTGTGTCGTCAAAAAGCTCATAGTCTTGCTCCGAGAATAACCTGTGATGGAGCGAGTGAGCATTCTTCGGCGCGAGATGTGCCGCAGCGTCCTCAACTCTGGCAATCAACTCTACCGGTATGACCCAAGCCGCGTCGGGATACTTCCGATGTTTCCCGGCGAGATCCATCAGTGCCTCCCAGATTGGTAGGCATTCAGACTCCGGCAGTGCGGCGATCGCATCTGAGCTCAGCAGGTCAAGAACACGCTCAAATGACGGCTTGGGAAGACTTGTGAGATGTTTCACCAACTCAGCCAATTTGTGTGAATCTGCGGCGGCTAATTCGACTAACAGTTCAGAGTAGTTCGTGACTTGTTGCCAGTAGTCGCCATTGGTGACTTTGTCCGACCAGCCCTCGGGAATGAACTTCTGCCAAGCAGGTTTGTGGCAACCAGACGAAGAACTGTGAACCTGCGGCAAAAGTGAAAACAGCAGTTTCCATCCGACTTCACGCTGTTCTTTCAAAAGAGCTTTGATAGCCGCTTTGCGCTTGGGAATTGAAGCACACGTTTGCGGATACCAAGGCAGGAAGATTTCTGTCAACGAGTTCGCTGGTCGATTAGCCCAATTGCCGCCGGGGTCAAGCGCCGCAAGCTCGCCCAAGATTACAGTCACTCTTTGGAGGTAATCTGGAGACCAAGCCAGCGTTTCAAGCGCCCATAGAAGTCCGGTCATGTAGTTCTGGCCCATTATGCCGGCCTTCTCTTGAGCAAAAACATGAACAAACGGGCACGGGTTCTGAGCAATGGCACTCTCGACGGCATCCAAGAACTCGTCCGGCGCTGCTTCAGCTAAAGTTGGTAAGTAGCTGTTGAGGCTCGCCCACAAAACCCAATCCGCGCCATTTAGAATTTCGCGAACTGCGAGAACGGGAACGACCGCGGCTTTTCCATGTGAGCACGATTTCAGTGCCTTGGGCGTGCTTCCCAGAAGCGCCAGCGTATCTGCCAATCCCTTACGCAGGAGAGGTGAATGCTTCAACTGTTTGCCCCGCAGGTCGGCCGTCAGTCGTTCATTCTCATCCAATTCGACGCGAGGATCACGCTCCCGCAAAACTTCGACTGCAACGCTGTGAAATCGGTCCAAATGTTCGTCAAAGATCCTCGGGCCAATTACTTTCAAGGCTTCTTTGCGATCTGAAATCTCCCACGCGCCGTTCTTTTGCGTGATGGGAGACTGTGCGAGTAACGACACCTCCTGCAATGATTCAATCCATTCCGTTCGATTTTGGTGCACAATCAATTTATGGATTGCATCCATGTCGCCATCGGATTTGTCACTCCATGACCCAAGCAGCGTTGCATACATGAGTGCCTTCGCCTTATCGCCGGAGGGATAGACGGATTTCCCTTGCGCGACCTTTTTCTTTTTGAGCAGCCGTTCGGGAATCTGCTCGACCGACACGCGTTTCGATAATGCGACCTTGATTTCGTCTGGGATGGTTTCGTTTGTAATCGTCCCGGCGTTGTGGTTGGAGGAGGCGACATGCTTTGTAACTTGAGCCCAAAGTCCAGAGGTGTTGCCGCAGTCAAACTGTGCAATGTGCGAATGCAACAGCGAAAGCGTGACGCCAGATTCTATGTCCAAGTCATAACCGAGGAGGCGAAAGCTCTTGAGAAAACTCCACAACTGCTCATCGCTCACATCCTCTCCGGAGTTCGCCTTCCTCAGTTGGGAGCGAAAGGCATCCAGCTTTTCACGCTTCTCGTTGCTGCTAAACTTCGCGAGGTTGATCTTTTTGAGGAACTCCGCCGCGTCTTCAGAGTGCCTTGCCCATTCGAGGATGATCCGTGCGTTTTCGATGTCGTGGGCGCTCAACGGACCGGTGATGAGAGCGATAACGTCCGTTCGTGGGTCAAAACATTCGGAATTTTGAAAATCCTTCCACGCCGCTTGGATAACTCGGCTGAAAGTTGTGTCGCCATCGGTAATTGCGACCGAATGTTTGATCTGCGCCAGAAATCTTGCCTTCGATCCGCCCGTTCTCTCCTCGACGAAGGCGATGAAGTCATCCGTGTGGTATCCTTCATACTTCCCCTGCAATTTGATTCTCTTGATGGGCCAAGGACGCAGGCACGGGATAGTGCCACCGGTTAGCATGAGAACGACGAAGGCAGACTGAACTTGGTTTTCAAAATGAGTTCCGCCTCCGCCGGTGGAGAACGGGTTGCTCAATTGTGTTGCTTCGTCATTCATTCCCTGTGTCCCGGCAAAGATGTTGTCCGGCTGGTGCGGCATACCTTGGGCCGCAGTATGCGCCTGGCCCGGCGGCGGCGTCCAGCCCGGCGATTCAGGCAATCGTCTTGGAGAGTGCGGTCGCTTCCGACTCCGTAGCGTAGATTGGCAATCTGCCGTGTCGCCGAATGGCATTCGGCAGGCATGCGAGCAGCGAACCAGCCGTCAGCACTTGCTGTCCAGCGGATTGCCAATCCGCGATACAGCAGAGTATCACTCTGCGCTACGGCGGACCGCCGGCCAGCGACAGCGGATTTGAGTTTCGCACCGGAACCGGGTCATGCAGATTCTCCGCACGCATGAAACGACGTGTTGTTGTCCGGAATGTATCACGTTTGAGCAATCTACCGCTTTGCGCTCTGTTGGGTTCGCTGGCGCTCGCCAACATTGCGCCCGCGCCCGGCTTGGCCGCCGAGCAAACGCCGCTCCCGCGCGATCACGTCTATTTCCAAACCGACTTTGAGGCCACCAACGCGCCGAAGACGTTCGCCGGTGCGACCGCGTTTGAAGCCGGGCATCGCAGCGAGCGGGCGCTGGCCATTGAGTGCAAGCCGGGAGCGGCTGGTTCTTCGGTTGCGCTGACACTGCCAGCAGAACAAATGCGCGGCTACCTGGTTCGCGGCTCGGCGATGGTGCGGGCCGACGCCGTCAGCGCGAAACCGAATCCATGGAACGGCATCAAGATGATGCTCGCCATTGAGACACCCGACCGGAAGCTCTGGCCGCAAGCGCCGCTTGCGACCGGCACGTTCGACTGGCGGCGCGTGGCCTTCACCGCGCGCGTGCCGGCCGATGCCACTGCCGTCACGCTGGTGCTCGGCTTGGAGCAGGTGACCGGCAAGGTGTGGTTCGATGATTTGAAAATCGCCGTCGCCAAGCCGCCGGTCGTCCGCGTGGCCAAGCCGGTTTCAGGGCCACCCTACACCGGCCATAACGAACCGCGGCTGCGCGGGGCGATGATCAGCCCGAACATTGACGCCGATGGGCTGCGCACGTTGGGCCGTGATTGGAACGCCAACCTCATCCGCTGGCAACTCGTCCGGACCGGGCACAGCGCGCAAACTGCGTCTTTGGACGACTACGATCAATGGCTGGAAGGCGAGTTGAAGAAGCTGGATGCGGCCTTGCCGGTGTGCGAGCAGGTCGGGCTGCGGGTGGTGCTGGACATGCATTCACCGCCGGGCGGCAAGGCGACGGCGGGCGGCTACGTGGGATCGGATGACCGGCTGTTCACCGACCCGGCGTGCCAGAAGAAGTTCGTCGAGATTTGGCAGCGCATGGCCACGCGTTACAAGGACGCGAAACCGATCTGGGGCTATGACCTGGTGAACGAGCCGGTCGAAGATTTCGTGGAGGAAGGTTGCGACGACTGGC
Organism: uncultured Verrucomicrobiota bacterium; assembly: GCA_964634255.1. Taxonomy (GTDB): domain Bacteria; phylum Verrucomicrobiota; class Verrucomicrobiia; order Limisphaerales; family MWDV01; genus MWDV01. The sequence goes on along the minus strand of CAZWJC010000107.1, from coordinate 16,057 downwards.
AGGCGCTAGCGGAACGTGCGGCGCGGGCGATTCACGCGATTGATCCACAGCGGACGATCATCGTCGAGCCGGCGGCATGGGGCGGCCCGGATGGCTTGAACGATCTCGTGCCGTTGCCGATCTCGAATGTGGTTTACAGCGTTCACATGTACATGCCGCACGCTTTCACGCACCAGGGAGTCCACAGCGCTGGCCCGGCGTATCGGTATCCGGGTCTAATTGAAGGAAAGGAATGGAACAAGGCGCAATTGGAGGCGGCGCTGCGGCCCGTGGTGGAGTTCCAGAAGGCTTACGGCGTGCATATCTACATCGGCGAGTTCAGTGCCATCCGCTGGGCGCCGGAAGGCAGCGCGGCCCGTTACTTGAAGGACTTGATCGAAATCTTCGAGGTGCACGGTTGGGACTGGAGCTATCACGCGTTTCGCGAATGGGACGGCTGGAGCGTTGAGCACGGCCCGGATCGCAATAACCACCAACGCGCCGCCGAACCCACTGACCGCGAGCGGCTGCTCCGCGAGTGGTTTGCGAAGAACCAGAAGCCGAAGGAGTAGTCGGGCCGAGCTCGCGTTGTTCGAGTCGGCAGGGCCCGGCTCTGTTGGGTTTTTCGATCTTGCTTCCAGCTTTGCTGTGGCCGTAGGTTTGCGACCATGCAAATCAGGCATGGACTTGCCGGTTTGTTCCTGCGTCCGCTTCCTGTCGCGATTCCAGCGGTGTTCCTGAGTTGTTGTCTCGCATCGGGCAAAGGCATCCCCGAACCGGGGCTGCTGCTGTACGGCAGCGTCACAGCACAACCAGGCGGCTTGGGCGTCGTGGATGGAGTGATTGCCTGGGACATCACCGGAAATGGCGAAACTGTTCGCGTCGTTTGCGAGAATCCTTGGGCCGTGATCAATGGCCGGGCGTTCTATCGGGCGCGTGTCCCATTCGAAACCCGCGTGGTGGGCGGGCGGCAATTCTCCAGCACCACCAACACGCTGGGCCTTGCCACGAACGCGGTCACATACACACGTGCCGCTAGCTACACGCAGCCGGTTACGCTTCAAGTGCACCCAGCTGTGGTGACCTTCTCCTCGCGCGGGGCGTTGCAGAACTTCACCTTTGGGGCAAGCGACCGTGGGGTGCTCGAACGAGTGGACTTGGAGGTGAACGTGCCGGTCACCGACACGGACAAGGACGGCATGAGCGACCTGGCGGAGCTTTACGCCGGCACGGATCCCAAAGACCCACAATCCGTTCTCAAGCTTGTGGGGGAGATTGAGATCAGCCCAACGGGTGGTCTGATCATCAAATGGTCAAGTGTTGCCGGGAAGGCATATCTGCTTCAGCGAGCCACCCGTCTAGGCGATGGCCCAGACATGGTCTGGACCGTTCTGGTCGATAACATCGAGGCAACCCCGCCGCAAAACCGCCACGCCGATGCGACGGCCACAGGCAACGGGCCTTTCTTCTACCGCCTTACAGTGAAATAGCCGCTCAACCGAACAGCCAACGTGAAGCCAGTCGCCGATCATATCCCTCGCAGATTGCAGCGCGGCCGCCCCCCGCGGTTTGGTTTGGCATGCGCCGCTCTGCAAGTCTTGTTCGCGTTACTGCTCACTTTGGTTCAAGCCGGGGCACAGCAAATCACCTTAGCCGGTCTGACCGGGACCACACTCACCCTAACCGGGAGGACGACAACCGTCACCACCACCACGATCCTTGGCGGCAACGCGTTCAACGCATTCGGTAAGTTCAGCGTTAATTCCGGGAACACCGTGCGCCTCATTGTTCCGGAAGGGGCGACCAATCTGATTAATCTGATTGGCACCAATTCCTCCTTGTCGAGTTTCAATGGCGCTCTCGTCGTCTCGACCACGGAAGGCTTGGGTGGACGCGCCCACTTGGTTTCCCCAGGCATCATCGTGGGCACATCGGGCTCGATTACTGCCGGGGACTTTAAGATCACAACGCCGACGGCTGAATGGCGCGCCGCTTTTTTCGACACGACGAACACCCCCAACCCGGACGCAGTCGCCGCTCTCTTGAACGGCAATGTAACGGTGAGCACCAATAACTATGTGTCGTGCCTTGGCAAGATCAGCGCTCAGCAGGGTATCCAGCTTCGTACCGGCCAAGTCTCCATGCTCGGTCAACTGGTTTCGAGCGATGGCGAGGGGCCTCTGCTCAAGGAAGGAAACATCCACATCGAATCCGTGGAGGATGTCGCTGTCGGCGTGGGCAGTCTGCTTTCCGCCAAAAACGGGGGCATCTTTCTCAAGTCCGACGAAAGCGTGATGGTGCAAATGGCAAGCCGGCTGGAGGCCACGGGGAACGTCGAATTGCGGGCAGGAGATGAAGTCCTTTTTGCTGGTGGCGCCGGAGCCCGTGCGGGAGCCAACGTCGTGTTGGTGGGAGGCAACACTGTTCGCATCTCGGACAACGGGAGCGTTCGCGCGGGGGGCAGCGTCATCATGAAATCCGGCAATCTGACGCTGATCACCAACACGGCTTTCGTCTGCTCGCAATCGGTCGTGGGAGTGCCTGGCGCGACGATTCGCCTGGCGCCCGGATGGAATCTGGTAGGCTACAACTCGCCACTGTCCTGCCCCCTCACCAATGTCCTGATCAGCATCGCGGGCAAATACTCGATGGTCTGTACCCATGCGGGATCGGACTGGGGATTCTACGATCCCATCAACTCGGCAGGCAGCACGCTAACGACCTTCGAGCCGGGTGTCGGCTATTGGATCAACGCAACAGAGGGGGCGACTCTGGAACTGCCATGAAACGAGCACACTCCATGACGCACGAGCAGGGCGTGGGCGCGATAGAATCCGGTTCGCCCGCAAGCTGGCGAATCTTGTCAGTCTTGCTCTTCACCACCGTCTTTGCCGGCGCCCAACAGATTACAACGACCGGCCTGACCGGCACCACGGTGTCCATTGACGGCAGGACGACGACTGTGACCACGACAACGGTTATCGCTGGCACCGCCTTCAACTCGTTCGGCAACTTCAACGTTTACACCGGCAACGCGGTCGGTTTGGTCGTTCCCAAAGGTGCAACCAACTTGGTGAATGTCATTACCAACGGCGCCTCGAGTATCAATGGGCTCTTGACCAGCTCAAACCAGGAGGCCGGCGTGATCAGCCACGTCTTTTTTGTACAACCGAGCGGCCTTTTAATTGGCGGCAATTCAACCGTGGATATGGATGGCGTGACCATGGTGACGGCCACCGCGTCCTGGACTGCCGGTTTCTTCACCGCGTCCAACCAGCCCAACCCGAGCGCCGTGAACGCGCTTCTGGATGGAACGGCGCCGCTTTATCCTATGGGCTATGTGATCCACGCCGGATTTGTCAGCGCGCGCGCGAGCCTCTGTCTCCGGGCCAACAGGGTCGTGGCCAAGGGCATGTTAATGGCGAGCGCCGGGGAAGGCGCGGAACTGAAAGATGGGCACATTCGGATCGAGGCGGTTCAGGAAGCATTGTTCTCAGACGGGGCGAAGCTCATCGCCAACCGGGGCGGCATTTCCATTCTCTGCTCCACCAACCTGAGCCTCAACCGCACGTTGCTGGCTGCCTCTGGTGACGTTCTCCTGCAAGCGACCGCTCAGGACATCGTGATCACCAACAGTTCCAGCGTTCATGCCGGCGGCAATGTCACGCTCAAAGCTGGCGGCCAGACGATGGTCAGCGCCAATTCCTCGATCGTCGCGCAGCAGCTTCAGGGAGCGCCTTACCCGACGGTCCGGTTGGTTCCCGGCTGGAATCTGGTCAGCTACAATTCCGCCCTCGCCAGTCCGGTTACCAATGTGCTGGCCGCCATCAAGGGCAAGTACTCCATGGTATGTGCCTACACCACCGCGGACTGGAGGTTCTACGATCCCACCAACACGGTGGGCAGCACGCTGACGACCTTCGAGCCGGGCAACGCTTACTGGATCAATGCAACTGAGGCGGCGACACTGCCGCTTCCCTGACGTTCGGCAGCCACGTTGACGGAGATGGTTGGCTTTGCATGCCTCATGTGGTTGTTTGGATTCGGCCGCCCGCCGCTCATCGCCGCAGTCCCGCCCATGCCTGGCGATTGAAGACCGGTTGAAAACGGAGTGGCGGTTGGTCGTAACACCGTCTCATCAACTCAACAAACCCAGCAGCCACAGCAGTAGGAACAACAGCGCGAAGATTCCTGCCATGAACAAGGCCCGCGACCTTCGCTGGCGCAGGAATTCCACCGCTGCCCGTTCGTCCATAAAATAGCGGTCATTCCCGGCCGGCAGGAATACGTTGTGCCGGACCATTTGGTTGAAAATCCACGAACGTCGTTCGCCCAACGCCTCCAGGTTGACCGCATGTTCCCGATCAATCGCACCCGTTTCCCGAAATCGCCGCACCAGCCGTTTGCGACGGATGATGATGATCGTGGCGGCACTCATGCTTGATGTGACGTGAACGGTCGAAGTGTCGAAATCACACCAGCCGGATGGTCAGCGGATAGCGGTAGCATCCGCCGTCGGTGGCCTTGACCGCGGCAACGATGGCGAGGATGAAGGCGCCGATCGCCATCATGATCAGCAGGAAGAAACCAATCACGATAAACATCAGCGGAATGCAGCAGATCGTGTAGATCAGCAGCGAGAGGTGGAAGTTCAGCGCCTCGCGGGCGTTGGCGGCGACATACTCCGATTCTCTCCGCATCGCCAGATACACCACCAACGGCAACAGGATCCCAACGCCGAACCAAGCGGAGAGATGGCTCAGGATGCTCCAGATCTTGTCGCTTCCGTTTGGCGGACGCGGCGTGTTGGTTTCAGGCAGAGATTCCACGATCTTCCTTTCTTCCTTCAAGTGCCGCTTGTGTGGCTTGCGCTGTATTCGGTGTTCATGTTCGCCGCGAGCCTACGGACCGGAAGGCTGCGACTCAACTACAGGAACACAACCGCTTTGTATCATCGGTCCCCCGCTTTCATCGCAACCAAGCGCCATCAAAAAAGAGCGCTTGACCACGCGTCCGCGGGCGTTACGGTTCGGACATGAGCATCTCCGGCCTGTGGAACGCGTTGGGCGAACTGATGACGAACACGACGTTACTGGTGGACGTCCTGCGCTCCGTGCTGTTGTGGGCTTGTGTGCTGCTCCTGCCGGTTTATCTCGTGGCACTCGTTGTCTGGCTGCTCAATCGTTTGAGCAGCGATGATTCCGCGCCGGAGCAACGCAGCCCGCATCAGCCGTTGGGTTTCCACGACCGGCTGGACCAGATGATGAACCTTTCCATCTCCCAACGACCGGCGACCCGCAAACCCCGCCATCGGCATCATCGCCATTCGCATCATTATCTGAGCCCGCCCCTGGTCGTATAGCACGGCCTCAAGTTTCGCGCAGAACAACTTGATTCGACCAGTTCCGGTCCTTCGACATAGTCATCGGCCAAGATCAAGCCAGGTTTGGATTGCATCCACACTCACGTTTGTCGAATCTCAGCCATGCCCGCAAAACGAGTCCTCTCACGCAGAGCCGCACTGACCAGTCTCGGCACCCTCGGCGCGGCAATAGTCGCGCTGGGAAGGCGTCCCACCCAGGCCGGTGAACCCGCAGCTCGCGGGAGCAAGTCGTTGCCCCACTCCCCTGACACTCGCAGGGCCATCCGCGAAGCGGTTTTCAAGTCTCCGCTCATTGACACCCACGAACATCTGCCCGATGAGAAGGAGCGTCTGCAGGGCGCGCCGCGACCGCGCGTGCCTTGTGATGACTGGGCGTTGCTCTTCAGCCATTACCTGAACTCCGACCTGCTCGTCGCAGGAATGCCGCAGGCCGACATGGACCAGTTTCTTTCGACGAAAGTCGAGCCCGCCGACAAGTGGAAGTTGCTCGCGCCCTATTGGCCGGCGGTGAAGAACACCGGCTATGCTCAAGCCACGCGCCTGGCCATCCGCGAGCTCTACGGCGTGGAGGAAATCTCAGGTGCGACGATCCGTAAGGTGCAAGACGGTTACGAAAAGACCCGCCGCGCTGGCTTCTACCAACACATCTTGCAGGACCTCGCAAAGATCGAGTCTTGCCAGGTGAACAGCCTCGGCGGTGAGTCGTTTCACGAATCAGACATGCCGACTTTGTTGATGCAGGACCTCAGCATCGTGGGGATGTTCGCCGGGCCGAACATCGGCGGTTTTGCCAGGCCGACCGGGATCACCGTGAAATCGCTGGCGGACTGGCATCGCGTCATCGCATGGTGGTTCGAGAACTACGCACGCTACGCGGTCGCCGTGAAATCACAGAACGCCTACAGCCGGGACATTGATTACGCCCGCGTCCCGGCGGAACAGGCCGAGCCGGTCTTCACGAAAGTGCTTCAGAAAGAGCCGGTGAGCGCGCCGGAGCGAAAGCTACTGGAGGATCACTTGTTCTGGGCCGCTGTGGATAAGGCCACGGCCCACAGCCTGCCGGTGAAGCTGCATACGGGATTCTACGCCGGCCACAACTCGATGCCGCTCGCCCGCCTCCGCGCCAACGCCGGCTCGGCCATCGAGCTGTGCCGGCTCGCGCCCGACGCGAAGTTCGTGTTCATGCACATCTGCTATCCGTATTACGAGGAGCTGCTCGCGGCCGCGAAGCACTGGTCCAACGCGTACGTGGACATGTGCTGGTCGTGGATCATCAACCCGGTGGCGGCGAAAGAGTACCTCAAGAAACACATCCTGACGGCGCCCGCCAACAAGGTGTTGCCATTCGGTGGCGACTACATCCCGGTTGAAGCCGTGCTCGGCCATGCCATCATCGCGCGCCGCGGCATCGCACAGGCCCTCACCGAACTGGTCGAGGAAGGCTGGTTGTCGCTCAACGATGCCTTGGCACTCGTTGACCCGATCCTGCATGACAACGCCCGTCACCTGTTTCAACTGGAGAAGAAGGCCGAAGCGCTGAAGCACGTTCCCTGGAAGACCTAAGCTCCGCATTTCCTCTGGTTGGAAACAGAGAATCACGTCAGGCCATTCTGTGAAGAGATTTGCTCGAAGACTCCTGCGCATCCTGGCCGTCTTGGTTGCGCTGCTCGCGATCTTGCTGTTCGCCTGTCTGGACGGCGTGGACTATCGCCCGTATCTGAAGTCGCCTTACTATGCTGAGACGGCTACCCGACTCAAAGCAAACGTGGTAACCAATGCCTTCGCGCGCGGTGAACTCAAGGCCGGCTTTGGGCGGGCGCTTCTGACGCCTACCATCAACGCCCCACAGGATGATCCGGAGAAAGGCCAGTTCCGTGCGATGCCGCTGGCGGGATTTGGCAATCGGCGTGGAAAGCCAGCCACCGGTGTTCACGACGATGTTTACGTGAAGGCCGTCGCGCTACGCGTGGGCGAAACGCTGGGCGTGATGGTGGGAACGGACGCCCTGATCGTCCCACGCGAGGTGACGGAACTGGCCATGCAGCGGCTGGCAAAAGAACTGGGGCTGCGACGCGAGCAGCTCTATCTCAGCGCCACGCACACGCATTCGAGCTTGGGCGCCTGGGGCGAGGGTTTCGTGGCGGAGTCCTTCGCCGGTGGTTTCCAGCCGGGTGCGCGTGTCTGGTTCGCCGACCGCATTGCCACGGCCGTGCGCGAGGCGGTGGCCGACCTGAAGCCAGCTTCGTTCGGCCACGGCAACTTCGCCGCCCCGGAGTTCATCCGCAATCGGCTGGTCGGTGAATTGGGGAAAGTGGATCCCGAGTTCAGTCTCCTGGTGTTCAAGCAAAACGAAGGTCGCCTGGCTGTGCTGGGCAGTTACTCGGCCCATGCCACCGTGCTGGGCGGCGGCAACATGGAATTCAGCGGTGATTATCCCGGCTGTTGGGAACGCGCAACCGAGCAAGCTACCGGCGGCATGGCCATGTTCCTCGCCGGCGGCATTGGCAGTCAATCGCCCGTGCCCGGTGACAAGGCTTTCGCAGGCGCGGAGCGCATGGGCAAGGCGCTTGCGAAGGAGTCGCTGGAACAGCTTTCTCGCATCTCGCTTACCAATTCCATCGCGTTCGGCATCCTGGGCCTTGACGTCTCGCTGCCAACGCCGCATGTGCGGGTTACCGATGGCGTGCGGCTACGTCCTTGGGTCGCCAGCAAGCTGTTGCCTGTCGGCGATCAAACGTTTCTCCAACTGTTTCGACTTCACGATTCGGTCTGGATTTCCACGCCCTGTGATTTCAGCGGCGAGCTCGCATTGGGGGTGAAGGACTTCCTGCGTGCGCGCGGCAGCAGCGGGGTCGTCACGAGCTTCAACGGCGACTACATCGGCTACGTCATCCCGGCTCGCTATTACCACCTTGGCGGTTACGAGCCGCAATTGATGTCGTTCTTCGGGCCGAACGTGCCGGATTACTTCGATGAGCTGATCCGGAGGATGGCGGTGAATCTGGCCAGCCGCTGAGCTGGCGCCATGGCAACCGTCCCGAACAAACCCAAACGCGGTTGGCTGTTCCGCTTAGTGCGCGCTGGCGTCGTTGCATTGCTCTTGGTGGCGGCCTTGATCTACTTCGTTTACGTCTTGCCGTTCTGGGGGATTCCGTTCAACGCATCCCGCCACGGTCGCGTGCCGTTGACGCCACCGTGGGCGCTAGAATGCTGGCTTTGGGAAGACGACGTGAACACGGCGTCCGCCGTGCAGGAGTTGCTTGAGGGCTACGCGAAGTATGATCTGCCAGTACGGACCATCCTGATCGATAGCCCGTGGAGCGAGCGCTACAACGATTTCCAGGTGGACGAGCAACGCTATCCCGAGCCGGCGAAATTCTTCCGCGATTTGCAGGACAAGGGCTACCGCGTCGTCCTCTGGACGACGTGCATGGTAAACAGCTTCAACAAAGACACACGCATCAAGGAATCACCGGAATTCTACAACGAGGCGCGGGCGAAGGACTATCTGGCGGGCGACGGCTACGAGTTGAAATGGTGGAAGGGCAAAGGCGGCTTTATTGATTACACGAACCCGAATGCGATGGCCTGGTGGCACGGTCTGCAGCGGCAGGTATTGGATTGGGGCGTAGACGGCTGGAAGCTCGACGGCTGCGACACGTTGTTTCATGGCACGGTTTGGAAGCTGCCCGTGCCGTTCAACCACACGCAGGCCGGCTGGCTGACCACGCGGCAATACATGGACCACTACGCGCGAGGTGAGTATCAGCACGGCCTGACGCGCAATCCCGAGTTCATCACGTTGATCCGCGCGAAGGACGGGCGTTGGATACACCCTGAAGGTTTCGCGCCGCTGGATGCGGCGACGGTCACTTGGGTCGGCGACAACCAGCACACGTGGAAGGAACAGGACCGCGGCCTCGAAGCGGCGCTGCGCGATATACTGGACAGCGCACGGCTCGGCTATTGCGTCATCGGCAGCGACGTGGGTGGCTACCACGGACGGAGCAATCCTGAGGACATCGGCGGAGCTTCGGCGGCGCTGCTCTCGTCGTGGAAGCCGAAAACAGCAAGCGAGTCTCCGGTGAGCTCAGAGGTTGGCACGGCTGCGGGGAACGACGAAATCGCGCCGAACATCTACATCCGCTGGGCGCAGTTCTCGGCGTTCTGTGGGCTGTTCCTGAACGGCGGCCATGGCGAACGACGGCTTTGGAAACGGACGCCAGCCGAGCTGGAGATCATCCGCAAGTTCTCGTGGCTGCACACCGAACTCGTGCCCTACATGTATTCGCACGTCGTTCGCTGCCACAATGGCGGACAGCCACTCATGCGGCCATTGCCAGAAGGGCGGTTTCACTACTTGTTTGGCGATGACTTACTAATTGCGCCAATCCACGAGGACAAACTCACGCGGACGGTGTCGCTGCCGGCGGGTCGCTGGCGTTACTTGTTCGACGACCGGAAGGTCCTGCAAGGCCCGGCACAGATCACGCGTACGTTTCCAATGGATGAGTTTCCGGTCTTCATCCGCGAAGGCGCAGTGCTGCCCGTGAAAGTCACCCGCCCTTACACCGGTTTTGGCGACCAGGATTCCGCGGGATTCATGACTTGGCTTATCTACCCGAACGGTCAAAGCGCCTTCACCGTGTCCCATCCTGAGAGCCATCCCCAAGCGGAGCAGACTACGGTGACAGTGGAAGCGGGCAATCCGTTGAGGGTTGCGTTCGCCGGGAAACACCAACCGCACATCCTTCGCATCCACTCAGCGCAGAAGCCTGCCGTGGTCAGCTTGGACGGGGCTGCATTGTCCGAGGGCGCTTCGTGGCAATTCGATGCCGTGGGACAACGAATCCTCCTCAAGACACGCGACTATTCAGAAGGAACGTACACGATCACTTGGCGATGATCGGGGACGTGGTTTTCACCAACTGTCTGGTGGGGCCTCCACCAACTCGACGAGCGACGACTGAGCTGTCTCCCGTTGGCAGATCCGAAGTCCAAGGCAGCCCGTCTGTGTGATTCTGCAAGCTTGCCGTAACTGGACGATTGTCTCAGAGTCGCGCCAGCCCGTTACGAGTATGAATGCCCCGATGACTGACGAACAACGCATCTTCGCCATTGAGCGTCCGCATCCGCAGGCTAGGAGCTACTGCGCGCTGGGAGATCAGGCATCTGCTCATACCGATGCCTGTGGGGATTAATTGGTTTGACGTGTGCGCGGCCGACTCCTACGTTCCAACCAGGTTTTGGAGTACAGGAAGAAATCAATCGAACGAGATCGTCGGAGAGACACAGCGAGGCACATCCCATGCAATTCATCGATTTCACATGCAGCAACCGGTTCGCATGGCTTACGACCTGGGCAGCCGCGGCTTACTGCATCATCACCACGAACGTTCCAGCCGAGACCAATTGCGTCGCCCCGCCGGCGGGTTTAGTCAGTTGGTGGCGGGCAGAGGGAGTGGCGGTGGACGAGACAGGCGGTAACGATGGCGCGCTTGCGGGGAATACGACGTATGTTGCGGGTCGGGTTGGGCAAGGGCTATGGTTCGATGGGAATGCGGACTGTTTGCAGCTAGGGAGTGCAACCAATCTCTGGCTGCAAGATCTCACTATTGAGGCGTGGATCCAGAGAGCCAGTCCCACCATCGTCAGTCCTTCTTGGGGAGCTGGTCAGTTTATATGCTGTGGCACGGGAGGATACAACTTCGGCCTGGATGCGGACAATCGCCCTTTCTTCGGTAAGGTAAATATCGACCTTACCAAGCCGGAGGCAAGCATCACCGATACGAACTGGCATCACGTGGCGGTGACGAAATCTGGTGGCACGGTGGTGTTTTACATCGATGGGGTGGCGTACCCGGTGCCGGCTTACGCTCCAGTATTTGAGTTTCCAACCCCCATGGTGATCGGGGCTCATCCAGAAGGCTATGGTTACGGCTTCTGGGGGGCGATTGATGAATTGGCCGTGTACGGTCGCCCGTTGACGGCAGTTGAAATCCAAGCTCTGTATACTGCTGGCAGTGCCGGCAAGTGCGTAACCGGTGTGCCACCCGCCATCTTCATCCAGCCGGGCAGCCAATCCGTGCGGGCGGGCGATCCGACAAGTTTCACCGTGGTGGCCGGTGGCACGACACCATTGGGTTACCAATGGCGCTTCAACGGAACAAACATCAGTGGCGCTACCAGCACCGCACTGCTCCTGCCCAGCGTCCAACCCGTTCAGGGCGGGGACTATTCTGTCGTTGTGAGCAATGCCTTCGGAACTGTCACCAGTTCCAACGCCGTCCTCACCGTGAGTCCGGCGCCCCCATGCGCCGCACTCCCAGCGGGCTTGATCAGTTGGTGGCGGGCCGAAGGAGCTGCGGAAGATGAGGCGGGCGGGAACCGCGGCACCGTCACCGGGGGTGTCGCCTACGCTGTGGGCCGCGTTGGGCAGAGCTTCCAGTTTGACGGCGAAGGCGATGCCGTCACTGTCGGCTCAGCGCCGAATCTCTGCTTGCAAGATTTCACGATCGAAGCGTGGATACAACGGGGGAGCGCTTCGATACTTTCATACTTCTATGATGGCGCCGCTCAACTATTCAGTTGTGGTGCCCAAGGGTACAATTTCGGAATTGATGCAGACAGTCGCCCTTTCATGGGAAAGGTGGGGGTGAGTCTTGTCAAGCCCGTCGCCACTATTGCGGATACGAATTGGCACCATGTGGCCGTGGTAAAGTCGGGAAGCAAGGTGGTTTTCTACATCGACGGAGTGGCGTTTCCTGCCCCGGACTACGGGGAGGTATTCCAGTTTCCTTCGACGGCTGTGGCAATCGGGGCACGACCTGATACGGTGGGGAATAGCTTCTTGGGCCGGATAGATGAAGTGGCGGTGTTCAGTCGCCCCTTGGCGGTGAGCGAAGTTCAAGCGCTGTATGCCGCGGGCGTCGCGGGCAAGTGTGTCACAGGGTTTGCCCCAGGCATTTTCACACAACCGGTTGGCCAAACCGTGGGGGCTGGCGACGCGGCGACTTTCGCAACGGCGGTCACCGGCACAACGCCACTGAGCTGCCAATGGCTTCTCAATGGAACGAACATCAGTGGGGCCACTACCACCGCATTGACCCTGTCTAATGTGCAACCATCCCACGCAGGGAGTTATTCGGTAGTGGTCAGCAATAGCTTTGGAACCATCACCAGTTCCAACGCGACGCTTACGGTTCGGACATATCCACCCACGATTACCGTGCAGCCCACAAACAAGACCGTGGTTGCCGGCGGTGTGGCGACCTTCAGCGCGGCGGCCACGGGGTCACCCTCGCTGGCATACCAGTGGTTTCTCAACAACACAATCCTCAGCGGCGCCACGAAGGCTTCGCTCGTCTTGAGCAACGTCGCAACATCCCAAGCGGGCACCTATTGGGTACAGGTGACCAACGCCTACGGCTCGATGGACAGTTCCAACGCAGTCTTGGCGGTCGTCAACTTGGGACCGAACTTTTTTGACGACCTTGAGCCGGGGATCGAAACGCTGCAATGGTCCAGCTTTGGTGGCACGGTGTTGGCCACGCGTTACGGAGGAGCGGTTTCGGGCACGAACGCGCTTTGGTTTGGTGGCAATGGTACAAGGTATGCCGTCACACGCCCTCTGAATACGACCGCCGGCGGCGTCATCGAGTTCTACCTGCGTCTGGCTAGAGGCACTTCGTCCACATGGGAAACGGCTGACTTGCCGCAGAAAGGCGTTGTCCTTGAGTATTCGATCAGCGGCGTTGCGTGGAATTTGCTGGCACGTTATGACACGCCTTCCCACACCAACTGGACTTTCTGCTCGATGGAGATTCCTGCTGCTGCCAAGTCTCCGGGAACGTTGTTCCGGTGGCGTCAGTTGATGAATAGCGGCTCCAACTACGACCACTGGGCATTGGACGATGCAGGTGTGTTCGTGTCGCCACGCCCCCCCCAAATCACAAACCAACCGGCCAGCCAGGCAGCGCTTCTGGGTCAGACGGTCACCTTTGCAGTGGGAGTGCATGGCTCTTTACCGTTGAGTTACCAGTGGCAGTTTTCCGGAACCAACCTGAACGGTGCCACCGCGTCCACACTCGCGCTCACAAACGTGCAATTCGACCAGGCGGGCAGCTACGCGGTTGTTGTCACTAACGCCGCCGGGGTCGTCGCGAGCAGCAATGCCCTGCTCACGGTTTCTTTCCCACCAGCGACGGTGCAGGCGCTCGACGTCAACGCCGGAGCGAACGAAGATGTGATCGTGCCGCTCATCCTGGTGGCTAACGGCAACGAAAACGCCTTGGGCTTCAGCTTGAACTTCAATCCCGCTCACCTGGCGTATGGCCACGTCACTCTGGGAGCTGGCGCCCGCGGTGGCTCGCTCCTCCTGAATACCAGCCAGCTTGCGGTCGGGCGGCTCTGGATCGGGATCACGCTTCCCTCTGGCACAACCTTTGCCTCCGGTACGCAGACGATCGCCCAAGTGAATTTCACGGCCCAAATCCTCACCAGTGCCACGTCCAGTCCCATTGTTTTTGGGGACCAGCCGAAACCGCGGGAACTCTCGGACGTCTTGGGTAACATCCTGCCAGCCGTCTATTCGGATGGCGCCGTTGCCATTGCGCCAGCAGAATTCGAGGGCGACACCTCGCCGCGACCGGGAGGCAGTCGGACCGTCACCATCAGCGATTGGGTGTTGGCGGGGCGGTATGCCGCACGACTGGACTATCCCACCAACGCTGCAGAATTCCGACGGGCGGATTGTGCCCCGCGCGCCACCTTGGGCGATGGCAGTCTCAGGGTCACCGACTGGGTTCAAACCGGGCGGTATGCCGCCGGATTGGATTCTCTTACCTGCGTCGGCGGTCCCACCACCGAAGTGGTAGGCGCTCCCTCGCCACGCAATGACAGAGGCTCTCAGAGCTCCCAGGTTTGTGCGACGGACGTCGTGTTTGTCCAAGGCAGCAAGGGCGTGCTGACGGTGAAACTCGAAGCGCAAGGCAACGAGGCTGGACTCGGCTTCAGTCTGATGTTTGATCCTGCCCGGTTCACGCATGTTGGCACCGCGTTGGGAGTGGATGCTGGCGGTGCCAGCTTGAACGTAAACACTCTCCAAACAGAAGCGGGGAGACTCGGCATCGCATTGGTGTTGCCTCCGGGCAACGCTTTCAGTTCGGGTACACGAGAAGTGGTCAAAGTCACCTTCACCACCGCACCGGAAGCGGTTGGTAACTTTGCCGTGACCTTCGGCGACCAGCCGATTCCCCGCGACGTGTCCGACGCCGGCGCCGCGACCCTCAGCGCAACGTTCGTGAACAGTACCGTGGTCATTAACCCACCGCCGACGCTCACGATTGGTAAAGAGGGTCCGGATGTAGTGCTGTCGTGGCCGGGTTGGGCGACCAACTTTGCTCTGCAAACCGCGGGCGACGTCTCTCCAGCGGGTGGCTGGACGAATACGTCTGAGACACCCGCCTTGATCAACGGCATCAACACCGTGACCCTCCCGGGGAGTAGAAACACCACTTTCTATCGGTTGTCCCAACCGTAAATCTCAGCGCGTGTGGACGGTTCAAACGAACGGTGGAGTGCCCCGTGGATGAAACGGGACGATTGTCTCAGAGTCGCGCCAGCCCGTTACGAGTATGAATGCCCCGATGACTGACGAACAACGCATCTTCGCCATTGAGCGTCCGCATCCGCGACTGATGGTCTATTACGCGCTGGGCTGCCTGCTTGCAGGACCTTTCTTTCCGGTTGTTCTCCTTCCGGCTTGGTTTCGCTACCACACCATGCGTTACCGGTTCGATGCGGATGGGATCTCGATGCGTTGGGGCATTCTGTTCCGCCGGGAAATCGTCCTGAGCTACGCGCGGTTTCAAGACATCCACCTCAGCTCCAATGTGGTTGAGCGCTGGCTCGGGCTGGCCCGCATCCAAATCCAGACGGCCAGCGGCAGTGCGAAAGCCGAGATGACCATCGAAGGCCTGCTCGAGTTTGAGGCCGTCCGGGATTTTCTCTACACCCGCATGCGAGGTCATCAAGCCGGACTCGGCCAAACTCATCTTGCGGTTGAATCACGCGTCGGCTCTTTTGGCGCATTGCCTGCGAACGCGACACAGGAGATTGCGGCCGCGCTACGGGAGGTGGCCGCCGAGCTCCGCGGCATTCGCGAGGCACTCGCCAAGCCCAGCGACAACTCGGCGCAGAAGGACTCGGTCGCATGAGGACCTGGCTGTATCGCCTGCTGAAGGTGCCGCCCGAACCCGCCTTGCCGCCGGGGTCACGCGAATCGGCACAGGTCTTTCGCGCCGCGAAGAACTTCTACCGACTGCTGCTCCTGCGCTGGGGGATCAAACAGGTGTCCGCCGTGTTTGGTATTGTGGTGTCCCTGACTTTCCTGGCGCACATTGGGCAGACTTGGTCGCCTCGGGTGCGGTTTTGGGTGGATGCTGCGGAGTGGCTGGGTGTGGTGTCGTTTGTGATGCAAATCCCGTTCACCTTCCTCATGGCCCGGCTGGACTATGAACTGCGCTGGTACATTGTCACGGACCGCAGCCTGCGGATTCGTTCCGGGCTGGTTCACGTGCGCGAGATGACCATGACCTTCGCCAACATTCAACACCTGTCCGTCCATCAGGGACCACTGCAGCGGTTGCTCGGTCTTTATGACCTGACGGTGCGCACGGCAGGCGGTGGCGGGAC
>CAZWJC010000106.1:0-21656 GCA_964634255.1 uncultured Verrucomicrobiota bacterium | reverse complement strand
GCCCACCCCCTCGGACAAATACGGTCCTATGCCTCCGTGAAGTATATAATCCCGACGGGCCACCACGATTCTTCCGCGCGAAGCGCACCTTGCGCTCCGTCGCCGGGACTGTATAACTCCAATCCATGAGACGCCTTCTGCTTCTGGCCTCAATCTCCGCCCTCACGCTCCTGAGCGCGAACGCGGCAGAACGCTTCCCCGATCGCTTCGTCTGGGTCTTTGGCTGGGGGCTCGGCACGGACACCGACGTAGCTGAGCTTACCCGCCTGCTGGAAACCGCCGGCAAGCACAAGCTCAACGGCGCGGTCGTCTCCTTCGGCCTTGATTCCCTCTGCAAACGCGACGCCGACTTCTTCCGCCGACTCGAAGCCGTCCGCCAGGCCTGCGAGACGAACCACCTCGAACTCATCCCTTCCGTCTTCTCCGTCGGCTACGGCGGTGGGATTCTCTCGCATGACAAGAACCTCGCGGAGGGCTTGCCCGTCACCGACGCCCCGTTCGTCGTCCAAAGCAACGAAGCCCGGTTTGTACCCGACACCACCTCGCGCCTGAACAACGGCGGCTTCGAGGAGTTCACCGGGCACAAGTTCAAAGGCTTCGGCTTTCACGACCAACCGGGAGAAATCAGCTTCGCCGATACGAACGTGGTGCACTCCGGCCGCGCCTCGATGCGCCTCGAGAACTTCACCGCTAACCCGCACGGGCACGGGCGAGTCTCGCAAGAAGTCCGCGTGGCCACCAACCGCTGCTATCGCGTCAGCGTCTGGGTCAAGACCGAGAACCTGCGACCGGTGAGCGCATTTCGTTGCATTGCACTGGCCGGCGATCGCGAGCTCGCCCCGCGCACTTTCGGTCTACAACCCACCACCGACTGGCGGCAGCTCAGCTTTCTCTTCAACAGCCGCGGCTTCGACAAAGTCCGCCTCTACGCCGGCCTGTGGGAAGGCAAGGCGGGCAAGGTTTGGCTCGACGATTGGACCATCGAAGACGCCGGCCCGGTCAACGTCCTCCATCGCCCCGGCACGCCGGTCTCCGTCCGCAGCGAAGACGGCAGCACCACCTTCGCCGAGGGCATAGATTTCGCTCCCCTCACCTGCCCGGACTTCAGTCCGTGGCGCGGCGATTCCGCTCCCGCCGTCCTCAAGCTCCTTCCCGGCAGCCGCATCAAAGACGGCCAGCGTCTCCGCGTCAGTTGGTATCACTCCCAGATGATTCACGACTCGCAGATCAGCGTGTGCATGGGCGAGCCGGCGCTCTACGAAATGTTCGAGCACGAGGCCCGCCTCCTCGCCGATCGCCTGCACCCGCGCCGCGTCTTCCTGAACATGGACGAAGTCCGCATGGGCGGCACGTGCGCCGCCTGCCGGGGACGCGACATGGCGCGACTCCTCGGCGACTGCGTCTCCCGCCAGGCCGCGGCCATCCGCCGCTACTTGCCCGGCGCGCAGGTTTATGTCTGGTCCGACATGTTTGACCCCAACCACAACGCCAAACCCGGCTACTACCTCGTCGAGGGCGACTACACCGGCTCGTGGAAACACCTGCCCAAGGACCTGACTATCGCCGTGTGGGGCGGCGCGCCCCGGCCCGAGAGCCTGCGCTTCTTTGCCGCCCAAGGCTACCAAACCCTCGTGGCCTGCTACTACGACGCCGACACGCTCGATGACGTGAAAGCGTGGCTGCGGCTGGCCGGCGAAACCCCACGCGTCCGCGGTCTGATGTACACCCCTTGGGAACGGAAATATGCCCTGCTCCCCGCGTTTGGCGATCTGCTGGACAAGCCTCCGGACGGTAAATGAGCCCTGCGCCCGGACCGCGGCTGGTCCCACAGCCGCAGCACGGGATGCGCGAACCAGCCGTAGGATTCCTCCACGTCTCCGGAACATGCCCCACGCTGCGGACGGGGACCGTCCGCGCTCCATGGCGCTGGACAAGCCCGCAAGCCGTGAATAGGCTACGGCCCCGTTAGGCTTTAGAAGAAACTGCCAAGCTTAAGCACGCAGCCACATCATGACACCCGACCAACCGCTGAAACAACTGCGGGCTCTCGAAGAACAATGCCCCGAGATGAAGTTGAACCGATTGCAGGGAGAACTTGACGATCTCAGCGGGCAACTCCGGCCAGCGCTTTACAAACAGATCAGGGGACTAAGTCTTGCGGACGCAACACATAGCATCGCAGGTGAATTCAGCGAACTCCCAACGACGAGTTCCGAGCCAGTCCGGAAAATGTCCTTCGAGGAGAATGTCGAGCCCTTGTCGAATTACCTGACAACCTTCTTCCGATTGGTTTCGGGTTCTTTCAGTCCGGAAGCCGTATACTTGGAAATGAATGCATTCACAATCAATACGGGCGGGTGGATGGTCGATGCATTTGCCTACCGCCGCCGCCGCAGCCTTCGGAAACTGGATTGGCTTTCGAACTGGGACAGCCCAAGCATCGCTCCGTTCGAGTTGGTGGGCGTGGATCACATCCGCAGTCTATTCGTGCGCCCATCACGTCGAGACGCACGCCCCATTCAGGAGCGTCTTGCTCAGACCGTATCGGAATTCTTGATTGCACTGCGTTTCAGCGAGGCCGTGGCAAAAGCACATCGCCTCGCAGCCCGGCAGGAACCGATGCTCCGGAACGTATCCGTTCTATCAGACGCGCACGACTATGACCTGCTTTATGAGAGCAGGGTTGCCCAGCCGGCGAAGTCCCCCTCCAGTTGAGGCTAGTTTGCTCGGCGGCGCAGCGGAGGGTGGAACGCAACCCGCCCCACGCTGGACAAGCCGCCGGGCGGTGAATAAGCCCCGCGCCCGGACCGCGGCTGGTCTCCCAGCCGCAGCGCGGAATCCGAACGCCGCGCGCCGGAGTTTTCCACCACGCCAAGTCAACAAGGACACTGCGGACGAGGACCGTCCGCGCTCCGCAACTCAGCCCGACTCACACTCGACAAGGTCACCGGCGAGGCATCTTTCCATTTTCCTTCCCGCGGGTTTTCCTCCAAATTCACTGCATGAAACAGTTTGTCCCACTGCTCATTGCCGTGATCGGCACGGAAGTCTCCATTCCTCGGCTCGCGGCGTCGGAGAAGCCGACCGAAACCCGCCGGATTGCGCTCACGGAGTTCCGCGACAAGATGCAGGCGGGCTGGATCGGCCAGATGGCCGGCGTTTCGTGGGGCGCGCCCACGGAGTTCAAGTGGCGGGACGCGATCATCCCGGCGGACAAGTTGCCGCAGTGGCGGCCCGCGATGATCAACGAGGCCTTCCCGCAGGATGATCTCTACGTCGAGATGACGTTCCTACGCACGCTGGAACAATACGGTCTCAACGCTTCCATCCGCCAGGCGGGCATTGATTTCGCCAACAGCGGCTATCCGCTCTGGTGCGCGAACCACGCCGGACGCGAAAACCTGCGCAAGGGCATTGCCCCGCCGGACTCCGGCCATCCCCAGTTCAACAAATGCCCGAACGACATTGATTACCAGATCGAGGCGGATTTCTCGGGCCTCATCGCGCCGGGGTTGCCGCAGGCGGCAATTGACCTGGGTGAGAAGTTCGGCCGGCTGATGAATTACGGCGACGGCTTGTATGCCGGCCAGTTCATGGGCGCGCTGTACGCCGAAGCGTTCTTCGAGAGCGATCCAGTGAAGCTCGTGGAGGCCGCGCTCAAGGCCATTCCCGCCGAGAGCCAATACGCAGAAATGGCGCGTGACCTGGTCGCGTGGTATCGCGCCGATCCGACCGACTGGGAGAAGACGTGGCGGCTGTGCCAGAAGAAGTATCGCGAGAACCCGGACTACCAGAAAGCGTCCAACGGGGGGATTGACTGCAAGATCAACGGCGCCTACGTGCTGCTCGGTCTGCTTTACGGCCAACGCGATCCAGACCGGACGGTGGTGATCTCCATGCGCGGCGGCCAGGATTCGGACTGCAATCCATCGAGCTCGCTGGGCGTCCTTTTCACGACGATGGGCTTCAAGAATCTGCCGGACCGATTCACCAAGGACTTGAACCGCACCAGCGTGTTCAGCCACACGGCTTACACCTTCCCGCAACTCGTTGCGGTGTGCGAAAAGCTCGCGCGGGAGATCGTCAAGAAGTCCGGCGGCAAGATTGAGAAGCAGGGCGGTGAGGAGTTCTTTGTCCTCCCGGTCCGCGCGCCGCAGCCCAGCAAGCTGGAGTTGAGCTGGTCGCCCGGGCCGATTGCGGACAGCCGCTTCACGCCGCGCGAGATGAAGAAGATCAAGGTGGCCAGCGGCGCGGCGCACATGGCGGCGGATGTGGAGAAGTTCGCCCCCGCCTGGAAGATCGCCAACTGCGGCCAGGACATGTCGCCGGGCCTGCGACCGGATTGGGACGGGAAGAAGAATGTGCTGGCGACACATCCGCTGGACCGGCAAACCGGCTGTGTGTTGAGCCGGACGGTCAAGCTGCCGGCAGGCAAGCAGTCCTCCATCCACGTCGTGGTGGGCCACGATCCACAGGGCGATTGCGAGCTCATCGTGCGCGCGGATGGCCAGGAACTCTTGCGCAAGCCGGTGAGCCCTGCCACGGCGACGGAGGGACACTGGCTCACCCAAACGGTGGATTTGTCGGGTTTTGCCGGAAAGAAGGTGAAGCTGGAACTCGTGAATCAACCCAGCGGCTGGGCCTGGGAAGCGGCGTATTGGGCCGAGATCCAGGTGGTCAGCCAGTGAGCGCGGCGGCACGCCGGGGCAGATTCGTCTTGCGGGCGACCCCCGAAATTTGCTAAGGAAACCCGCGCAATATGGCTGCCATTGGCCGATTTCAGAAGGGCGACGAGATCTTCTACGCGAAGGTGGTGGAAGGGGAGTTGTATAAACTCCGCGGAGATGTCTTCGGCTCGCCGTCGTTCGACAAGAAGCCCACGCCCATCAAAGGCGTGCGTACACTCGTGCCCGTCAGCCCGAGCAAGATCATCGCCGTCGGCCTGAATTACGCCGATCACGCCCGCGAAACGAACAAGCCGCTGCCCAAGGAACCGCTGTTCTGGATCAAGGCCACCACCTCGCTCATCCCCGATGGCGGCAAGATCGAAATCCCCTTTCCCCAACACCGCACGGATTTCGAGGCGGAGCTCGCCATCGTCATCGGTCGCCGCATTCGGAACGTGACGGCGGCCGCGGCCTCGCGCTACATCCTCGGCTACACAGCCGCGCAGGATATTAGTGACCGCCACATCCAGGCGTCGGACGGGCAGTGGTGCCGGTGTAAATCCTTCGACACGTTTACGCCGCTCGGGCCATACGTCGAAACCAAGATTGACCCGCACGAGTTGAGCATCCAGCTCTTCCAGAACGGACAGTTGCGCCAGAACTCGAATACGAGTCAGATGATTTTCAACTGCTACCAGTTGGTCAGCTTCATCTCTACGAATCTGACGTTGCTCCCCGGCGACGTGATCCTCACGGGCACGCCCAGCGGTATCGGACGGATTCAGTCGGGCGACCGCCTCGAAGTGCGCATCCACGGCCTGTCGCCGCTGGTCAATACCGTCAAATGAGGTGTGAGGTAAGAAGGGAGAGGTGAGAGCTGGCTCGCGCTCACCAAGTTGTCCATGCAGGATCTCAAAACCCGCACCAAGCGATTTGCGTTGGACGTGATTCGTTACACACGAACGCTTCCGCACGGGGACGAATTCGTTATTATCAGGCGACAACTCATTCGCTCGGCCACGTCCGCCGCCGCCAACTACCGCGCCGCGCAGCGTGCGAAATCCAAAGCCGACTTTGTCAGCAAGCTGGGCACTGCCGAGGAGGAGGCGGACGAATCCCTGTTTTGGCTGGAATGCCTAGCCGAACTGGTGACGGTAGAAGACGCCGAGCTGAAGAGACTCCTAGCCGAAGCAAGCGAACTCGTCGCCATTCTGACTGCATCACGCAAGACCGCGCGAGATTGACGGCTCGCCCCTCTCACTTCTAACCTCTCACCCCACATGCGTTGGACACAAACATTGGTTGCCACCCTCCGCGAAGCCCCGGCTGATGCGGAGATTCTCTCTCACAAACTCCTGCTGCGCGCGGGACTGATCCGTAAGCTCGCGGGCGGCGTTTACACATTCCTTCCGCTCGGACTACGCTCGCTCCGCAAGGTCGAGCAAATCGTCCGCGAGGAAATGGATCGAGCCGGCGCGCTTGAAGTCCTTATGCCTGCGCTCCAGCCGAAGGAGATTTGGGAGCAGAGCGGCCGCGCCGAAACCGCGAAGGACGTGCTCTTCAAGGTCAAGGACTCTGCCAACCGCGATTGGTTCCTCAGCCCCACGGCCGAGGAGGTCATCACCACGACCGCCGCCGCCGACATCAATTCCTACCGGCAACTCCCGAAGAACTTCTACCAGATTAGCGTCAAGTTCCGCGATGAAATCCGCCCGCGCTTCGGCCTCATGCGCGCCAAGGAGTTCATCATGAAGGACGCCTATTCGTTCGACACCACCGACGAAGGCGCGATGGCCAGCTACAAGAAGATGTACGACGCCTACACGCGCATCTTCGCCCGCTGCGGCCTCAAGGCGTTTCCAGTCGAAGCCGATACCGGCGTCATCGGCGGCAACTACTCGCACGAATTCATGGTCCCCGCCGAGACCGGCGAAAACGAAGTCGCCTACTGCGAGGCCTGCGGGTACGCCGCCAACGTGGAGAAGGCCACCAGCGGAATTCCCAAGACGGCGGCTCGTGAAGTCGGCCCGTTGCCGGAGAAGTTCGCCACGCCCGGCGTCGTGACGATCGAGGCGTTGAGCAAAGAACCCTACAAGGTGCCCGCAAACCGTCAGATCAAGACGCTGGTTTACATCGCCGACAGCAAGCCGATCATCATCCTGATCCGCGGCGACGACCAGTTGAACGAGACCAAGCTCCTGGCGAAGACGGGCGCAGTCGCGGCGCGGCCTGCCACCGTGGAGGAGATCGTTCCGGTGCTCGGCGCCAAGCCGGGTTCGCTCGGCGCGGTCGTGAATATCCCTGCCGAAGTAAGCATCTATGCCGATGAACGCCTCGCTGGAGCCAACGACATGACCACCGGCGCGAACGAAGACGGTTTCCATCTCCGGAACGTCTCCATCGAACGCGACATCAAGGTCACGAAATGGTGCGACCTGCGCACTGTTGCCGCCGGCGAGCCGTGCGTGAAGTGCGGCAAGCCGCTGAAGATTCGCCGCGCCATCGAAGTGGGCCACGTCTTCAAGCTCGGCACCAAGTACAGCGAGAAGCTCAACGCCACGTTCCTCGCCGAGGACGGCCTGCGTCGGCCTTCCGTGATGGGCTGCTATGGCATTGGCATCACGCGCACGTTGCAGGCGGTCGTTGAGCAATGCAACGACAAGGACGGCGTCATCTGGCCGTTGAGCGTCGCGCCGTATCAGGTGTGCATCACGCCGCTGACGGTCGCGCCGGACAGCGCGGGCATGCAGTTGGCGGAGAAGCTCTACGCCGAACTCACCGCCGCTGGCGTGGAAGTGATCCTCGACGACCGCGATGAACGGCCCGGCGTCAAGTTCAAAGACGCCGACCTCGTGGGTTTCCCCATCCGCGTGAGCATCGGCGAGAAATCGCTGGCGAAGGGCGAAGTGGAAATCAAACCCCGCAGCGGCCCGTTCCAGCCGGCGAAGATCGAAGAAGCCTCACAGCGCGTCATCTCGATGGTGCGGGCGGGATAGCCTGAGGTCGCCAGCTACCGGTCGTCATCTCCGAGTTCGCCGTGATCAGCAACTTGGTGCCGCTGCTACGTTGCCTTCGTCGCCGCGGACGGCTTCACCCACTGCGCCAGCAACGCGGCGAGGAGCATGAAAATGCCACCTGCCATCACGGCGTGGACGAGGTTCCCGCCCAGCAGGTTCTTCACGAGCGGCCCGAACGTCAGTGCGGCGAGAATTTCCGGCAGCACGATGAAGAAGTTGAAGATGCCCATGTAAACGCCCATCCGCTCTGGTGGCAGTGAGCCTGCCAGAATGGCGTAAGGCATCGAGAGGATGGATGCCCACGCAATGCCGCCCAGCGCCAGCGCCAGCAGCAGCAGGGTCTTCTGCTCTTCGCCGTGGATAAAGCCCACCGCCAGCAAACCCAGCCCGCCGAGTGCGAGGCAAACTCCGTGGATGCGCCGGCGATCCAGCTTCCGCGCCGCCGCCATCAGCGCGAACGCCGCCACAAACGTGACCGCGTCCTTCGTCGCGTAACAGACGCCCGCCCACTCCGCGCCACGCTTGAAGAGGTCCGAGTTCGGGTCACTGCTGCCGAAGACCACCGGCACGGCGTTCGAGAAATGCAACCACATGCAGAACAGTCCCAGCCAGGTGAAGAACTGCACTACTGCAAGCCGCTTCATCGTACTGGGCATCTTGAACAGAGCATCCAGTATCTCTTTGATCATCCGCACTCCGCCGCCGCTCGCGGTCTTCTTCCGGCGAAAGGCGTCCAGGTCTTCCGGCGGGTATTCCTTCGTGCTCAACACGGTCCAGACCACGGCGGCAAAGAAGGCGGCGGCACCCACGTAGAACGAGATCTTCACATTCGGCGGGATGGCGTTGCCCGCGCTCGTATCGCTGCTCACGTGAAACCAGTTCTTCAGAATGTAGGGTAGCATCCCCGCCACCACCGCGCCCACGCCGATGAAGAAGCTCTGCATCGCGAAGCCCGTGCCGTGCTGTTCCTCCGGCAGCTTGTCCGCCACGAAAGCGCGGAATGGCTCCATGCTGACGTTGATCGAGGCGTCGAGAATCCAAAGCAGGCCCGCCGCCATCCAGAGGGCGCTGCTGTTGGGCATCGCCACCAGCGCCAGAGAACTCAGGATCGCGCCGACGAGAAAGTACGGCCGGCGGCGACCCAGCGGTCCCCAGGTACGATCGCTCATCGCGCCGATGATGGGTTGCACGATGAAGCCCGTGAGGGGCGCGGCAAGCCAGAGCAACGGGATTTGTTCATCCGACGCGCCGAGGTATTTGTAGATGGGGCTCATGTTGGCCATCTGGAGTCCCCAGCCGAATTGGATGCCGAGGAAGCCAAAACTCATGTTCCAGATTTGCCAGAAGCTGAGACGAGGTTTTTGCATGGTAAATGGTGGTTCGCGCGCGCTGTTGGCCCACATTTGGCATCGGCGGCGTTGAGGGCAAGACAAATTGCGCCCGAGAACCTGACCGAAATGATGCCCTCGTGAGGTTGCACGGAGCGTAGGCGAAGCCCCGGAGCGGTCCTACCGCATTTTTGTGCGGTGCGCTTCCCATGCGCGGCGGTTGCGCGCAGCCTGCCGCAAAGGCTAGAGTTCAGTGCTCAATGAATTGCCTGGAATCTTCAAGACCGGCGGACATGCGGCGTGGCGGCATGGTAGACGACATCCTCACGCCATCCCGCCCCGTCAACGCAGAGACGCAGAGAACGCGGAGGGACGCCGAGCATCGCGGCATCCCACCACGCAGGGTTCTCCGCGTTTCTCGGCGTCCTCTGCGTCTGTGCGTTAAGCAAACCAGACTCCAGGCGACAGGTTCGGGAATTGCCGCCGGCGTGCGGTTCCATGGCGCGTGGCTGGCGCTCGTTCTCGCCGCGCTTGGCGCGGTTGCCCAACCCGCATCCGGTTTCCTACCTGCGCAGAGCATCTACCAAATCTTCACCGACCGGTTCTTTGATGGCGACGCGTCAAATAACAACGCGTCTGGCTCGTACAACGCCTCGAGCGGCACCGGCGTACATGGCGGTGACTTCAAGGGCATCGAACAGAAGCTCAATTACATCCAAGCACTGGGCGCCACCGCCATCTGGCTTTCGCCGATCGTGCTTAACGGCAACGGCGAGTATCATGGCTACGCCGGCCGGAACTTCTACCAGGTCGATCCGCATTGGGGCACGCTGGCCGACCTGCAAAGCCTCATCGGCGCCGCTCACGCGCGCGGCTTGCTGGTGATTCAAGACGTGGTGGTGAACCACGGCGGCACGCTCGTCACCAGCAGCAGTGCCGGATTTCCCACGTTCAACTACCCGGCCGGCTACACCCTGCGCTACGCGAGCGCTTCGAAACAATACGCCGCGCCGTTCAACACGAATGCGGCTTTTCCCACGCTGAACGCGCTCTTCCACAACTACGGCGAGATTCAGGACTATGGCAGCAGCACGCAGACGGAGCTTGGGGAATTGAGCGGCCTCGACGATTTCCGCACCGAGCTCGCCTACGTGCGGACGAACATGGCGGCCGTGTACAGCTATTGGATCAAGACGGCGGGTTTTGACGGTTTTCGTGTGGACACCGTCAAGCACACGGACATGGGGTTCTGGGAGGATTGGTGCCCGCGCCTTCACGCCTTTGCTGCGACCAACGACAAACCGAACTTCTTCATGTTCGGCGAGGTCTATGACGGCAGCGACGCCAAGTGCGGGAGCTATACGGGGGCGCAGGGAGGCGGCGCTTTCAAGCTGGATTCCACCCTCGACTTCCCACTCTATTACGCGGTCAACAACGCTTTTGCCCGAGCGACTGGCAACACCAAACAAATCGAGGATCACTACAACGCCATTGCGGCAAACTACGATCCCGCGGCGCAGGACCAGCTCGTGACGTTCCTGGACAACCACGACCTGCCCCGCTTCCTCAACGCGGCGAATGCGAACGGCAACACCAATCGCCTCGCCTTAGCCCTGGCCTTTCTGCACACAGCGCGGGGCGTGCCCTGCCTCTACCAAGGCACGGAGCAGGCCTTCAATGGCGGTTCGGACCCAGGCAACCGCGAGGACATGTTCGATGGCGCGTTCGAGCAGGGGCCATCCCTCGGCGACAACTTCAACATGACGCATCCGTTGTTCCAGATCACCGCCAAGCTGAACAACTTCCGCCGCCTCTATCCGGCGCTTCGCACGGGGACGCACGCGAACCTCTGGTACGATCCAGATGGGCCGGGTCTGTTCGCCTACGCCCGCCGGTTCGGCACGCAGGAAGTGTTCGTGGTCTTGAATACTGCCAGTTCGGAACAAACACTGCCAGCACGCCCAACGATCTATCCGGTCGGAACCAGGCTCGTGAATCTGCTGAATCCCGGCGAAACCATTACGATCCAGTCCGGCCCTGAAACGCCGGCGGTCACCGTACCCGGCACGGGGGCGAAGATATTCATCGCGCAGCCCCAGCAACGCCCGCTGGATCCGGTCGTCGCCGTTTGCCTGCCCGCGCATGATGCCGCGCAGATTTCCGCGTTCGTCCCGTTGGTCCTTCAATTCAGCTCTCCCATGGACACGAACAGCGTTCAAGCCGCGTTCGCGACAACTCCCGCGGTGGCAGGAAGCTTCTCGTGGTCACAAGCGGGCGATGCCCTGGTGTTCACGCCCGCCCCGTCCTGGCCCAGAGGGACGGTGATAACGGTCCGGATCGCCGACACGGCGAGAGCGGCCAACACGACGAACCGTATGTACGCAACGTTCGAAATGCGGTTCCGGACGGCGGCCACCGCGCTCGCCCCCCCCACCCTCGCGATCGCGACCGACGGTTCGGATGTGATGGTCAACTGCGCCGGCGTGAGCAACCTCGGGTACCAACTTCAGCGCCGTGATGAGCTGGCGCTGGCGGCTGAATGGCAAAACGTTGGACCTGTCGTTCCTGGTTCAAACCGCACCGTGACCCTGCTGGATACCGGCGGCGGCAACCAAGCCGCCCGGTACTATCGCGTGCTTGTCCAGTGAGACAATTGGCGCGCGTACGCGGTTTTTCGGTTGCGCCGCGGGGATGAACGGCTAGCCTCCGACCCCGATGTGGCGTTTGCTCAAAGAATTCCTGCAACTCTGCAAGCAGGAGAAGAAATGGTGGTTGATCCCCTTGATTGTTGTGCTGCTCGGACTGGGCGCCATCCTGGTCTTCGCCTCCAGCTCCGGCATCGCGTGGGCGCTGTACCCCTTCTTCTGAGTCATGCCCGCTTGGCGGCACATCCTCGGCATCTCGGCCTACTACCATGACGCCGCGGCGGCATTGGTGCGGGACGGAGAGCTGCTCGCTGCCGCGCAGGAAGAACGCTTCAGCCGGAAGAAGAACGATCCGGATTTCCCACGCCACGCCGCCGCGTTCTGCCTGCGGCACGCCGGACTAGACGCCACGCAACTGGACGCCATCGTGTTCTATGACAAGCCCGTGCTCAAGTTTGCCCGGCTGCTGGAAACCTACCTCGCGGTGGCGCCAGCCGGCCTGCGCACGTTTCCGATTGTGCTTTCCAATTGGCTGGGCGAGAAGCTGGACCTGCGCAAGGTGATTCGGCAGGAGCTACCGGACCTGCGCCCGGACTGCCCGATCCTCTTCACGCAGCATCATCAGGCGCACGCCGCCAGCGCGTTCTATCCGTCGCCGTTTTCGGAAGCGGCCATCCTGACCATAGACGGTGTTGGCGAATGGGCCACCACGACGATCGGCACAGGACGCGGTCGCGAAATCACGCTCCACCAGGAACTGCGTTTCCCGCACTCGCTCGGGTTGCTGTATTCGGCGTTTACCGATTACTGCGGCTTCCGGATCAACTCCGGCGAATACAAGCTCATGGGCCTCGCCCCGTACGGCGAGCCCAGGTTCGTGGACGCCATCCGCGCCGAGCTGATTGATGTGAAGCCCGACGGTTCGTTCTGGCTGAACTTGCGCTACTTCGATTTCCTCCACGGCACCACCATGACCAACGCGCGGTTTCACCGGCTGTTCGGTGGTCCGCCACGCAAACCGGACGAGCCCATCGAACCGCGTCACATGGATGTGGCGCGATCCATCCAAGTCGTGACGGAGGAAATCCTGCTCCGGCTGGCACGGCACGCCCGCGAGCTGACCGGCCAAACCCGGTTGTGCCTCGCCGGCGGAGTCGCGCTCAACTGCGTGGCGAACGGCCGCATCCAGCGCGAGCGCATTTTTGACGATATTTGGATCCAGCCGGCGGCTGGCGACGCGGGCGGGGCGGTCGGCGCGGCGCTGACCGCGTGGAATTCCCAGGCCGGAGCGAGGAGCGACGCCGATCTTCAGGCGCACGTGCCACGTCGTGACGCCATGAAAGGCGCGCTCTTGGGGCCGGAGTTTTCGGACGCGGAGATCGAAGCCACGTTGAAGCGCCACGGTGCGGTTTATCGCTGTCTTGAGGGGGATGCTCTCCTCGATTTCACCGTGGACCTGCTGCGAAACGAAAAGGTCATTGGGTGGTTTCAAGGGCGGATGGAGTTTGGCCCTCGCGCGTTGGGCAACCGCTCCATCCTCGGCGACGCCCGCTCGCCGCGAATGCAATCGGTGATGAACTTGAAAGTGAAGTTCCGCGAGTCGTTTCGCCCCTTCGCCCCCATCGTCCGGCGGGAACGCGTGAGCGACTACTTTGAACTCGAAGCCGACTCGCCCTACATGCTGCTGGTTGCGCCGGTGAAGAGGGAGTTATGCCAACCGCTCCCCGCGGGCGTTCGTGGGCTGGAGCTGCTCAAAGCCCCGCGTTCCTCGCTGCCGGCCGTAACGCACGTGGATTACTCCGCACGCATCCAAACGGTGACTCGGGAAGACAACGCCCTGCTCTACGACTTGCTGCTGCGATTCGAGACCGCCACCGGTTGTGGCGTGCTGGTGAACACTTCATTCAACGTCCGCGGGGAACCGATCGTTTGCACGCCGGACGATGCCTACCGGTGCTTTATGAACACGGAGATGGATTACCTGATCCTGGGCGACTTCGTAATCGAGCGTGCGACCCAACCGCAGCGGCCAGTCAACCGCCGTGTCGCCCTGCAACCGGACTAAGGCCATGAGACTGATCCTCAAGGAAGATCCGAAAGAGTGGCGCAAGGCGGTGTGGTTTGGCGCGCTGGGATTCGCAGTGCTGAATTCGCTGCTCTGCTGGCGACGCGTCTTGCCGATCCCGGTCTGGGTTGCGGTACTGGCGGCGCTGGTGGCCCTCGCAGCCACGGCAGCGGTGCGACCAAGGTGGTTCCGGGGTTACTACCGATTCATGGCCCGCGTGGGCTTTGGCTTGGTCCGTTGGTTCGGATACGCGGCGCTGGTCGGGTTGTTCGTTTTTATGCTAACGCCACTTGGCTTGATCTTGCGCCTGTGCGGGAAGGATCTCTTGGCGCTGAAACGCCGCCGATCGAGCGAGAGCTACTGGCAGCCCGCCCGCCCCGCGAGCCGCCTCGAGGAAAGCGTTTAGCCAAATCCTCGCCGTACACAAGGAGAGCCTGTCTCGCGACAGGCTCTCGTCGGTGTTGGATGTCGGACTAAGGTTTCACCAGGCGGATGAATGTCTTCGATCCACTGGTCGGATAATTGGTCACGCTCACAAAACCATCAGGCGACATGAAGCCGCTGGTCCAACCGGCACCGTCGGTGTTCAGCAAATCCTGCCATGTGGCCGCACCAACGTCGCTGGAAACCTGGAGATGGACGCCGGGGAGGCCCAGCCAGGACACGGGAACGTAGCCACTCGCCGCTGGTCCCACACTGAGTTGGCCGAACGCCGGTTCCACCCACTGGGTGCCGAACTTATCCAGCGGCATGCCGTAGGCTCCCGTGGTTCTCACATAACGAACATGGTCGCTTCCAGACGCGGCTTCGTTGTCGCTCCCGTTAATCGAATATTTGTAGGCCACACGCGCCGGGCTGCCTTTGGGAATCAAGAGTTCAATCGAATACAGCCGGCTGCCCACTGGGTTGTTGGTCAACTGCGGCAGCGAGGTGTCCCATGTGCCCCAACCTGTCGGCGGGACGCCATTGATATAGACCATATCCCCTGCGCCGGGGTTGAAAACGTATGCGTCCGTGGCCACGGCGTTGGTCATGTTGACCGTGAAGGTCACCAAGGTATCCGCCGGCAGCAGGTCTCCCGCGTTGAGATTGTTAAAAAAGACCACGGGAAGCGTCTGCGCGATCCCGCTAACGATCTTGAAGGTGCGGTTGTCGCCCATGGTTTCCCAGCCGCCGTTCTCCGTCACCGAGGCGTAAAATTTGTACTGCTTGGTCGCGCCAACCCCGTCCGACATCGAAACGACAGTCGTGTAGAGATTGGTATTCGCGCCCGCCGGATCATTGGTGCAGAGAATCTGAGGAGTCCCCCAGCCGTTGAAATTGCCTCGCACCTCGACCGTACCGACTGCGGGATCAAATGCTCCTTTGAGCACTTGCGCTGTCATATCCACTTGGAAGGTCACTGCGTTGGTGGCTACCGGCGCGTAGGGAGCGTCGTTGAAGTAGATGATCGGGAGGGTTTGGGCCGTTTCCTCCAGGTTGAAGAAGCGATTGTTGTTGTCTTGCGGATCGCCCGTGCCGGGCGTGGGGCTCTCCCAATTGTCGGCCCCGTTGTTGAAGAAGTACTTGTAGTCAATCGTCTGGCCGGGCGACGCCAACACGTCAAAGGTCACCACATACACGTTGGAGGAAATCAGTCCGTTCGCATTGGTGGTAAGAACACTCGGATCGTTGGTAGCCAGACTACTGGCATCGGCAGCCCAACTGTTGAACCAGCCGCGAACATAGACCGACGATGAAGAAGGATTGAAAGCCCCTGTGTTGATCTGCTGGGCCATGTTCACGCGAAAAGTCACCGGGACGGTGATGTCGGCCGGTGGAGTGTCGTTGTAGAAGGCTTTGGGTAGGGTGAGGCTCGCACCGCTGGTGGCGGGCAAGGTGAACAGCCGGTTGCGCGTACCGCCAACCCGAACCGTCTCATACGCTGCGCCCGGCTCGATGGTGTACTTGTACTGCTGTACGGTGCCGTTGAAGGGCAGATTCGTGGTGCCGGTGTACAGCAGCGGGTTGGCTCCCGCCGGGTTGTTGGTCAAGGGGAAGGCGTTCCACCCATTGAAAGACCCGCGGGCGGATACCGTTTGCGTCGCAGGATCAAACGCGGCGGCGCTCATGTCTACTTGGAAGGTGACAACGCTGTTAGCCCCCGCGGTCAGGGTCAGTCCGAGCGCCAGCCCCATAACGGCCCCACGGAGGAGTCTCTTGGATGTGATCATGTGATTTGTAGGTTCGGTTTCTTTATCGCCAGCAACGCCCCGCAGCGCGCGGTTTTGCCTTTGGCATGACTGGCAGCATAGGCGAGCAGGCCAAACATCAACCACCGCATGTTTGTGCGGGCGGCCATGAATACCCCCCAATCTCCTGATCGCCTGGCTAACGACTTCCGGACTTGAGCGCGCGAACTCGATCAAGGTAATCCTGCGCCTCCTTGTGGTCGGGTTGCAGACGCAGAGTAACCGCGAACTCACGCTCCGCATCCTCCCACCGGCTCAGGCGCGCCAGGACCACCCCGAGATTGAAATGGCCCAACGCGAAATCCGGATGAATCCGCGCCACCTCACGGTACTCCGCCAGCGCTTCGCCAAGGCGTTCCGCCTGGGTCAGTTCGCCGCCCAGTTCATAATGCGCTTCCCAATACTCAGGGCGCTTGCGGATTGCAGCACGGTACCGCTCGATTCCCTCGGCGCGCCGGTTGAGCCGAATCAGTGCCTTGGCCACACAACAGTCCAGCATCGGATCCTGCGGGCGCGACCTCGAGGCACTCTCATAGTCAGCCAGGGCTTGCTGGAAATCGCCCTGCCGGGCATGAAGGTTGCCCAACTCGAACCAGCCCTCGGTCAGATTTGGGCGCAGGTTCAAAGCTCGCCTGAGCAGCGGCTCCGCTTCTGTCCCGCGATCTTGCTTCGCCAACGCTCGGCCAAGCTGCAAGGCCGCGAGACAGTCATGGGGCAGTAACTCCAAGACGCGCCTCCGCTGTTCGGTCGCAGCCGGCAAGTCGCCGATGGCTTCCAAGAAGTCGGCGTAGTTCTCAACCAGTTGCGGATCGTTGGGCGACTGCTTCAATGCCGCGGACATAGCTGCCCGCGCCTCGACGGCATCTGCTGGTGTCATCTGATCTTGAAGCGCCCGGTGTCGTTTCTCGAGCGCCGCCAGCCGGTCGCTGTTGTTGGGCTGAGCGCTCAACGGCGGCTCCCGCAAACGCCGGAGGACAGATTGGATGACAAAGGACCGATTCCAATCCGTTAAGCCCAGACGGCGCTCGCAGACTTCCGGTGTGGCCCAGCTCGGGGCCGCGCGCTGCCGTAATTCGGGTGGCAGATTCGACTCAATCTGAGCCGCCCAAGCCCGCGCCAGCCGGTAGTTGCCCTCGAAGTTGAAATGCACATGCTCGTAAAATGACTCCTGGCCGCAGGTCCCGGTCGGGTGATTCGTCGCTAGGAGGGCGGCGGCATCGAGCAACACCAAGCCCGGTTCCGTCGTCAGACTGCCAGCCTTGCGGATTGCGGCGTTGATGGGCGAGGTCGCCCGAAAGCAGAGCGCATCGTCATCGCACGCCTGCTGATAATGCGCCCGTGCGCTGCCGAAATCGCCGGTGGTTTCGAGGCATTCCGCCCACTGGAATTGCATGTCCGCCACGTGCGCATCGTGCTTGGCAGCGGAACCAAAGTGCCCGAGCGCCTTCGCCGATTCGCCCTGACCCAGCGCCAGAAAAGCGTTGGTGAAGGACACACCCCAAGCATCACGCTCGGCTACGGACAAGTTGGAGTTCTCTACCGAGGCAAACGGCGGACAATCCCTGAGGTTCACGGCCACCGTATTCAGCAAGACCTTCGCGCCAGAATCCAAACCGGCCCGGACGATGCCCTGCAGGTTTGCTTCAAAGTTGCGGAGCACCCTTTCCCGTCGGGCATCCTGCGGGCTGACGCGGTTCTCCGCAAACATCTCCAAACCGCGCCACGATGCCGCCGTCGTGGCACTGCGGTTCAGCTTCCGGCCTAGAGCGACGAACAACTGGCCCAGCCGCGTCCGCTGGAGGGCCAGGCTTGCCCGGACGAACGCCAGCGGCGGCGCTTGCGCCCCGAACACGGTCGCACCGCCAAACGGGCCCACCATCTCGTTGTTGCCCATGTAGACGATCCACACATCGCCCTGTTGGCGGGCGCACTCGCGCGCGATGGGCAGGATGACGTGGGAATTGATCGCCGTGAAGGCCACGTTGACAATCTCGAATTCCCGATCCGGGAAGCGTTCGCGGAGCAGCGCCTCCAGATACCGGCCCGCGCCAAACGCCGGCGACGGATCGCCCATCGCTGCGGATTCGCCGAGGATGAAAATGCGATACACGCCGACCGGCTTTGGCGTTTCGATCCGCACGACGCCCGGGTAACGTTGCACCGCCGACGGAAAGAAACGCCGGCTGAAGGCGTCATTGTTCACGAGGTAATCCCGCCCACCGATACGGAGCTTCTGGAAGAACGCAGGATCGTAACCGTAGCCAGCGACTCTCAACGCGGCTTCCGCGACCGCGAGGAGAACCAGCGGCACCAGCAGCGCCGCCGCGCCGCGAAACAGCCACTGGCGCACGCGGGAAACGGACGAAGCGGCGTTCGGCGAGGGGACCGCGGCGGCGGGTCGCCGGCCTGGCTTCGACCTGGCGGGGCGTGCCTTCAACCGCGCAAGAATTTCACCACCGCCTCCGTGCGCGAGTGGACATGGAGTTTCTCATACACCGTCCGCACGTAGCTGCGCACGGTGTCAATGCTGATGCTCATCCGATCTGCGATCTCCTTGTAGGCGTAACCCTTGGCAAGCTGGTTCAAGAACTCCCGCTCGCCCGTCGTCAGCCGCGACATTTCCGATTCGTTGGTAGATTGGCTGGAGAAGAACTGCACGACTCGGCGGGCCAGTTGCGGCGTCATGGGCGCGCCACCCGTATGAACATCGCGGATGGCTTCAAGCAGACGCGCCGAGGCGGTACGCTTGAGCAGGTAACCGCTCGCCCCAGCCTTGAGCGAGTTGAAGAGCGAGTCACTGTCCTCATAGACCGTGAGCATCAGGAATTGCACCGCGGGTAAAGCCGCCTTCAACTGCCGCACGCACTCGTAACCTTTCATGCCGGGCAGATTGACGTCCATGAGCACCACGTCCGGCAACTGGCGGGGAATCTCCTTCAACGCGCTCTCGCCATCAGCGTAGTCGCCGACCAATCGCAAAGCGGTTGCGCGCCGGATCAACGCCGCCAAGCCGGCGCGAATCCCCTCGTCGTCATCTACGATGGCAACCTTGATGGGCACGGGTTCAGTGTCGGGCGCGGTCACGGAACGAGGTTTCGCAAAACCTCCCCGGACGCCGCAACCGCACGAATATGCGGCAGGCCATCATCCGCCTCAAGCGCAACCACCGCCGGGCGCCAGCGGAAAACTGACGCGCAACGTCACGCGGCTCCCCTGATCGGGCAGACTGTGGATGGTCAAAGTGCCGCCCATCGCCGCGGCGCGGCGTTGCATATTGCCCAAGCCATGACGTTTCCCAGGCACAGCGGGTTGCTGCGAATTGAAACCGTGCCCGTCATCCTGGACCGTGATTTCCAGCGCCGTGTCGCTGGCCTGGGCCCGCACGAGCACTTCCTTGGCCCCGGCATGTTTCAGCGCGTTGGTGAGCGCCTCCTTGACGACGAGGAAGATGTTGTGCCGCATTTCAGGCGGCAGGGAACGCGGCGGGAGATCGTGCGGCAAGTCCAGCCGGCAATGCGCCGTGTCGCCATCGAACAGTTCCTTGGCAAAATGCGCGATGTATTCCACCAGGCTTTGCAGCGTATCGCTGCCGGGACGCAACGCCCAAACGATCTCCTCTAGCGCCCGCACGGTCTGCGCCGCGGACTGCGCAATCTTGCCCGCGTGCTGCTCAACCAGCGCGGGTGAATCCTTGTCCGTCCTGAGCTGGTCGCTGAGCAGCGAGAGCCGCGTCAAGGACGAGCCGAGATCGTCATGCAAATCCTGCGCGATGCGCGCCCGCTCGCGTTCAAGCGCATGCTCCTGTTCCGCCCGTTGCAGGCGGTGCTGGTATTTCCGCCGCTCTACCAAACGCACGCCGGCCACAATCCCCGCCAGGAGGACCAGGGCAACGCTCCCCATGAACCCCGCCGTCTGCCAGAACCGCACGACCACAAAGTCGCGGAACGAGGTAGCCACCGCCATGTCGCTGAAAATCCAGCCGTTGCCGCCCCCCGCGTGACGGAGTCGGAGTTGATCGAACGAAGCGTTGGCCTTGAACCGCGTGGTCAGGCCATCCGGTTGGTTTTCTTCCGTGGCGCCCTGGGCGGTGTTCGGGTTAAGCCACGCCGTCACAAGATCGTCGCCTCCGGGCACATACTGGACTTTGAAGACCACAGACCGTTGCTCGTTGTGCCGCGGCAGCTCATACGGCTTGAAAACACCCAGACCGGCCGCCTCAGGCAGCGCGGATCGCAAATTGAATTCGCCCGCAATCTTGTTGGACGGGCCCGTTTCCGAGGTGTACCAGGCCGAATATCCCCAAGCCTCCGGCGCGTTGCCCACGGCCAACCGGTATTGGTCTCCTTCGGCAAGCTGGAATGCGGCGTAGTATTCTTCCGAAGCCACGTCGGAGAGCGGATCCACGCGGAATCTGAAAAACAGCACGTCGCTCGCCGTGTCATCGCGCTTGACCGCACCACCGAGGATGTCCGCGCCCTCGGGCGTGTTATGGATGACTCGCGATTCCGCGTCGCTCCAAAGAATCGTGGCCTGCGCGGAAAAAACCGCGAGCGCGGCAGCCACGCCAAGCCCCCACATTGCCCACCGTTGACCCACGATACGCCGGGAGGCGGTGGCGAATGCACGGGTTGCCGCCGCGCCGACCGCGCGGACCGCACACCAGCAAGGCGGGTCGTGCAACATCGCGCTCACTATGCCAACCGCCCACCGGCAAAACAAGCCGTCGGAGACTGTGGGGTGCGAATGGAAGTGACGGTCACCACGAACGGAATCCCACACACCCACCTGAGGATTCGGACCGCGGACAGTCCCTGTCCGCAGCGCGGGGAAGCCACCCGATGGCGTGGAGGTTCCGCTGGGATTGGCAGGTTTGGCCGCTGCGCCTATAGACCGCGCGCAGCGGGCAATGCTCGGCAGCAGGGCAATGCTGTGTCTCCGCGCAAAGGTCTGTAACAATCAGGCTCGGCTGACCGCGTCTGTCCTGGATTGTCCTGTCACGCGCAACTTCATCCGCCACCGCACCAACATCACCAACAGCACGGCCAGCGTGAGATGCTCGCAAATGATCGTCCAATTCCCGTAATTCCACTCCGCGAGGATTGCGTTTGCACCAATGCCCGCCAACTTCTTGTGGAGGCCGGCCCATCGGAGCAACGGCCACAAGACAGAGTCCGCATTCAGCATGAGTGTCACCCCCGCCGAGGTCCAAAATGGATGATCTCGAAACGCCCGACGCATTCTCTCGCCCAACCACGCAAACCGCGTGGCACAGAGCCAACAGACCCAAAACGGCATGGCCCACAGCACCAGCCCCAGCGTGGCCGTCGTCAACCCGACCAAATGTTGGACGAGAGGCGAAGCCCCCATTGCAGGCAGCAGCAAGTGGGCTGGGAACATCACCCAACCGTGGAGGAAGGGAGCGCCAAGACGCACCAGCAGATAGCCGGCAACCATCCACGTGAGCCTCTCCAACCACAAAGCGTTCCTCGTGATCGCTGACGTGCCGGGTGTAAGCAGGAAGGAACACCGTCCCCGGACAACGCGGACAGCCAGCACGCACAGGGCGGCAGCCCAGATCACGTGCTCGGCGCTCTCGCAGAGTATGGAGATATTGTCCATCACGGCTTGCTCTGGAAATGGCGGGTGGACTCTTGGGAATAGCCACGCCTCGACTTGCGGGAGAACGCGTCCAAGGAGGTAAGA
>CAZWJC010000105.1:0-21777 GCA_964634255.1 uncultured Verrucomicrobiota bacterium | reverse complement strand
TCATCAACGTCGAGCGCGACGCGCATATCGTCACGATCGAGGATCCGATCGAGTATTACCACAGCCATCGGAAGTCGATCGTGACGCAACGTGAGGTAGGCGTGGATGTGCCGAGTTTCGCCGAGGCGATCATCCGCGGCCTGCGCCAGGACCCGGATGTGATTCTCGTCGGTGAAATGCGCGATCTGGATACGATGCAGGCCGCGATCACCGCGGCTGAAACCGGGCATCTGGTCTTCGCCACGCTGCACACGACCGGCGCGGCCAAGACCATCGACCGTATCACGAATGCCTTCCCCACGAATCAGCAGGAAATGATTCGCATTCAGCTATCGACGGTGCTGCAGGCGGTGATTTCGCAGTTGCTAATTCCGCGGATTGACAAGCCCGGTCGCGTGGCGGTCTTCGAGATCATGGTCAATACGCCCTCCATCGCGGCCTTGATCCGGGACAACAAGACCTTCCGCATCAACTCAGACATTCAGACCGGCGCGAAGTACGGGATGGTGACGCTGGACAGCTTTCTGGTTGAGAAATACCTGCAGGGCATGATTGCCCGCGAGGAGGTCATTACCAAGGCGCAAGACCCCGTCACCATCCAGCAAAAACTCCAGGAACTCGAACTGGCTCAGGCTGTGGGCGTGGACGCCAGCGCCAAGCCCAAGTAATTATGGCGGAAGACATCCACAGCCCGCTGCTCGCGCTCATCAAGGAGCGACAGTTAATTGACGATCTGCAGTACGAAGAGGTCACCTCTGAGCTGAAGCGTACCGGCACGCCGGTTATGCAGCTTCTCCAGAACTACGGCGTGATGGACTTGGATACCATCCTGCAGGTGCAGGCGGACTATCTGGGCACGGAGGTGGTCCAGTTGCGCGACAAACATCCGCCCGCTGACCTGTTGAGCCTCATCCCGCCCGGCACCGCCCGCCTCTACCAATGCGTGCCGGTCGAGGAATCTGGTTCCAGCCTGAAAGTTGCATTCGCGGAACCGCTGAACCCCGGCAAGATTGACGAACTCAGCTTCGTGGTGAAACGCGAAATCCTGCCGGTCGTGGCGGATCCAGCCCAAGTGGCGCAGGCCATTGACAAGTTCTACGGTGAAGAGGCGGCGGACGTCTCGGCGGTGCTCAAGGAGTTGGGCGCTGACGCGGAGATTGCCCGCGAAGCCGCGGAATCCGAATCCACGGACGACGCCGCTCTGATGGAGGACTTGGCCAACCAGGCCCCCATCGTCAAGTTTGTAAACCTCGTCTTGCAGCAGGCGGTGCAGGATCGGGCGAGCGACATCCATTTCGAACCGTTTGAAGACGAGTTTAAGATTCGTTACCGCGTGGACGGGGCGCTTTACGAAATGTCGCCGCCGCCCAAACACCTGGCGTTGCCTGTGATCTCGCGTATCAAGGTCATGTCGAACCTGAACATCTCGGAGCGCCGCGTGCCGCAGGACGGCCGCATCACGCACCAGATCGCCGGGCGACAGATTGACTTGCGTGTGTCCACGCTGCCCACCCAGTTCGGCGAATCGGTCGTGTTGCGCGTGCTGGATCGTTCCTCCGTCAATCTCGAACTCGAGACGCTGGGTTTTCCCAAGTACATCCACGAATACGTGTCGGAGGCCATTTTGCGGCCGAACGGCATTGTCATCGTCACCGGTCCGACCGGTTGCGGCAAGACCACCACGCTGTATTCGTGTCTCCGCCGCATCAACACCATCGACTCCAAGTTGCTGACGGCTGAGGACCCGGTTGAGTTCGACATCGAAGGCATCATGCAGGTGCCCGTCAGTGAGGCCTTGGGGATGACTTTCGGCAAGGCGCTGCGCTCGTTCCTGCGCCAGGACCCGGACATCATCATGATCGGGGAAATGCGTGACTTGGAAACGGCGCAGATCGCCATTCAGTCATCGCTTACCGGTCACTTGGTGCTGAGCACGCTGCATACGAACGACGCCCCGGGCGCCGTGACCCGTCTCATCGATATGGGCACGGAGCCGTTCCTGATCTCGTCCACGCTCGTGGCCGTGCTGGGACAGCGGCTGGTTCGCAAAATCTGCAAGGACTGCCGCACGCCCTTCGAGCCCACGGAGAACCAACTGGCCCTGCTCAGCCTCTCCCCGCACGACTTGGGCGACAAGGTCTTCTACTATGGGCGCGGCTGCTCGACCTGCAACGACACGGGTTACAAAGGCCGAAAAGGT
This sequence comes from uncultured Verrucomicrobiota bacterium, assembly GCA_964634255.1. Classification (GTDB taxonomy): domain Bacteria; phylum Verrucomicrobiota; class Verrucomicrobiia; order Limisphaerales; family MWDV01; genus MWDV01. The sequence continues at coordinate 19,577 of CAZWJC010000105.1, read as the reverse complement.
ATCTTCGAGCTGCTGGTCATCAGCGAGGCCATCCGCAGCCTCGTCAACGAGCGTGCGCCGACCGTGGTCATGCGCCAGAAGGCCATCGAGCTGGGCATGGTGACCTTGCGCGAAGACGGGTTGCGGAGCATCTTTGACGGCGACACGACGATTGAGGAAGTCGTCAAGTACACTTAAGCGAAAGGAGCGGTCATGCCGAAATTCAGTTACGTGGCGGTCGATCCTCAGGGCAAGGAGACCAAAGGCACTCTCGAGGTAGCCAGCCAAAATGAGGCCATTGGGCGCATCAAGGAGATGAACCTCCTGCCCATGAAGATTCTGGAGGTGGACAAGGAGAAGCCGGGCAAGAAAGGCAAAGCCGCCCCCGGCAAGACGGCCACCAAGCCGGCGGCCAAGGGCGGCAAGAAGCGGGGCTCGTTCGAGATCAACATTAAGATCCCGGGCATCGGCGGGAAGGTGAAGACCAAGGTCTTGATGACCTTTACCCGCCAGTTGGCCACGCTCGTGGATGCCGGTTTGCCGCTACTCCGCGGTTTGCGCGTGCTTGAAAAGCAGGAGCGCGACAAAACTCTCAAGGGTATCATCAACCAGCTTGGACTGTCAGTCGAAGGCGGCAGTACGTTCTCCGAAGCCCTCGCCCAGCATCCCAAGGTATTCAACCGCCTTTATGTGAACATGGTCAAGGCCGGCGAGATGGGTGGTGTGCTCGAAGTCGTGCTGAATCGTCTCGCCCAGTTTCAGGAAAAGGCCCAGAAGATCAAAGGCAAGGTCGTCGCGGCCATGTTCTATCCCATCGCCGTGTTGATCGTGGCGGTCGTGATTGTCGGCGTCCTGATGGTCTGGGTCATTCCCAAGTTCGAGGAAGTGTTCTCGGGTTTGCTCGAAGGTGAGAAGCTGCCCGGGTTCACCCGGCTGGTGCTCAACATCAGCCGCGCGGTCAAGGACAACATCGTGGTGACGTTGATCATCATTGCCTCGATTGTGACCGTCGTGAAACTGGCCGTGAAGACCAAGTTTGGTCGCCGGGTGTTCGACAAGTTCAAACTCAAGATGCCGCCGACCGGCCAGGTGATCACGAAGCTGGCCATCTCTCGCTTTACGCGTACTTTGGGCACGCTCGTCAGTTCCGGCGTGCCGATTTTGCAGGCGCTCATGATCGTGCGGGAAACCGCCGGCAACGTCATCATTGCCAACGCCATTACCGCAGTCCATGAGAGCGTCAAGGAAGGTGAAACCATTACGGCGCCGCTGGAAGGTTCGCATGTCTTCCCACCCATGGTTATCAGCATGGTGGACGTCGGTGAGCAAACTGGCGCTCTGCCGGAAATGTTGCTGAAGATCGCCGACAACTACGATGACGAGGTGGATAACGCGGTGGCGGCGATGACTTCGCTGCTCGAACCTATCATGATCGTGTGTCTCGCGGTCATCGTCGGCAGTATCGTGATCGCCATGTTCATGCCGCTGATCAAGCTCATGGAAGGTGTGGATGCCGGTGGCGGTGGCAAGAAGGGCGACGACTGATCCTCCACTTTCGGGCTGGTATTCTCTTGGCCGCCGACACAGTATCGGCGGCCAAGTTTTTGGCGTCGGTGCAGAAAAACCGTTTGACAGCCGAACGCTGCCCATGTAAATACAAAGTAAAGACATTGCATGGGCGTTTACATTACAATTAAACCGAAATGGAGTTTGATTGGAACAATCCGCCCTTCGCTCTGGATAGCTCTTTGAGCCAGCGGGAGATTGAGGAATCCTTCGAGGATCCCTTCGCTCTGCGTTTGATGCCGGATGCGCCGCGGTTTGCCGTTCAAGCCCGGTATTTCAACTTGGGCATGACGGCAGGTGGGGTGGGCGTGTTTAGCGTGTATCGCACGAACGGAAAGCAGGTCCGCGTCATCTTGGCGCGGCCGTTCGCGCCAGATGAACGTTTCTTTTATCAGCGGAAGCTCGATCAGAGCCTGAACCAGTGAGGGTCGGCGACGTGATCGAAGGAGTCGGGATGACGGACAATGCAGACATTCGCCACATGGGAAGACGTGCCCATCTTCGATACCGAGGATGCGGAGGCGGATTTCTGGCTGGAGAACAAGCCGGACTTGCGGCTGATCGAGGCCGCCGTGGCCTCGGCGTCGGAAGTCTCGGAATCCACCACCGTCACCTTGCGCATGGATCCGCGGATGCTCGCGCGGATCAAGCGACTCGCCCGCTCCCGCTATTTGAATTACCAAAGCATGATCAAACAATGGCTCAGCGAGCGCATGGAGCAGGAACTCCGCGAGCGCTGACCCACAAGACCCCATGAAAACCAAACCTCAAGCCCGGTCCGGTGTTGCGTTCACCCTCATCGAACTGCTGGTGGTCATCGCCGTCATCGGCCTGCTTGCCGGCTTGCTCCTGCCGGTCATGGGGGCTGTGCGCCGCAACGCCGTCAAGACCCGAACCCGGGCCGAGCTCAAGGCCGTGGTCTTCGCCATCGAGGCTTACAAGGAGAAGCTCGGTCATTACCCGCCGGACAGCGCCAATCCGCTTGTCAACCAGCTCTATTTCGAGCTGCTAGGCACTCGGCTGATCAAAGAGAACAACACGGATTTTTTCGAGACTCTCGACGGCAGCGCCAGAATCCGCGTGAATCCTGATGCGGCAAATGGTCTCAAGGCGACCTTCGGTAGCCGGGTAACCGGCTTTGTCAATTGCACTCGTGCGGCCAATGCCGATGATGCGCCGGCGGCGAAGGCGTTCATCAAATCGCTGAAACCCAATCAATCGGCCGAGATTGCCGATGGCGTGCGCGTGCTGGCTTGCCCCGTCCAGTGGCCGCTGACTTTGCCAAAGCTGATCGCGGGCGGCCCTGACGGCATCAATCCGTGGCGCTACGTTTCCACCAATCCAACCAACAACCCCGGTCGTTTTGACCTGTGGGTGGATGTCTTGATAGGCGGCAAGACCAACCGCATCAGCAACTGGAGCGAGCAACCCCAAATCGTCAATACTCCATAGTCACTCTCAGCCCTTGCTACGTATGTCCCAACCCCGCCCAACAAAACCTCGCCGCTCGCCCGTCGCTGTGACCTGGCAGGACAGCGCCTGGTTCCCGGTGGTGGGGACGCGTCGTGCTCTTGCTGGCGCGCCAGCGCTCCGGTGTGATGGGCGGGGCAAGTGTCTGCGGGAGCAAGCCGCCTGCAACCTTTGGATCAATCCTATGAAAACCAATCTTCTCCGCCCTCGCCGTTCTCTGCGCGCCTTCACGCTCATTGAACTGCTCGTCGTCATTTCCATCATCGGCATCCTCGCCGGCATGCTGCTGCCTGCGTTGGGCATGGCCAAGCAAAAGGCCATGGTTGCCAAGGCCAAACAGGAAGTTCTGAATATTGCCCAGGCTATCAAGCAGTACGAGGCGACCTACAGCCGTTATCCCGCATCGTCCAACGCAGTCAAGGCTGCCGCTGATAGCGGAGACGACTTCACTTGGGGCGGAGTGCTCGGGAGCCATGTGGTGTCGCCGAACGCTGTCGTTAACGCGCCGAACAACAACTACCGGTTGAATGCGGAACTCATGGTGATCCTCATGGACATGGAGTCCTTTTCCGCAAGCTCGACCGAGGTAAACAGCATCAATGCCGGCCACGTGAAAAATCCTCAACGACACAAGTTCCTTGCCCCGAACATGGTTAACGACACCTCTTCGTCAGGAGTTGGCAAGGACGGTGTATATCGTGACCCGTGGGGGAATCCCTACATCATTACAGTTGACCTCAACTACGACGAAAAAGCTCGCGACGCCTTGTATCGCCGTCAGAACGTGTCGCAAGACAGCGGTCGCACGGGGATCAACGGACTTCTGAACGCCGATAGCTCCGGCAGTTCCGACAAGTTCGACCACAACGGCGGCGTCATGGTCTGGTCGGCTGGTCCTGATGGGAAGATTGACATTAATCCGAGACCGGCTTCAGCGCGTCCACCCTTTGGCAGTGCTGGGTATGGTGTGAACAAGGATAACGTTCTGAGTTGGAAAGAATGACCGTGAAACCTGCGCGTCCACAATCCGCGTTCACGCTCATCGAGCTGCTCGTGGTGATGTCCATCATGGGCATCCTCGCGGCCCTGACCGTGCCCGCGCTCAAAACCTTCGGGAAGGCCGAGGCCGAGGCCTCCGCCACGCGCCAGATGCTGGATGCCGTCGCCCGCGCCCGCCAGCTCGCCATCAGCACGCGGTCGGACGTATACATGGTCTTCGTCTGCGCGGACACTGTGACGCAGGCTGCGTCCAAGTGGAGTTCGTGGACGCCGGAGGAACGCAGGTTTGCCTCGAATATCCTCCGTGGGCAATACACCTCTTACGCATTCTATTCGCCACGCAGCGTGGGCGATCAACCCGGTAAGCGGCGCTCCCGTTACCTGTCCGAGTGGATTACGCTGCCCGAAGGGGCGCTGATTCCCACTTGGAAGTTAGTCTTCAAGCCCAAGAACACTTGGGAGAGTCTGGTTAACGACGTGGGGCGGCCCTTCCGGTACCAACCGTTTCCGTTCCCTTTTGCCGAAAGCGCGCTGTTCGGCGTCGCCAACAATGCGGCAAATCCGGGTCTCCCGTTCATCGCGTTCGATGCCCGGGGGCAGCTCATTTCCGAAACGCTCGAGAGCGGCAACCACGACGCCGTGATCCCGCTGGCCCGCGGTAGCGTCTCGGTGGGGCAGAATCTCGTGGCGGATGTCCGCGAGACGCCGCTCAACAACTCGCTCACCATCACCAACCACATTCGCGTCCAGTGGCTGACCGGTCGTGCGAAGGTCGAACGCCAGGAGGTCCAATGAACACGCGATGTCATCTGTCAGTGGCCTCGGCAACGGACCGGAGTGTTGTCCGCCAGGTCTTGGACTGCGGCCGCCCGCTGCCGCTTTGGGCGGCTTGGCTTTCCCACAGCGCCAGAAGACCGGCGCACTCCAGGACGCTGCCGCGCCAAGCCGGGCGGTTTGCAGTCGCGGCGCGAACCCAATCCGCCTTCACCATGGTGGAGATCGCGCTCAGTCTGGCGATCATCGGCATCGGCATGGTGGCAGTCATCGGTGTGCTGCCCCGCGGCCTGGAAGTTCAGCGCGAGAACCGGCAGGAGACCATCATCAACCAGGACGCCTCGGTCTGGCTCAATGCCATTCGTTCCGGCGCCCGCGGTTACGATGACCTGACCAACTACGTGGATGCGATCACGAACATTGTCACGGGCTTTGATGCGGATGGGAACGTCATCGAAGGCCCCGACCGCTACGGCTACACTTGGACACAATGCTCACGCAACAACACCTTGCTTGACCCGAGAGATGTAATTACCAACGGCACGCGTATCATCGGACTGCTGAGTACGCCGAAGATTTCCTCCTACTACGATTTGGCCAACAAAATCCCGGCAAGGAGCAATTATGTGACGGCGTACGTTCGGTCCATCAGCGGTGCTGCTTCCGAGAAGTTTCCCCAAGCCAATGCGAGTGTGCGGGAACTGGCGTTTAGCTACCGCATGGTTTCCGAGATGGTGCCGTACACGAGTTGGGACACCAACCTAATGCAACTCAATGTGCCGGGGTTATCCACAAACGAGTGGGTCGCGCGGTCCAACGCCTGGACAATTGCCCGCAACACCCACGCGAACCTGCACGACATCCGCCTGCTGTTCCGCTGGCCGCTGTTGCCGCGCGGCGGGACGGGGAATGGACGCCAGGCATTTCGCGCTGCAGCCGGTGGTGATTTAGTGCGGACGACCAATGGCGGCATGACGCTTTACTTTTTCACCCCCCGCACCTACGTGCGCAATCCCTGATCCAGGTGCGATGAACACGCCTCTTTCCCATCCGTCTTGTTCGAGGATTCCTGATTCTGGAGCTCGGACTTCCGCTCTGTCGGGCCGCGACCGGTCCCCGGGCGACGCGCTTATGTTCGGTCACCCAGAGATGCAGCCGGGCCACGGCTTGCCTGGTCGTCGCGCGTGCGGCGCGCCGGGACGGGCGCGCGGTCCGCTGTTATCCGCCTTCTCGCTCGTCGAGGTGCTCATCGTCGTGGCGTTGCTCTCGGTCATCGTGCTGGGGCTGATGTCCATGTTCGGGCAGACGCAGCGGGCCTTCCGTGCCGGTTTGCAGCAGACGGACGTGCTGGAAGCCGGGCGCGTCACCACGGACTTTCTGGTGCGGGAGATCGCACAGGCCCAACCCTCCGGGCTGCCCAACACGGTGAACTTCTATGCCGAGACCGCGCTGGCCCGGGATGACCAACCGCTCTACCAGGCGTTGCCGGGCACCGGCGAACGGCGCACCAATTTCCTTCAAGACCTGTTCTTCCTGACCAGTTCCAATCAGATCTGGACGGCGATTGGCTATCGCCTCAGCACGCCGGACGCCGGCGCCGGCACGCTCTACCGGTACTCCTATACCGTGCCCAATCCGCTGAACTCGGCAGCGTGGGTGCCGGTGATGTTCAATGACTTCTCCGAGACGCCAGTGACGAATACGAATCGGTTCAACCGTGTGGCCGATGGCATCGTTCACCTGCGGGTTCGCGCCTTCAATCCCAACGGCCAGTGGATTACGGGTAACCTGCCCAACAACAAAGACGCCAGCGGAAACGATTACCTCAAATCCGACATCCGGTGGCCGAACACGGTCGGGGCGCTGATTCCTTACGAGATCGGGCTCTACAAGTTTCTGAGCAACGCGGTGCCGGCGGCGGTCGAGATTGAGCTGGGCTTTCTGGAAACGCGGACGTTGGAGCGGGTAAACGCCCTGCCCACCCCCGCGTTGCGCCGCAACTACCTGTCCAACCACGTCGGGCAGGTTCACATGTTCCGGCAACGCATTCCCATTTCCACCGTGGACGTGAAGGCTTACCAATGAGGTTCTCAAGACAACCCGTAGCGGCGGCGCGGCAGCGCGCCGCCCAGGATGGCCCGGCGTGGCGCCGCGGCTTTCGTTCGAGCAACGGCTCCGTCGGTCAGCATCCTGCGGAGCGCGGCGTGGCGCTGATCGTCACCGTCATCATGCTGTCGGTGATCGCCTTCATGGCCATCGCCTTCCTGGTGTTGAGTCAGCGGGAGAAAGGGTCGGTCACCACGACCACCGACCAGACCATCGCCACGCTTGCGGCCGAGAATGCGCTCGAAAGTGCGCAGGCCGAGCTGGTCGCCACCATGCTCGCCTTCACCAACCAGTATGGTAACGACCTGCGGGTTTCGACCAACTACGTCAACTCCTTTGGCTTCGACGCCGATCAGTTGTCTCAGATGCCGGGCGGCGACGGCGGTCAACTTGATCCTTCAAGGCGTTCCTGGCAGACGAACGTCAGCTTCACCTATCCCGATGGCACGCCGGTGGTGCCGGGCTCGGAGGACTTCGTGCAAGTGGTCGCGAATCTCTTCTACAATCCGCGCCCGCCGGTGGTGATCACGAACCGCGCCAGGGCCAACTCCGGCGATTTCCGCTTCTACCTCGACCTGAATCGCAACGGCCGGTACGAAACGAACGGCTTCATTCCCGTCGTCAGTCCCAACGGCAACTTCTACAGTCTGGCGGATGGCAGGGAAATACCCCCGAGATGGCAGGATGCGACCAACGCAATACGCCAGTCCTTCGTGGGTGACCCGGAGTGGATCGGGGTGCTGGAACGGCCGGACCAGCCGCATTCTTCCACCAACCGCTTCGTGTCGCGCTATGCGTGGATCGCCCTTCCGGCCAGCAAGACGCTCGACCTGAATGCCGTTCACAATCAGACCAAGATGCTCAACCCGCAGTCCGACGGCTTTCTGCGGAATATGGGTGTCTCTTCGTTTGAACTCAACCTGGCGGGTTTTTTGGCCGACCTGAACACGAACCTCTGGAACCTGGGGACGAAAACCGGCTACGAGCCGACGCCGGCGGATTATCCGCCTTCGGTGGCCTACCTGTACCGTACGAATCTCAACCAGCAGAGCCAGGGCGCCGCCTTTCTGGATGCCACGGCACTGACACGTTTCCGCTACAATCAGACCTACAACAACCTGCGCAGCGTCAACACGCTCTTCGGCCAGACGATCGGTGGTACGGCTTTTCAGATGGACGGTATTGATGGCTACGCCAATGGCCCCTTCCTGGCGAGCACCACATTTCCGGATCCGGCGACGGACAACGACGGGGCGCGAACTCGGTTTGCCTGGCCCGGTTCGGAGACGCCGAACCATTACTACACGCCGCAGGATTTCTTCGATGCCACGAAGACGTCGTTGGATTTCTCGAATCGCCTCGCCAGCGCCGGGAGCAAGACCAACTCCTACGACCGTTACACCTTCTACCGGATGCTCTCCCAGTTGGGCACGGATTCCGACCCCGAGCCGCCCGGCAAGATGAATCTGAATTACGACAACCTCGTGCAGAAGAATCCGGTCACGGGCGTGGTCAGCGCCACGAATTTCTATCCGTGGACCGCGACGGCCTTCTTCACCAACGCGGCCGACCGGTTGCTCAAGCAGGCCACGGCGACCTGGCTGCAGACCAATCGAGGCTGGTTCATGGCTACCTATGCGACCAACGCGCCATTCGGCATCTCGCGAATCCCGGTGAAGGTTGGCACCAACTTCGTCTACACCTCCGGCACGCACCGGATGCTCCAGTTGGCCGCCAACATCTGGGAGGCCACCACCAACCGCGTGGACAACGGACTCGCGTTTCCCACTGTGTTCCAACCGATACTTCGAAAGGACGGGATGGACGTGTACATCACGGGCTACTTCGAGGTAGACCGGAATCCAAGATTCAACAGGCCCGTTGATTTAAGGGATACAAACAGCATCGCGGCGATTCCTGATATCGGAACGCCATTTACGTCCCAAGCGACTGAAGTCAACGCCTATGGCGTGCCGTGGGTAATTGGCGTCCGGAAAGGCCTGCCGAACTTCAACGAGTTCGCCTTTCAGAGCGTGCTCCAAGTCACCCGCAAGCTCCAGATCACCCGTCGGTCGCTCACCGCGGACGTTTCCACTTACCAGACGAATCAAATGTATATCCTCGGCATCTCGAACACGCTCGCCGCCGAGGTTTGGAACTCGTATCGCTCCAACTACACCCGCCCGGTGGATATCATGGTGGCCAACTACCTGAGTCTCGTGCTGACCAACAGCGAGGGAAAGAAATGGCAGTTGCCGCAAGACCCGTTCTTCGTCAGCGGTTCCACCAATCTGGCAACTTGGGGGGGCGGCCGCTTCGTCGTGCCGCTTTACACGAACATCAACTTCCCGTTGCCATCAATTTACCGGCACGCGACAAAGGAACTGAGTACGAATCTCAGCTTGCCCTTTGAACGGGGGGTGGGCTTTCCGCTGCCGCAGTGGGGCGTGGCCGCGACCAACCGCCTCCAATTGATCATGCGCGACCGCGCCACTGGCCGCATTCTCGACTATGTCCAGCTCAGTGGTTTGGACAACGTGCGCGACATCAACGGCGAGATGATGCTCATGGTAGATGCGGATCGCGCCCCGGGATTCAACTCGCTCTGGGACACGAACCGGGTGGGCAATTCAACCAGCATCTCTGCGCCGCAGTATGGTTTACTTTGGCAGACTCAGATCGCGCTGGGACAGATTGATCCACGGAATACGGTGGATTGGCGGAACTACGGTTACCAGCCGGCCGGGCAAACCAAGCAGTGGGCCATTGACAACTTCCGCGGGTTTTTCAAGCTCGGGCCGCTCTACTTCCAGAATATCGAGGACAACACCAACCTGGTTCAGGAAGTGCCGTTCTCGCCGTCGCTCCGGCTCTCGCGCTACTGCACCTGGCAGGCGAATGATCCGCTGGTTCACTATACGCAGGCGGACATGCGTTACTATGCCAGCACGAATGAGCTGAGGCGCGAGTCACTGACAGACGTACCGGTGCCGGTGCTCGAGAACATCGCCAAAGTGAACAACCGCTATGATCCGTGGGGCGGGAAGTCGACGGCTGACCCCGGGCAAAACCCCTACAACACGGCTGTGAAGGATCCGCTGGTGCGGTCGTCCGACGACTGGGACTTCCCCACCAACAAGCTCCCGAACATTGGCTGGCTGGGGCGCGTTCACCGCGGCACGCCTTGGCAGACCGTCTATCTCAAGTCGGCGACCGTCAACGACCTGGACTGGCGGCGCTGGAGTGGGAACTTCGATTATGTGGACGCGGCGGCCATCGCCCCGGTGAGCGACCGGCTGATCTTCGACCTGTTCACCACGGCCTTCAGCGACACCTCCTCGCGGGGCCAATTGTCCGTTAACCAGAGCGGCCTCGCGGCCTGGTCGGCCGTCTTCAGCGGCGTGCTCGGTGTGACGAACGCGATGAAGGACTCCGATGTTCGCACTCTGGCCCTTTGGGGCGGGAGTCCGACCTACCGGCCCCAACTGGTTGAACCGAACAGCTCCTACACACCCACCACAGCCAACCCGCTGTCGCCGCTGGCGGCAATTGTCAACGACATCAATCTCGCCCGTGCTACGAACCGTTCGGGCTTGGGGGTCTTCACCAACCTCGGCGATGTATTGTCCGCGCCGGCCCTGACGGACCGCTCACCCTTCCTGAACCAGAGTAGTTCGGTGCAACGCGAAAAGGGACTCACGGACGCGGCGTACGAACGGCTGCCGCAGCAGGTGCTCGGGCTGCTCAAGGTGGGCGAGCCGCGGTTTGTGATCTATGGCTACGGCCAGACGCTCCGGCCGGCGGTGAACTCGGTTATCGCCAGCGGTCCGTTTGCCGGGGTCTGCACCAATTACCAGATCGCGGCGGAAACGGCCATTCGCGCGGTGGTGCGGGTGGAAGGCGCGCCCGACAAGCCGCGGACCGTGGTGGAGAGTTACAACCCCCTGCCGCCAGATTGATTTTGTGGAACGCCATTGGAGGATGGAGTTTGAACCTGGAAACCGCAATTGAACCGGAGGACGCGAAGTCGCGAAGCGGCTGGAGCACGACGGTTTCCCGGGCGCTGCGAGGCGGATGGACCGCGTCTGTGCTCCGGCGGCCCCGGTTGGGAAACCGAGATGCGCACTTGGCGGGGAGAGGCCCAGCGGTGTAAGCTGGGGCGGGTTGGACGTGTTCCCCGCCGTGCGACTGACAGGACTTGCTGTCCGGCTGACGCAGCCGTGGCGGGAAGGATCGTGGGAGTATCGGGACGGTGCGGGTGTGGATTTCGTGGCCGCGGGTTTGCGGCCGGAGCTGACGCGGGGAACGCCGGGGTGCGCGGCTGAAGAAAGTTTGAGTTTATGCTTAGGCGACCGACGATTTGGTTCTTGTTGAGCCTGCTCTGCTTTGCGGGAGCGCTCGTGTTCTGGCGTTTGGGCGATCAATGGGCCGCCCGCAAGCCGGCGCCCGCGTCGCCTGCCCCCGCCAAGCCCTCCAATCAGGTTACCGACACGACGCCCCTAGCTCTGCGGCATGGCCAGCCCTGGCATTTGTTGAGCGCCGCGGCCAGCAGTTCGTTCCCCGGCGGCAAGACCAACCGCTCGCTCCGCCTCAGTAACGCTGATTTCAAACTCTCCGAGTGGACGCGGCGACCCACCGCCGTGCTCCTCGAAAACGCGCTGATTGACACCCCCGCCCGCGCGCTGGTTATTCCGGAGCACCTCCGTGCTCAGGGCGAGCACGGCACGTTCATTGTTCAGGCGCGCGACCGCATCACCGAAGCGTTCCGAGCCACACTCCGCGATGCCGGCGCGAACGTCGTCGCCTACATCCCCAACAACGCTTACCTCGTTCGGGTGCCGGATGCGGCCGCCCAGCGGTTGACCGGGCTGCCCGGCGTCCAGTCCGTCCTGCCCTACGAGCCTTACTACAAGCTGAAAACTGATTTGCTGCGGTGCGCGGTGGATCAGTCGGAGCTGCCCTTGGGCCAACGGCTCAACCTGGCTTTGTTTGCGGACGCCCGCGAGGCCACGCTTGACGCGCTGGCGCAGATGGGGGCGCGCGTGCTCCTGGAGGAGGCGTCGCCCTTTGGGCCTGTGGTCACGGTTGAACCAGCAACGGATAGTCTGGTGGCCTTGGCCGGATTGCCGGGCGTGCAGGTGATCGAGGCGGCGTCTGCCCGGGCGGCTGCGAATGATCTGAGCCGCGCCCGGGTCGGGGTGGCGGCGGATACGCAGGTGGCCGAGAACTATCTCGGCCTCACAGGCACGAATGTGATGATCAGCGTGAACGACTCCGGTGTGGACGCCACGCACCCGGACTTGGAGAAACGCATGTTTGCCCTCGACACGAACGTCTTGGTGGATGCGAACGGCCACGGCACGCATGTCATCGGCACCATCGCCGGCACCGGTTTGAAGTCGGATACGGTGACCAACGCTAGCGGGTCGGTCATGCCCGGCACGAACGGCCAGTTCCGCGGTGCGGCTCCGGCGGCCAACGTGTTTGTGCAGCAGGTGATTCAAGAGGCGCGTCCCGGTCGTGCGGGTGCATCGAGTCCGCCGCCGGACTCTGCGTTGCAGCAAAACGCCGCGCGCACCAACGCGTTCATCTCGAACAATAGCTGGCACTACACCGGCAACAACGGTTACGACCTGGCCGCGGCGCGCTACGATGCCGCCACGCGTGACGCCCTGCCCGAGGACTCCGGCGCGCAGCCGCTTCTGTTTGTGTTTGCCGCCGGCAACGCTGGCCGGGGCGAAGATGCAGGGGCCGGCGGAGTGCCGGATTCCATCACCTCGCCCGGCACCGCCAAGAACGTCATTACGGTCGGGGCGTTGGAGCAGGTGCGTAGCATCACCAACGAAGTCTGGAAATGCACGTCTTGTGGCGACTGCACCAATGCCAACGGCCAAATCTGCTCCACCAACACGCCGTGGGCTCAGGGCACGGACACGGCAGACGAGGTGGCGGCGTACTCCAGCCGCGGTAACGTCGGCATTGGCGTCGAGGGACTGTTTGGGCGGTACAAGCCAGACGTCGTCGCGCCGGGCTCGTGGGTGATTTCAGCGCGGTCGCAGCAGTGGGACCAGGAGGAGTATTACAACCCAACGAACTACTACGACAGCCTCTTTGAGAACCTCCAGGTGAAGCCCGGCAAGCTGCGCAACTACTCCATTTACATCCCGGCGAACGCGGTGCGGTTTTGGATTGACCTGCTGCAGGCCGACGATTCGCCCAGTCCGTTCCCGGACCTGCCCATCTTTGTGCGTCAGGATGCGACGCCGACGACCAGTGATCCGGTCTTCACGAACCACGTGGCCGTCCCGACGAATGTCGTGGCGAGCCTCCAGCCGGGCGGCACGGACACGGCGTGGAATTACAGCGTCGGCACCACCAATGAAAAGCCGGTCTGGTTCAACTTGTTCACCCGGATCGCCACCACGAACGACAACGGCAACATGTTCGAGGTCCACAGCAACTTGAACCGCAGTATCGGTCCGTGGTACCGCTACGAGAGCGGCAGCAGCATGTCCGCCGCGCAAGTTTCCGGCACGCTGGCGCTCATGCAGGAGTTCTTCCAGGAGCGGCTCGGATACACGAACAGCCCCGCGTTGATGAAGGCCTTCCTGATCAACGGCGCCCGCTCGCTCGGCCGGCTCTACGATTTCGAGGTGAAGACCGTCCAGAATTACCAGGGCTGGGGGTTGGTCAATCTTCCCACCACGCTGCCCGGGGCGCTGACCAACTACAACCCGGTCACGAGTTCCATCCTTTTCTTCGACCAGAGCGCCACCAATGCGCTGGCCACGGGCGATCGCCACGTCCGCCAGATCCAGCTCACCGACGAGGCGCGCACCGTGCCGTTGCGGGTGACGCTGGTGTGGACCGATCCCCCCGGCAATCCCGCCGCCGGCGTGAAGCTTGTCAACGATCTGGATCTCGTGGTGACGAATCTCGATACGGGCGAAGTGTTCTTCGGCAACGACTTCGCTGCGGGCGGCGCCGTGACGCAGCCGTGGTACACGAACGATCCGCCCAACGTGGACGTGGTGAACAACGTCGAGAACATCTACCTGCCTGACATTCTCGGGACCAACTACTCGATTACTGTCCTCGGGAGTCGCGTCAACGTGAATGCCGTGCCGGGGCACACGAACGACACGGTTCAGGATTACGCCCTGGTGATCTCCAGCGGTGACGGGGACATTGAAGGCGGGATCACGCTCACTGCCGAGGCGTTGGATATCACCTTGCCGCGGCCGAACGTCACCTGGACCACCAACAGCTTCCAGCAGGCGACCAACGTCACGGGTACCTTGCTTCTCGGCCAGCACGTCGGCGCGAACACGCCGCTCCTCAATGCCACCAACGGCATGACCAACCAGTGGCATTTCTTCGTGCTGACCAACACGGCCAACTACACCAACGCCGCGTTCGTGACGTTCCTGTCCTATGACTTGTCGCTTCCGCGGATTGGCGTGAACGAGCCCAAGCTGGCCAATGCCACCCGCGTCGAGGCGGATATTGACATGTATGTCTCGACCGATCCCAAGCTGCTCGATCTGGATCCGGACGCCATCGCCAACGCCAGAAAGTCCCGCACGCGGGGCGGCACGGAGGTGGTCGCCTACAGCAATGCCGCGCCGCAGGCGGTTTATTACGTCGGCGTGAAGGCCGAGGACCAGATGGCGGCGGAGTTTGGTTTCGTGGGCGTGTTCAGCCTGCTGCCGTTCATGGACGATGACAACGGCAACTTCATCCTGCGCGGCTTCCCATTGCCAGCGTACGTGCCGGATGGTTCGCCGAGCGATCCGGGCGCTGGCTTCGTCTTCGCCCTGTGCATTGAATCCATCCCGGTGCGGCGGGTCGTGGTAACCAACACAGTGACGCACGAGAACTTTGGCGACCTGCTGGGCAGCATCAGCCACAACAACATCTACGCGGCTCTCAACAATCACACCTTCCCGCCCGGCAATCCGCCGCCGCTCCGATACATGGCGGTGTATGAGGACAACGAGGAAGGGGATATCCCGAATGCCCAGCGCACGGATGGACCGGGAAGTTTGCGGGACTTCGTGGGCGAGGAAGGCATCGGCCTGTGGCTGCTCCAGATGGTGGATGACGCCAATACGCAGACCGGTCGGGTGGATTTCCTCTCCGTCCGCCTCGAACCTCAGATGATTGATGAGACGGGCGGATGGCGGGGGATCATGCCCTTCAGCTTCAGCTACGACTTTGTCAACGTGCCGGCCACGGCGACCAACTTGGAAGTATGTGTCACCACGACGAATGGCGCGCCGTTGGAGCTCTATGTGCGGCGGGGTGATTTTCCGACCCGGACGGAGTATGACAAGAAACTCGACATCGGCGGCGCCGCCGGTACTTACTGCCTCACGATTAACCGTGCGGACCTCCCGCCGCTGACCGAGGGGCGCTATTACATCGGCATCTACAATCCCACGCCCACGGTTCAGTACGTCCGGCTGGTGGTGAAGGTTGAGCTGGACCCGAACGCCCTCACGCCGCTTCAATACACTTGGATCGACCCGATGGACCTGACGGATGACGCGGTGACGAACGCGGTGCTCCAGGTGACCAACATCACCAATCCCAGCCGCATCGCCAGCGTGAACGTCGGCGTGCGGATTGATCATCCCCGGGTTTCGGATTTGCAGGTGACCTTGGTCAGCCCCAAGGGCACGCGGGTGCTGCTCGCCGAGAGTCGTGGCTGGACCAACGAGGCGGGCTTTGGCTCGACCTACATGACCACCAACGTTTTTCTGGCGGACGAGCACGTCGGTTCCGACACCGTGACCAACATCATTGACGTCGGTGGGAAGTCCGGGACGCTGCAGGTCTTCGGCTCGTTCGCCGGCGAGCCGGACCAAATGACGGTGTATTACGAGGGAGCGCAGATTTACGACACGAGCATGGCTGCGGGGGACGTGCAGTTCGACGTGGACTTTGGCCCTGGCACCAACTCCTTGGTCACGGTGGTCATGAACGAGCACGGGAACACCAACGCCGGCACGCGGTGGTCTTACGACATCAAATACATCGAAACGATCCACAACTACCTGGTTTTCACGGAGAGCACGAATCTGACACGGACGCCCATCAAGTTCGAGGAACTGCCGCTGGCGTCGGTGGCCGAGCCGACCAACATCTTCTTCAACGGGTTCGAATTGGCCGCCCTGGGCGATTACCGCGCACCGCAGACGTTCGATGGGTGGACTGTGTTGACGACCAACCCGGTGACGGTGATTCAAGACCCTGCGCTGGCGTGGGAAGGCGGAACATTGTTGGCGCTCGCACGAGGGACGATCAGTCGGGCCCTGCCCACCCGGGTAGGTCGCCATTACGCGCTGAACTACGCCTATCGCGGGCCAGGCATCGTGGGGCTCTGGCAGGGTGAGAACAACGCCGTGGACCGGATTTACGGGAACAACGGTAGTGTTCAAAACGTTTCATATCGGGCGGGCGTGGTGGGGCGGGCGTTTGAGTGTTCCGGCAAGAGTTCGTCTCCTTACTGTCAGGTTTCTGTCCCCGACCAGCCGAACTTCGAGTTGACGACTTCGCTGTCGATTGAAGGGTGGATCAACCCGGCGGGCAGTGGGGGAACGTCAGGAATCATCTTGTGGCGCGGCGATTGCCGCGGTGGGCATGACCCGTACTTCCTGTCAGTGAATTCGGATGACTCCGTGGGCTTATATATCGAAGACGATACAGGTGGTCCGGCGGCCGTGGTTAACACCCCATCACCGCTGACGGTAAACCGCTGGTGGCATGTGGCGGGAACGTTGGATGATACGACCGGCATAATGCGAATTTACACGAACGGTGTTCTGGCGGCCCAAACCAGCACCACCATCCGGCCCTTTGGCAGTTTGATCTCCTCGGAGCAGCCCACAATTGGCATCGGAAACGCGGGAACAGCGTGTTGGTTCAACATTCCGTTCAACGGGGCTCTCGATGAAATCTCGCTCTATTCGCGCGCGCTTTCCGGCAGTGAAATCAAAGCCATTTTCGAAGCCGGCAGTGCCGGGAAGTTCGATCCCGGCATGCCGGGGGCGGACGCTTTTGCCAAGGCGGAAGTCACGATTGATGGCGGTGTTCCCGAAGTCTTCTATGGCAACAACACGAACTGGCAAACGCGCACGATTGAGTTCATTGCCACGCAAGAAGAAACGGATGTCACCCTGGCGGGGCTTGAGCCAGGCATGTTGCTGGATTCATTTACCCTCACCGAAATGCCCGGGCCACTCTACGTCGTGCCCGAGGAGCGTCTCGGTGCACTGACGGACGAGAACGCCTACGGCGCGTGGAAGCTCGAAATCCTCGACACCCGGGCGAGCGGGACGAATGATGTGTTGCCGCAACTCCTCAGTTGGCAGTTGAGCTTCATCTTCCAGAACGACATCCCGATCCCGGGCGTCCTCCAGACGGGCGAGCCGAAGACCAACACCGTGCCCGCCGGCTACATCGCCTACTATGTGGTGGACGTTCCGATCTGGGCCACTGCGGCGACCAACTCCCTGCTGTTCGCCAGCACCGGCGTGAATCTCTGGTTCAATCAGCTCACGCCGCCCTTCGGCACGAACACCGGCGATTATCTGTTGCTGAACCAGTCCACGGCCGGCCGCGTCACCTTGACGCCCGCCACCACCCCGCGGTTGCTGCCCGGCCGGCGCTATTATCTCGGCGTGCAGAATACCAACGCCGTCGCGGTGGATTACGCCTTGCAGGTGGACTTCGACATCACGGTGCTGGCCAACGCAGTGCCCGTCACCAGCACCCTTGCCGCCACGTCCATCCCGCGCTATTTCAGCTTCGATGTCACGGCGAACGGCACCGCCGCTTGGTTTGCCCTGACGAACCTTTCCGGCAACGTGGAACTGGTCGCCCGCCGCGGCGCCCCGTTACCCACGCCGGCCGATCATGATTACGGCAGCTTTAGCCCGGGCACGGCGAGCGAGGAAATCCTGGTCTTCACCAACTCCGTGCCCGTGCCGCTGACCGCGGGGCGCTGGTATCTCGGCGTGTTCAATGCCGACATGGGGCCCGTCAGCTACAGCATCGTGGCAGTGGAATTCACGACGCCATGGCCCCCCATCATCACGCTCACGAATGGTATTCCGTACGCCACGACCAACAGCCTGGCTGCCGGAGCGGCGGATTACTACCGTTACGTCGTGACCGGCGAAGCCGCACGGGCACAGTTTGAAATCAACAGTCCGAGTGGGGACGTCAGCCTCGTGGCGCATCGGGGATTGCCCCTGCCCACGCTGAGCACCTTCGACTACATCAGTACGAACGTATTGACCAACGACGAGTTGATCGTGGTCTTCACGAACTCGACGCCGGTGGCGCTGTCGCCGGGCAGTTGGTACCTCACGGCGGTTAAGGTTCCTGCCACGCCGGTTTCCTACACGATCAAGGCCACGGAATGGCCGGAGCCCGGGCAGCCCATCGCCGTCGTCGGCGCGGAGGTCACGAGCACGAACTTCTGTCTGACATGGACCTCGGTGCCGGGCGCCCACTACGTGGTGGAGGGCTTGACCAATTTGAACGCCATCCAGTGGAATGTCGTGTCGCCGCAAATCACGGCCGCCGATGTGATCACGCAATGGTGCCTGCCGCTGCCCGCGCCTTACCACTTCTTCCGGGTGAAAGAGGGCTTGTTGCTGCAGCCCTAGCGCGGATCCAGAAGGCGCGCATTGACCGGCCGAAGCCAGAGCGGCGGCGTCTGTAACCGGCTTTTCGCTGGTCAAACCCCGGCGGGGAACTATCCTTTGCGCGGTTGAACGACAACTCGCTTAATTGCATGAAACGTATCTTGATTCCTGTGCTGGCCGCGTTTGCGGTGTGTGGTTTTTCCGCTTTTGCCCAGATGGGCGGCCCGCCCACCACGGGCTTTAACGCCGCGCTCACGAAGCTCTTCGGCAGCACTACGGCCTTTAGCGCGCGTTGCGACGTGCGCGTGCTGGACGGCAAACAGAAAGAGAAGATGGCCATGCCCATGGAGTTTGCCCTGCTGGACAGCAAGGTCCGCGCGGAGATCGACATGACGAAGATCAAGGGTCAGGGCATGACTCCCGATCAGGCCGCGCAGCTCAAGCAGATGGGCATGGAGCGTATCATCAGCGTGGTGCGTCCGGACAAGAAGACCCTGAACCTGATCTATCCCGCCATGCAGGCGGTCGTCAGCACCCCGTTGCCGAAGGAAGAGGTGGAAGCGATGGAGAAGGAGCCGGCGGTGCAGAAGACGGTGCTGGGCCAGGAGAAGCTAGACGGTCACCCGTGCGAGAAGAGCAAGATCGTGTTGACGGATGCCACCGGCAAGAAGTCGGAAGCCTTGGTTTGGGCGGCCACCGATCTCAAGAACTTCCCCATCCAGATTCAAACGACGGAGAATGGGGACACCGTGATTCTCCATTACACGAACATCCAGTTTGCCAAGCCGGATGCCAAGCTCTTCGATCTGCCCGCCGACTACAAGACCTACGACAGCATGCAAGCCTTTACCATGGGCATGATGCAGAAGATGATGGGCGGCATGGGGAAGAACTGACGTCCCGCGTTTTCTCTTTCTACTCTACCGACGACGGCTGCCGGCTTGTGCCGGCGCCCGTTGGGATTATGCAGTTGGGGGTTGGCTCGTTTGGGATTACCTTCCGGCCATGCGGATTCTCAATCTTAAC
>CAZWJC010000104.1:0-21786 GCA_964634255.1 uncultured Verrucomicrobiota bacterium | reverse complement strand
TGGCCGGTCGGCTCTCCGGAGCCTTGGAGCTGCCGGACGTGGCCGGCGGTTTGCCGGCGTTGCAGGCGCAGGTCGCGGGCGAGCGCCAAGCGCGGCTCTTGATCGGCCGGCTGATCGCCCACGCCGTCATCGAACTGTTGCCGGCCAACGAATCCTTCACCGCCACGATGAGCACCCGTGCCGCGCTCACGAACTGGGGGCTGCGCGTCCAGCAATTGGGCTACAGCGAAAGCAAGGTGTCCGACCTGCTCGCGGCAATGCAGACGCACGGCTTGGGGCAAACCACCCTGGGCGACGTCTTCCACCAAGCCGAGGTCTTGCCGGGCGAGCTCTTTCAAGCGCAGGTGGAGCAGGTCCTGCGACGGCAGGTGCAAACGTCCTTCGGCCTGAGCGATCTTGACTCCTCGTTGCTGGACCTGTTGCAGCCTTGCCTGGATTTCAACGTCGGCGTGCAGGACGTAATGGGCAACTGGATGGGCGACTTGTTGAACGATCTGCTCTTCGACGGCCCGGGCATGTCGAGCTTGATGCTCGAATACCGCCGGGCGTTCGAGAACCATGACTGCATCGCGCGCTGGCTGGTGGTGCTGGACGCTATTGGCGCCGCGTCCGCGCTCTGGGGTGGGGACATGGCGGCGCGTGCCTTGGAATACGCGCTTCATGAGGGCTACGGCGCGGCCGTCAGCTATATCGTGAACACCATGTTCGGCGAGTTGATCAGCGACATCATTGGTGGGTTTGGCGGCGGTGAACCCACCTGGCTCGCGGCGCAGCTCGGGTTGCGCACGCATGATTGGACGATCCTCGAAGCCACGCCCGGCGCCACCACGACCACGCTCGGCGTCTTCGCCTGGCAACAACGCGTCGGCGCCGTCGTCCAGCAGCGCTTTGAGACGAACTGGTTCGGGCCGCGTGCGCTCAAGCTGGTGTTGTGTCACCCGGACGATCCGGCGGGCACGCGACGGGTCTATGACCTGGGCCGTTGGCAATCCGTGAACTACGTGAATCATCATCAGGGCGCGGTCTTCATCGGCGGATCGTATTTCACGCCCACGGACGGCGCGTTCCCCAGCGGCAAGGCGCTCGTGGTGGACCTGGACGCCACCGAGCCGCGCGTACAGCGCTTGCAGGGCGATGCGCACACGGCGTTGGCCTCCGCACCCAAACTCGCCGGCGCAAACCACGACGCCAGCCTGGCCGTGGGCGGCGTGAACCGCGTCTTCTTCATTCCCAATCCCGCCGGCGCGTTGCCGGCGCATTACCAGACGAATCAGCCGCCGCGTATTCTGCGCCCACCGCAGTCCGGCGAGGTGCCGACCGGCGGATCGCATATCTTCACCGTTCGCGCCAGCGGCACGGCGCCGCTGAGCTATCAATGGCTCAAGGACGGTTCGCCGATTGCAGGCGGGAGCCAAACGAGCTTGCGGATCGTGGCCACCAACGCTGCCGCTGCCGGGCAGTACTCCATCATCGTCAGCAACACAGCGGGCACAGCCACGACCAACGCCACCTTGACGGTGCTCGCCCCGGCAGCGCTGCGCATCGTCCAGGAACCGGCGGACACGGCGAAGCTGGCCGGGCAAACCGCCACGTTTACCGTGGGTGTGGAAAGCACCGGCACGCCGACTTATCGATGGTACCATCGGGGTAGCGCCTTGGCCGCTGCGACGCGGACGCAGCTTGTTCTCACCAACCTAGCTTGGGCGGACGCAGGTGATTACTGCGTCGAAGTCCGGCAAGGCGCGGCGACACTGCGCAGCCGCACGGCGCAGTTGGAGTTGGTGGAAGCGGGCGCGCCGGGCTTGCTCTCGGTCCCGGCGACGCAGCAACCGCTGGGGTTGGGCGCATCGGGTTCGCTGTCGTCCACGGCGGTGGGTTGGGGCGACCTGACCTACCAGTGGTTCAAGAACGGGCAACCCGTCGCCGGCGGCACGAACGCCACCTTGCCATTCAGCCAAGTGACCACCAACACCGCGAGCGATTACCGTCTGGAAGTGCGCGACGCCGCGGGCCAAACCTCCTCGCACACCTTCACGGTCGTGCTCGTCGCTTCCGCCAGCATGTCGGGTCGGGTGAACGGCAGCGGGCGTTTCGAGGTGAACCTCGCCAACGGCGTGCCCGGGCAAGCCTACGCCCTTCAGCGTTCCACCAACCTGATTCACTGGTCCGTCGTGCAGAGCGGCAGCTTCCCGGCATCCGGGGCGGCGCGATACGAGGACACGACACCGGCAGCCTCGACCACCGGGACTTACTTCCGCCTGCGAGTGACGCCGTAAGACTTTCCACACCGCGTCCGCCCGGCGCGTAGCACGCGCGAACCAAAGCGGCGGCTTTGGGCCTGCCGGCACGGCGCGCGGCTTCGAGCTGCCGCGACTGAGAAAACCGTCGCGCTCCGATGGGATTTGCCCGCAACCGCATCCTTTCCGCTTTCGGCTTGCGTCCCTGCAAACGGAGGCGGACTATCGCCGCGGTTGTTTCCACCGCGCCGAAGCGCTGCTTGGAGGAACACAGCGGAGAAAAAACAAAGGAAGCTGAAGCGTGAGGTTGGTGCGGATATCAGAGGTGAATTACTCGGCCAGATTCATGCGACGAAGGCAAACGTCGCTGTTACGGTGGCTGTTCCGTCTGGTCAGCGGTTCTACCGGGTGGTGCAAGTGCGCTAACCGTATGTCTTCGTGTAACTGCTCGGTATTACTTGTGTCGGCCTTGGCCCTCTGCGGGTTGGGGCCGACCCTCTCCAGGGGGCAAGGCACGATTGTCTATGGCCGGTTGTCGAATCCGTGGCGACAAGATCCACCGCCCCCGTGGGATGATTCAGGGTACCCGGTGCCCAACAGGAACGGCGGTGTGGAGCTCGACCTGAATGGGGACGGCCACAACGACGTCGGTTTCGCCGACAACGGGATGTCTTTTTACATCTACGGCAATGCCAGCACACGCGTGCTGACGTATCCGCCAGTCGAGCCCGATATCAACTCCTTCCTGCCGGTTCTTCCCAAGGATGCGGTGATCGGCCAGACGCCGTCGAACCCATATTTGATTTGGCGTGAGACCCTGCTCCTTCAGTCTGGCCCCTACTCCGCCACCTACAACTATTCGGTCAATATGGGCTACGGCGGCTATTGGCAAGGGCGGGAAGGCTACACCGGCATTGAATTCCTCATTGAGGGACAGGCGCACTACGCGTGGATTCGGGTGGGCGCGCCATTCGAAGGGGCACACGGCGGCTACATCTACGACTACGCCTACGAAACGCGGGTCAACACGCCGATCCTGGCCGGGGCGGTGCCCGAGCCATGCACTGCGGCATTCCTGCTTCTGGGAGCGCTGGCGTTGCTTGCTGGGAGGCGGCGGAAATGAACACTCCCAGCACCAACCGGGCGACGAAGACGGATGTTGCCGCCACTGCGGCGTCTCTGTCTGGCCACTGGCTCCGGCCCGTTCTGGAAGCGGAATGACCATGCGCAAGCTCATCAACACGATCCTCTCGCTGGCGGTGGTTTCACTGCTGCCAGCGAGTGCTCTTGCACAAGGAACCATCGCTTACTTCCAGCCCAGCACGCCGATCTTGGGGTTGGTTGGGCAACAGGTGGATTTCGACGGAAACGGGCAGATGGAAATCACCTTCTACGACGCCTCGTATATCCCGGCAAGCTTCTACGCCACGGCAGCCTCCGGCGTCGGCACAGCTCGAATCCTGGTTGTGCCGAACTTCGGAGAAGGCAGCCATTTGGCGGCGCTACCGCAAGATTATCAAATCGGCGGTCCACTCAATGATTCGATGCTCTGGGCGGCCCCTAACGCTCCCAACTCGTACGGCAGCGCGACCGTGCTCGGGTCGTATTTCCCCGAGGACATTCCCGGCAGCCTCGTTCCAGTCGGATCCTTCTACGGCACGATGGCGTTTGTGGGTGTCCACTTCCAAGTCGGCTCTGCGTGGCACTACGGCTGGGTGCGGATCCGTGGCGGCGTCGCAGGGCCTTCGGAAGACGGCCAACTCTTCTATTTGAATCCGCCGGGTTGGATTCTGGACTGGGCGTATGAGACGCGCCCAGACACGCCGATCCTGGCCGGGGCGGTGCCCGAGCCATCAAGCTTGGCGCTGTTGGCAACAGGCGGTGTGCTGTGGCTTTGTGCGCGGCGCGGTTTGCAACGAAGAAACTCAGGTAACGAATGAGCCAGTTTCAAAACTCCGTGGCCGCCGACGTGAGTCGGCGCACACTGAAGGAAATGGCGCGGACTCACGTCCGCGGCTACAGGGTTTTGAAGAGCTTCGAATGAAAACACTTGCGATCACATTGGCGGCACTCGGGCTGAGCTGCGCCGCTTGGGCACAATCAACGATCCGCTATTCGGGTCTCCTCTCCGCGCCCGTCCCCTGGGGCGATGGTTGGCGGGGGCTGGACCTGAACGGAGACGGCACGGATGAGTTCTCGCTCATGGGACGTTACTTGATCACGATGGACGTCCCCCCAAGCGGCGCTGCGTACGAATGCGGCATCAGCATGGGCACGGGCAATCAAGTCCTTCGTTCGGCAGTTGGCTGGGACGCATGGCTGAGTGCGGCGGGGCAGGCCATTGGACCCGCCAGTTCGCTCGACCCCGTGTGGGCCAACACACCGTATTGGTTTGGCGTCACCGGTTACTCGGAGGATCTCCGGGCGGGAACACGAACCGGGTGGAACGGGCCGCTGGGGACGGTCGGCAGCGGCTACTTGGGCGTCTGTTTCGCGTTGGCTGACGGCGACCACTATGGCTGGATTCAAGTCCGCCTTCCAATTGAAGGAGGTCCATTTCCGGGCGAGTTCACTCCGGTCGTTGCCGGCTGGGCCTACGAAACGCGGGTCAACACGCCAATCCTGGCCGGCGCGGTGCCCGAACCCTCCGCGATGGGATTGCTGACGCTGGGAGGCTTGTTGCTGTTTGGTCGAAGGCGACAAGCCTGAGCCTGAAGCGCTGGGCCACATACCCACCCGTGCTCGCGACACTTGTTGCCAGACTTTCCGCAACCGTCTCCGCGCTCAAGTTCGTTCTCGTGCGGCCGATTCATCGCACGGTATTGGCCGCGTCGCTCGGACTTGGGACGAGTCATGAAGGCACGAGGCGCTGAAGCCGCTCTACGGTTTCAAGGCCAGATCGTGGCCCAAGTTCATGTATTGGGGTGCGGCTAGCAGTTCGATGCTCAGCCGGTTTCCCTCCAGGATTACATCCCGCTTTGCTCCGTCGCCGGACACGATCATCAGGGAATGCTTCTCGCCTCCGACGGTTTCAAGCGTCACGGCATGCGGCTGCTCCGTAGTCCACAAGGCCAGTTTTGTTTCCCCGGTCGCGTTCTTGAGCACCAGCACAAAGTCCATGTCGCGGCCTGTGGCGTGACGCGAAACGATGCGGCAGCCAGCCAGCTCACGGGTCAGGGTGTGCACCGCTGTGTAGGCGGGCTTGGGTTGCAGGTCCGGCATCACGGTGCCGAAGTTGTGCTCGCGTTCATGAGCGTCCGGCCCGTCGTTCTTCCAGTCGTACCAAATCGAGAGCGGCACGCCGCTGTAAAGGTTGAACAACTGTTGGCGGGCAAGGTAGGCCGCTTGGGTCTCGGGCGAGACGTCTTTGCCGTCGGTAGACCAACCCCACTCGCCGCTGATGATCGGCAGCTTGCCCTGCTTTGCCGCCGGGGCGTGACGCGCGATTTGCTCGCGCAGTTTCTGGTACTCGTTCGCCACGGTTTCCGGGGCGCGCTTCGAGCGGTACGGATGCACGCTCACGCCGTCCAGATACTCCAGGATGCCCGAGGCGAGGAATTTCTCCATGAACGCCGGATCCAGACCCGAGATCGCCGGCCCGATGATCGTCGCCTGCGGATCAGCCGCGCGGATGGCCGTGCAAGTGGCCAGCGCCAGCGCGGTGTAATCCTCCACCTTCGGCTTGGGCCGCCAAAAGAAAATGTTCGGCTCGTTCCAAATTTCCCAAATCACACCGCGCCCCTTGAAATGCGCCGCCGCCGCCCCGGCCCATTTCGCGAAGGCGGCCACGCTCTCCGGCTTCCGCGGCGAAGCGGTGTTTTGCTCCGCCTTGCCCGAGATCGGGTTCGTGGTCTCCACCGTGTCTTCGTAGAGCCGGTGCGAGTAATCAAGGATGTAGAGCGGGCGAATCCCGCGCTTGGCCAGGTTCGCCGTCAACTCATCGTAACCGGCCCAGTTGTATTCGCCGCGCGCCTTCTCGATGGCTTCCCAGCCAAAGTCCATGCGGATGAACTTGAATCCCGCAGCCGCGATCAGGTCAAGGTCGCGCTCGTGGCCCGTGACGAAATGGATGTTTACCCCGACGCCTTGCGGCAGGACGGGCTCGGGAATCTGCGCCAGCGCAGTCAGCGAAAGCAACGCGGCAAGGGCCATGGTCACGAATTTCATGACGGCACTTCACCATGAGCAGTTCAGCGCGTCAATCTCGGGGAGTAAGCGATGGATGGCAAATCGGCGTCTGGGGAGTGTCCAGGGATTGCGTTGGTCCTGCGCCTTCGGCAACCTTGCCGCATGACCAAACCACCTTGCGGTGTCGGCACTCGCCCGGCGGTTGGATTCTGGCTGGGCGTGGCGTGGCGATTCATGCTTGTCGTCGGGATTGGTCTGTCGGCAAGAGTCTGCGCCACTGCCGACACGAATCGGCCCAACATTCTGTGGATCGTTGCCGAGGACATCAATCCGCACCTTGGCTGCTATGGCGACACGAACGCCGTGACGCCGAACCTCGACCGTTTCGCCAGCAGCGCGCTTCGCTACACAGCATGCTGGTCCACCGCGCCCGTGTGCGCACCGGCCCGCACCACGCTGATCACCGGCGTCTATCCCACCAGCACTGGCGCCGAACACATGCGCAGTCTGGTCAAACTGCCGAGCTTCATGCGTCTGTATCCCCAGCTTCTTCGCGACCGCGGCTATTACTGCATCAACAACGCGAAGGAGGACTACAATATCGAGAAACCCGGTGCGGTGTGGGATGAATCGTCCAAACAGGCGCACTGGAAAAACCGCAAGCCCGGTCAGCCATTCTTTGCAGCCTTCAACATCGAACTCACGCACGAGGGGCAGATCCGATCGCGCACCGGACCGCTGGAACACGATCCGACCAAGCTCCGCCTGCCCGCATATCATCCCGACACGCCGGAGGTGCGCCGCGACTGGGCGCGCTACTACGACAACCTCACCGCCATGGACGCCGTCGCCGGCAGACACTTGAAAGAACTGGAGGCGGCGGGTCTGGCAGAAGACACGATCGTTTTCTTCTACGGCGATAACGGCGCCGGCATGCCCCGCAGCAAACGCTGGCCGTACAACTCCGGCCTCAACGTGCCGCTCCTGGTCCGGGTGCCGGCGAAATTCCGCCGGCTTGCCCCAAGCGACTATCAGCCTGGCGGCGCCTCGGACCGGTTGGTGAGCTTTGTTGACTTCGCGCCCACGCTGCTCAACCTCGCGGGGGTGATGCCGCCTGACTGGATGCAGGGACACGCATTCATGGGCGAGCAAAGCGCGCCACCTCAGCGTCATCTCTTCGGCTTCCGAGGGCGCATGGATGAGCGCCACGACCTGGTCCGCAGCGTGCGCAATGACCGGTTCATTTACATCCGCAATTTCCGGCCGGACCTGGTGTACGGCCAGCACATTGCCTACATGTTCGAGACACCCACCACGCGTCTCTGGAAGCAACTCTACGACGCGGGCCAGCTCAGCCCGCCGCGGACTTTCTTTTGGGAGCGGAAACCGCCGGAGGAACTCTACGACCTGCGAACCGACCCCGACGAAGTGCGCAACCTTGCCAATTCGCCGGACCACCAAGCCGTGCTCGCAGAACTCCGCCGGGCGTTGCGCGAACATTTGCTCGCGACACGAGACGTCGGCTTGCTGCCGGAGGCGGAAATGCACCGGCGTGCGACAGGTTCGACGCCTTACGAACTCGGGCACGGTGCACTGAAATATCCCCTCGACCGCATTCTGAGCATGGCCGAACTGGCGTCGTCGCTGCGAGCCGACGCCATACTCGAACTGGCGACGGGGCTGCACGACGTTGACAGCGGCGTCCGCTTCTGGGCAGCCCTGGGCTTCGCGATGCGTGATGCTGCCGCCGTGGGTGCCGCACAGGGGGCGCTTCGCACCGCGCTCAAAGATGAATCCCCGAGCGTTCGCATAGCCGCCGCCCGGGCGCTCGGCCTGCGCGGAGCTGATGCTGATCTCGCACTCGTACTGCCGGTGCTGGAGGAACTCGCCCCACCGGACAGAAACGGCGTGTTCGTCTCGCTGGACGCGCTCAGCACGATTGAAGCCCTGGGAACCAAGGCTGACTCGCTCCATGCGTTTCTCCGCACGGTGTCACGACAAGACCCAAAAGCAGTGGACCGCACGACCAGTTACGTGCCACGCCTGATGGAGCATCTCTTCGGAGAAAGCACCGCCGCTGAGCCGGTGAAGAAACCGCGCAAAGCGGAACGCTGAGGCGCTGTCAGACAGATCGCGCGCCAAGGCCTTGCGGCCGCAGGCACGCCGGAAGCCAGGATTCCAGCCGCTGCGAGTTACGGCGAGGCGGAGGACAAATGGTGGCGAAGATGTTGCGCATAGAGCGGGCAGAGAATGGCGGCACTGGCTGGGGAAGCGCCCCTCACCAACCCGGCGTTTCGCAGCCGGTGAAAGACATCCGCCTCCACCGGTGCCGAACCGGCCAGAAGTCGTTGGATGGCGGAAGCCAGCCGATGATCGCTGCCCAAGAGCGAGCTAGCACGCTCCAAGGGACCGGCAAAAAGGTCGGCGTGCCAACCGTCGTTCTGCGCAAGGGTACCCTTGAGAGGGCGACCGCGGCGGGCAAGTTCCAGCAGGCCGTATCGGCTGAGAAAGGGATGTCCGTTGAGGAGCGTATGGAAATGGTTCAGTTCCTCGTGCGTGGTCAGGGGTGATCCACACCGGCGATTCAATTCAGCCAGCTCGGCGATTGAGAATTCCCGCAAAGCCACGCGTTCGCCGAAGTGGGGATCCAGAGTCATGGGGCCGGTGAAGACCAACGTCAAGCGGCCCAGCGGTCCGGCAGGTTCGAGCGCCCGTTCGTTGCTCCAAGCTTCCACGAGCCCGCAAAACTCGTCGCAGCAGGAGCAGTCCTGGATGCGTCCCACCTCGTCCAGCCCCCAAATCACCGGTCCAAACTCGCCGGATAGGACCTCGCGGCGGAGATAACGGTCGAAGTTGGTGTTGGGCGCCCGGCGCGGGTCCCAAAGGCGGCGCGGCGCGATCGGCAGGTCAAGCTGGTCGGCCAGCGATTCCCCGAGCGCCTGGTAGAAGGCTTCGAGGGAATCAAAGCTGGCGGCGTTGAGTTTCTGGAGGTCGGTGAAAGCCACCCTCGCCCCGTCCCGCCGCGCCCGGTGCAGCGTGCGTGCGAGCAATGAGGTTCGGCCCGTCTGCGGTTCGCCGGTAAGAAACACCACGCCCGAGCACCGCTTCAGGGCCACGTCCAGTTCGGCGTCGGCCTGCCGGCGCACGTAAATCTTCGATTCCGGCGGTACCGCCCCGTAGAGCGATTCCTCGGCAAACGCCGGCGCCATGGCTTCCACGGTGGCAGCGTTTAAGACGGCAGCTCGATTCGCATCGGCATCATTCAGCGGCAGCAGCGCGGTCAGCGCCTCGCGCAAAGCCCGTGCCGAGGCCGGCCGCTGGCTTGGATTTGAATGCGTCGCCCGCTGGATGACTGCATACAGCTTGTGCTGGCGCTCATCCTTCAGCCGGGGCCGCAAATCCGGCAGCGCGTCGGCCAGTTCCTGCACGTGAACGCCGCTGAACATTTCGTAGAGCACCCGCCCGAAGCTGAAGACATCACCCGCGGGAAGGCCTGAGCCTTCGGGCGGGTTATAGCCAATGCTGCCGACCGGCGTGTCATGACAGCCCGCCTTTCCGACGGTACCGATGTCCGCCAGCTTGGGCACGCCCGCAACGTAGATCAGGTTCGCGGGTTTGAGATCCCGATGGACCAGCCCGCGCTCGTGCAGCTCCTCCAACGCCAGCAGCAGTGTCTGGCTCAGGAGCAGGCACTCCTCCAGCGGGAAGCGACGGCGGCGGTCCAGTTCGCTCCGAACCGTCCGCGGCGCGTAGCTGTCCGGTCGAAGCTGCTGGCCGTGGGCGATGTCATCGGCCAGTTCCATGACGTAGTAGAAATAGCCATCTACGTCGCTGCGACCGACGTGCAGTATATGCACGAACCCCGGATGGGAACGCGAAATGGGCTCGAAGTTCCGAACGCCTTCGAACTCCCGCTCGTATTGCCGGGGCGATTTGAACGTCCGCCGCTGGACGATCTTCACGGCGCGATACGATCCGAGAACATTCCGCGCGAGCCAGATGCTGCCGTAGCTCCCCATCGCGATGCGCCGCAGCAACTCGTGGTCGGGAACGGGCGGGATTGCAGGTTTGGCTTGGTGGGGATTCACGCGGCGGACAACAACCCGCTGGTCAGCCAAATCGCAGATTCGCACATCCCTGGAGGGACATGGCCGCGTAGAGCCGTGCAAGCCTCTCCCTCTGGTGGGAAGGCGTGCCGGCGCTCTGAGCGTTACGCGTAAGCACGTGCATTCAAGTAGCGCTCAAGAATACTATTCATCGTTCTGATTGCAACCGTTAGTCCGCGAGTTCACCGAACTGTCACCGTTCCACGTTCCGATTCGACCGGCGGTGACTTGCACTGGACATCGCCTCCCGCTCGCTCCATGCTCCGCCAGCGAAACCGAGTTCAGCACAACAAACAGGATTTGACCATGGAACAGCCTCCGCCCGTTCCGGAAACGCCGGTGTCCACCGAACCGTCACTCGCCCCGATGTCGCTGACCGCGCGACTCGTGAACGTCTTTGCCGTGCCGGGCGATGTCTTTGAAGGAGTCAAGGCGACCAGCCACCGGGTTGGGAACTGGTTGTTGCCCGTGCTCATCGCCTGTCTGGTGGGGGTAACTGCGATCGTGATCGTGTTCAGCCAGCCGGCCATCCAGCAACAAATCCGCGAGAAGCAGTCGGCAGCGATGTCGAAGAAGTTCGACGAAATGGTTCAGGCCAACAAGATGACCCGGGACCAGGCCGACCGACAAATGGAAGCGATCGAGAAGTTTATGGGCCCGACCATGATGATGATCTCTGGTTCGGTCACGATCGTGTTTTGGAGTTTCGCCCGGATTTTCTTCTGGGCGCTGGTGCTGTGGCTCGTCGGCCGATGGTTGCTGAAGTCGCCCTTCGGATACATGAAGTCCGCAGAAGTGGTCGGATTGGCGACAATGATCGGCGTATTGGGCGTGGTCGTGAAGACGTTGCTGCAAGTGAATTTCAGCAATCCCTCCGCCTCCCCAAGCCTCGCGCTCGCGGTGGGCGAGTTCGACGAGAAGAACATCGTGCACATGATGCTGGCCATGCTGAATCTGTTCGATTTCTGGGAACTGGGCGTCATGGGCGTTGGCCTGGCGCGCCTGGCGGGCACAGCTTGGTCGCGCGCGATGCTCCCCCTGCTGCTGGTCTGGATCGTCATCTCAGCGATCCTGGGAACGGTGTCCGCCCTGGCCGTGAAGCTGAATTCCTGACCGCCAATCAGGCGGCGGGTTCGATTTGACTGGGCTTCAGCCGGGCGATAGCGCGCAGAATCCACCGTGGACTTTTTTACTGAAACATTTCCCGGGCAGACGTGTCATAGGTAGAAGGAAAAACAAATGCCAAATCCGAAGAAGCGGCGGAAAGTCATCATCTTTGCCGTCATTGTCGTAGTGCTGATTGCGCTCACGGCGTGGACGGCTTTACGCAAACGCGACGTGGTCGTCACCGTGCAAACCGAACCCGTGGCGCGGCGCACCCTCACCGAGTTGGTTCGGGCCAACGGGCGCATTCAGCCGGTCGTACAGGTCAAGATCAGCGCCGAGGTCAGCGGCGAAATCATCGAACTGCCAGTCGAAGAGGGCCAGAGCGTGAAGAAGGGCGACCTGCTGGTGAAGATCAAGCCGGACGTTTACAAGGCCCAGCAACGGTCGTCGGAGGCGGGTTACCAGTCTGCGCTCTCGTCGCAGAAGCTGGCCGAGGCGAACTTGGCGAAAGCCGAACTCGAGTTCAAACGGAACGAAGACCTGTTCCGGTCAAAACTGATCTCGGACTCGGTCTTCCTCGAATACAAGACGGCGCTGGACATCGCCAAGGCGCAGGTCGAATCCTCAAAGCACCAGGCGGACGTGGCCAAGGCCTCGCTGGCACGCGTGGAAGAAGAACTCGCCAAGACCACGATTTACTCACCACTCACCGGCACCGTCAGCAAGCTGAACCTTGAGGTCGGCGAGCGCGTGGCCGGCAATACCATGATGTCGGGCACGGAAATCATGACCGTCGCCGATCTCAACGACATGGAGGCGCGGGTGGACATCGGCGAGACGGACATCGTGTTGTTGAAGCCGGGCCAGAAGGCGCGGCTCGAGGTGGACGCCTTCAAGGATCGCAAGTTCACGGGCTTTGTTTCCGAGATTGCGAACTCGTCGAAAGGCAGTGCCGTGAGTGGATCGAGCCAGGAAGCCACCAAGTTCGAGGTCCGCATCCGCATTCAGGAGAAGGAGCCCTTCCGCCCCGGCATGTCGGTCACGTCCGATATCGAGACGCGCTCGCGCACAAACGTGTTGGCCGTGCCCATCGCCAGCGTGACGACGCGTCTGCCGAAAGAGCCGGGAAAGAAGGACGGAGACAAGTCCGGAAAAACGAACGCGCCCGCGCTAACCGGAACCAACGCGCCGGCAACCAATGCCACGGCCAGCGCCAAGTCGCCGACCGCCACGAATGCCGCGTCCAGCACCAGCACCAACGCGCCGAAATCTGACAAGAAGGGGAAGGACGCGCCCAAGCCGATCGAGGTGGTTTTCGTTCGCGAAGGAGACGTGGTGAAGATGTTGCCGGTGAAGATCGGCATCAGCGACGATGACTACTGGGAAATCACCGAAGGCTTGAAGGAAGGACAGGAGGTCGTTTCCGGCGGCTACAAGGCGATCAATCGCGAGCTTGAGGACGGCAAGAAGGTGCGCATCGGCAAGCCGGAGAAGGAAGAAGACAAGGATAAGGAGAAGAAGTAGCCGTGTCGCTGATCCGCCTCCAAAACATCTCGCGCCGCTACCAGATGGGCGCGGAGACCATTCACGCACTGCGCGATGTGTCGCTCGAAATCGCGCGCGGCGAGTACGTGGCCATCATGGGGCCGTCCGGCTCGGGCAAGTCCACGCTGATGAATGTCATCGGCTGCCTGGATTCCCCCACCTCCGGCCGGTACGAGCTGAACGGCACGGATGTCAGCCAGATGGACGACAACCAACTTGCCGAGGTGCGTAACCGGGAGATCGGCTTCGTCTTCCAGACCTTCAACTTGCTGCCGCGCTCGAACGCACTGCATAACGTCGAGCTGCCACTGATCTACGCCGGGGCGCCGGCCGAAGACCGGCGGCAGACGGCACTCGATGCGCTGAAACACGTCGGTTTGGCGGATCGGGTGCATCACAAACCCAACGAACTCTCGGGCGGCCAACGCCAGCGGGTCTCGGTGGCGCGCGCGCTCGTGAACAAGCCGTCCATCCTGCTCGCCGACGAACCGACCGGCAACCTCGACTCGAAGACCGGCGAGGAAATCATGGCGCTGTTTGGGGAGCTTTCGCGCGGCGGCAACACGATCATTCTGGTCACGCACGAGGAGGACATCGCCCGTCACGCCCGGCGGATCATCCGCATTCGCGATGGGCTGATCGCGAGCGACGAACTCAAGCCCGGCCTGTGAACCTGCTCACCGAGAGCCGCGAGGGCGTGCTGATTTCTTGGGGCGCCATTCGCGCGAACAAGATGCGCGCGGTGCTGACCACCCTGGGCATCATCATCGGGATTGTCACCGTGACGCTGATGGGGACAGCCATCCACGGTTTGAACGCGGCCTTTCTCAAGAGCGTTTCCGCCATTGGCACGGACGTGTTCTTCATCCAGAAGTGGCCCTGGTTCCACGACGAGCCGTGGTGGAAGCTGATCAAGCGTCGCGAGATTTACCTGCCCGACGGCAAGAACTTCGACCACCTCTCCGTGGGCCGGGCGTTCATCAGCGCGGCCAATCCGGCGTGGCACGTCAACCTGCAATCGGTGGGCATCCGCACGCTGAAATTTGGCCGAAGCGTGGCCACCGGCGTCTTCCTCGTGGGCAATACCGAACAGGCGATCTACACCGACGCGCTCGGCTTCTCGGAAGGACGCTACTTCACAACGGCGGAGGTGGAAGGCCACCGTCCGGTTTGTGTGCTGGGCGCCGACGTGGCCCGCAACTTCTTCCCGCACGGCGGCGCGGTCGGCAGCCGGATTCGGATCGACGACATGAGTTTCGAGGTCATCGGCGTGCTGGAAAAGAAAGGCAAGTTTCTCGGCATCGAGAACATGGACAACACCGCGCACATCCCCGTGACGCTGATGGCTCGCGGTTTCACCTTTTTCCCCGGCATCCGCATTGTGGTCAAGGTCGGCGGGCTCGAACATCTCGAGGACGCCAAAGAGGAAGTGCGCTCCGTCATGCGACGGGTCCGCCGGTTGCGCCCCGCCGATCCGGACGACTTCTCCATCAACTCGCTGGAGCGGTTCATCGAGGAATTCGGGAAAGTCTCCCGCGTCATTGGCAGCGTGGGGCTGTTCATCACCGGCTTGTCGCTGTTCGTCGGCGGCATTGGCATCATGAACATCATGTTCGTCTCCGTCACCGAACGAACCCGGGAGATCGGCATCCGCAAGGCGGTGGGCGCCAAACGCCGGACGATTTTGATACAATTCCTGATCGAGGCGGCGACGATCTGCCTGATTGGCGGCTTGATTGGTCTGACCATCGCTGCGCTGGCTACTTGGGGTATCTCGCGGTTCTTCCCTGCCAGTCTTTCGCTTCCAATTGCGGCGCTCGCACTCGGCGTGTCGGCGCTGACCGGAGTGATCGCGGGCTTCCTGCCCGCGTGGCGCGCGGCCCGCATGAACCCGGTGGATGCGTTGAGGGCGGAATGAAACTGCATCGCCCCACGCTGCTGCTGGCCGAGGTCCGCGAGAGTTTCGCGATGGCGATGAGCGCCCTCGTGGCGCACAAGCTGCGCGCGGCGCTCACGCTGCTGGGCGTTGTCGTCGGGGTGTTCTCGATCATCGTGACGATGACCGCGATGCGCGTGCTGCAAAGCAACATTGAGCGGCAGTTGAGCGGGCTCGGTGCGCACACGTTCACGGTGGACAAATGGCCGGCGATGAGCTTTGAGGGCCCGGAGGGCTGGGAGAAATACCGCCGCCGCAAGCCCCTGACCCTTCAGCACCAAGACGCGTTGCAGGAGCGGGCGGACCTGGCCGTGGCGGTGGGCGCGGAAACCGATTTCTGGCGGAGCGAGGCCTCGTCCCGGTTCACCAAGACCGACCCGGATGTGTTGCTGCTCGGCGTGACGCCGGAGGCGATGGCCTGCAAGGGGTGGAACATCGAGGAGGGCCGCGGCCTAATGGCGGCGGACGTGGACGCAGTGCGGTTTGTGTGTCTGCTCGGGAACAAACTGGCCAAGAGACTTTTCCCCCGGAGCAGTGCCGTCGGCCAGACCATCAAGTTCGACGGCGTCAATCATGTCGTCGTGGGCGTCTTGGAAGCCAGCACCAGCATGGGCGAGGGCCAGGACAATTTCGTGGCCGTGCCCATCACGCTGGGTTTGAGTCGTTACGGTGGTTACAACCGGAGGAGCCTCTCGCTGCTGGTTCAGGCGCGCGACCAAGCGAGCTACGACGACTGCGTGGAACAGGTGCGCGGCATTCTGCGCGTGGCGCGGAAGGTGCCACCCGGTCAGCCGGACGATTTTGAAATCTCCTCCAACGACTCGCTCATCGCTCAGTTTCGGGGCCTCACCTTCGCCGTGCGGGTCGGCGTGGCGGTGGTCAGTTCCATCGCACTGCTGGCAGCGGGTATTGGCATCATGAACATCATGCTCGTGTCCGTAACCGAGCGGACTCGGGAGATCGGCATCCGCCGCGCCATCGGCGCGAAGAAACGGAACATCATGACGCAATTCATCATGGAGGCCGTGGTCTTATGCGAGGTTGGCGGCGTTATTGGCGTAGCGCTGGGAGTCCTGGGCGGCAATATTGCGGCGTATTACTTCGAAGTCCCGCCCGCCATCCCGGTGGACTGGATCATCATCGGCCTGGCGATCTGTTCGGTCGTCGGCATCGTCTTCGGCACTTATCCCGCCTACAAGGCGGCGAACCTCGACCCCATCGAGTCCCTGCGCTACGAATAGCCCAGACTGATTCAGGCCTCGGAACGGCAAGTCGCCGCGCGGCGCGGGAAGACCACCTGACCTAGCGGGGTGTGATCGGAAGTGGCGGTCAGGAGGAACGCGCCCGGTCCCCGGGCACAGCGGCAAAACCTGCCAATCCCATCCGGACCTCCACGCCATCGGGTGGCTTCCCCGCGCTGCGGACAGGGACTGTCCGCGGTCCGATGCCTCAACTGTGTGGAGATTTCGTTCGCCGTGACCGCCATTACCATTCGCACCCGACCTGGCGAGCGTCCTTCAGCCCCGGCACCGCTTCCGGTTACTGCTTCCGGTAAACCCAGAGCGCAGACCCCGGTCGTTCAGGAATACCCACGCGAAGCCCCTGCTCCATCAACACGCGCCCACTCTCCCGCACCTGTTCGCCGCTGTCCAAGTTGGTCACCTGGTAGGTGGCCTTCGGGTCGAGCACGTTGAGCGCGAGGCGGCCAACCTCGTAGGGGCTCTGTGGACGGCGTAGTGCGACTACGAGGCCTGCGCCGGTTTCCGGACGATCCAGTTGGTAGGCCATCCATTGGTCGGCTGCCTGCGAGTAGCCGGTGAGCGGATAATAGTCGCCGTAGTAGAAATCCCGAATGCCAACGTACTGCTCCAGCGTGCGGCGCGCCCAGTCGAAGGGGAAATCGGCGGGGAACGAAGGCCGCACGCCATCACCCGAATGATTCCAATTGATGCACAGGCTGCTGCACATACTGCTGCGGAATTCGTAGGTGTCACCCTCGCGGTCCTGGCTGATGGCGCTGAGCGGCACCCAGGCCATGAGGCCGTAGCTATGGCATTGGTGCGCGATGGCATCACGCGGCCCGTCCGTGCGCCAGAACGGTGTCGCCCGGCCCACGGTCTCCAAATCTATGCGACGGCCGCCCGAAGCGCAGTTGTCAATGATCAGGTGCGGATGCCGGGCCGTGAGCCCGTCCCAGAAGGCGTAGAGCCCTTCGATGTGGCGGATTTCCGCGATACCTTTCCGATCGGCAGCGTCGGCTTTCTCCCAGTAGGGCCGCGGGTCCATGTTAAAGTCCTGTCGGTAACAGCCGAGTTGGTATTCCTGAACCCGACTGGAGATGAAATCGGTGACGAACCGGCAGGCGTTCGAGTTGCCGAGATTCATCAGCAAGGTGCTGCCGCCGTTCTCCAGCAACCACTCCCGGTGTTCCCGATACCACTGAGTGTCCTTGACGACGCGTTCCGGTTCGAACCAAAGCATGAGTTCGCGCTTGTCCGAGTGCAACAACTCCGCGAGCGGTTTGAAACCCTGCGGGTAGATACGCTGGTTGATCTGCCAGTTGCCGACGCTCTCAGCCCAACCACCCTGGCCATACCATTCCGCGTCGATCCAGTAGTACTCCATCGGCAACCGGTGTTCGATGAACTTCTGGATGTTTTCCAGATGGACCGAGGCCGGACTGCCGCCCCAGTTACCGCACGTGATGGGCGATTGTAGCGGCTGCCCGTTCTTCTGCGGCCGATGGTGTGCAAGGATGAACTGGCGCAGCAGGTTCTGCCCGCGCCACCGGTTGCCTTCATAGAACAGGGCCAGCATGCTCGGGGTGCGAATCTCCTCGCCCGGATGGAGCACCAAATGGGTCGTGGCCATGCCGGCCCGGGCCTGCACCGCGCCGGCCTGCTTCAGGTCGAAGTGCGCCGCCCACCGTCCGCTCCAGCCCACCGCTAGAACCACACCGCCCCCGTTTCCTTCGAGGTTGAAGAACGGGAGGATTTCGCTGGAGGAACGCCCGTCGTTGGGCGTCAGGGAGAAAGGACTTGCCCCGGGCTTCAGTTCCACCGTTTGCGGGGCGAAGTCGTCAAACGTCGAAACGCCGCCCTTGGCCCAGTGCAGGGTTGCCGCCCCGGAGGTCGGCAGGGCAAACGCAGTGTCGAGGACTTGGATGTTCTCAAGCACAGGCGTGTCTTTGCTGCCCGTGTTCTTAAAACGCACCACCCATTCGGCCGCCGGAAAATCGCCGAAGCGTTTGACGCACGTGCGCACCTCTAAGCCGGAGACCGCCTCCCGCTGGACCGTCTCGATCAATTCGCCGCCGTCGGCCATCGCGGTGCGGCGCACCTCGGGCTTCCAGCCCGGCAGCAACTCTGCGCTCGGCTGCCCGCCAAAGACGAACGACATCCGGCTCCGTTGCTTCTCGAAGCTGCTCGCGACAAACACGTCTTGGAGACGCACAACACTACCGGCCTCCATCTCGATCCGCGCTTCACCCCACAGGCCCTGATCGTAAGCCCGCCCGTCGCCGCCGTCGCCCACGCGAATTTCGAACTCGCTCGCCCCCTGCAAGGGGATGTTGATGGTACGCGGCGCGTCATCCAGCTTCATGACCGGCGAGGTCAGGACTTCCTGACCTTTCACCCACACCTGGAAGGTCGCCGAACCATGGCCGGCCGTCGCGCCCTGACGGGTGCTGTCGTTATTCTCCAGGCCAATGTCGCTCAGGAATCGTGTGGCCGGGCCACCCAACCGGATGCGCAGGCGCTTGGTAGAGTTGAAGGCCAGGCCATGCGTGTAAGTCTTGTCACCGATCTGAAACGGCGTCCCGCGCCACGATCGTCCCCAAGTCACGAGGTCTTGACTATCCTCTTCAAGCACCGCCACAACGCCCCGCGCGGCGGGCGCGTCCGGCAGGAAACCGGCCTCAGCCCATTGTCGGTTCCGCTGGAGTTCATCGGCCGTGGGGGTAACCGCCCAGAGGGAGGAACACGAGAGGACCGCCGCGGCGACAAGCCCCGGCGCTTGGGATCGAGGAAACCTTTGGATCATAGAATGCACTTTCATACGGATTACAGATTCATTGAGGCGGCGGGCCAGGGCCGCGCTCCGCCCCAACTGGGCCGGGGGGACCAAGCCGGAAACTGCGTTGCGGCAGGCCATCAATACTGGGGTGCGGGCGGCAGCACCCGCGGACTTCCGGTGAACAATGGGGTGCGTTCCGCGCGTGGCGTGGACGACAGGATCATGTTGCCGCGCCAAGCAAAGGTGACGTTGAGCGTTGGCGCTGCGGGCGGCAAGTTGGTGATGGTCTGCTCGAAACCGATGACAGGATACGTGATGGTGAGTTCCTGCCCCCGCCGGGCTCGGAACTTCACGTAGTCGCCAGACCGTTCCACGGCAATGGGCCGGCAATCGACGAACGCGTTCACCGGCGCCCGGGCCGCCCATTTGGGAACGCGCACGAAGAACGTATCCTTGACGGCGGCTCTCACCGTCACGCGCCCTTGGTCCGGCACGAAGGAGAAGACTTCACCCCACGGGGACGTGCGGTTGAAGCTCAGGTTCACGTAAACCCCGGCCGGGCCGAGGGGTGATCGAGGCAGTTTCGTGATGGTCTCGTTCCAGACGGTGCTGATCGCGCGCATGCCGGACCCCTGACAGCAGCCGATCATGCTGATCTCCGGACCGTTGCCGTAAACTTCGCGGTTGAGGAGGACATTCTCCCAGTCGTTCAACCCGACGCCCCCGAGGAATCCCCCCTGGTACTTCTCCAACTCCGATAGTCCGTGCCGAATCTTCTCCGCTCCCAACGTGCTGTTCAGTTCAACGTAGTGCGCCCGAATTTCCGGCGTGACAATGAACTGCGCTGGACTCACGCGGTTGCGCAGGTAGCGCTCTACATAGTCGTAGTACTCGGGGTGTCCGCCCCGGGCAATGTATGCGGCCAGGGAAATCACATCCGCCACACAACAGGTCTCATCCGTGGGATGTCCCGGCGCGGCGGCAAACCACCCCGTGCCGGTGCCGCGCGTTTTCAGGAAGAAGTCGAAGACGCGTTTGGACCAGTCGGTATATCTGGCATCCGCGGTCACACAGCCCAAATGGGCCACCCCCCAGACCGAATGCAGGGTTATGTGGCTGTGCGCTTCAAAGCTGCCATCTGCACCGAACCGCACGCCACCGGGTTGAACGCCCGCCATCATTCCTTCGGCGTAGGCCTTGGCAAAGTCCAGGGCCTCGCGATCGCCGAAGACTTCATAGTATCGAATCAGCGGCTCAATGATCGGCAAGGGGTGGACATTCAAGGGGTTGGGCGCGGGCTGGCGATTCGCATCCAGGCAGCCGTTGCCGCACGGAGACCAGCACCGCCCCTGGTCATCCCAATGCAACAATCCTTTGAGCGCCAACATGACTTTGCGCGCCAGGGCCTTGGACTCCGGTCGTCGGGTGCGGGCATAGTCCTCGCTGAGGTTCTGCAGAATCTTCACCGCACCCCACAAGTGGATAACGTCATCCTTTTTCTCATAGACGGCGGTTGTATTGCCCTCGTTATAGGCGCCGGGATGGCACCAAATGATGCCCGCCGCGTCCACGAATCCGCGCATCCGTTTGTGAAAGGCCTGCTCAACCTCCATCCCCCGCTGCGAGGTGGTGAGGTCACGCAGGAGATACCACGCCAAATCCATGCGCACATCCGTATCGCACGCGACGACCGGGTCCGAGCCTTCCGGCGCGGGCGGGCAGCGGTACGGGAAGAGTTGAAAGACCGGCTCGTAATTCAGGTGCGCGCGCGGGGTTCGAGCCAGGAAACTCATGGACCACTCGGCCATGCGCCGCAGATCAATATCCCGCCCCCGGGGTGCTGAAACGACCGGCTGCACGGTGTCTGATGCCAGAGCCACCACCTGCACATTCCCCACCTTCCCGTTGAGGCCGGCGATCGGATTGGCGGAGGGGAGAGTCACTTCAGCCGCCGCCACCGTGAAGCCGCCTGCGAGGAGCCCCGCAACCACGGCCAGCGACCGTCTGCACCGGCACAGAAAATCGTTCGTATCGCAATTCTTCCGCACAGGGAGTTCATATAGCAAGCCCCACGCGCCGTGACCATGTTCTGCAATCTGATTCGACTGTCGTTTTGTCTGGCGAGGCGGACTTCAATCCTCGTACTGTCGTTGCATGGTGAAGCTTGGCCTCGACGACATCCTCCAGCATTCCTTCCGCGCCGAGTACGTTCAAGCCGACGTGTCGCCCCTGCCGGCCGGCCATTCCACCGGCTGGCGCACGTTGCCGTTCTTCATGTTTTCGCAGGCCGGGAGCGGCACCGAGGTCCTCTGGCTGGAAAAGGGCCGCCGATGGAAAGCCGACCCCGGCGAGTTGATTGTGCTACCCGCGGGCGTACGGCACAAAGTGGATGTGGCCTCCGCCAGCGAAGTCCGCCAATGGGCCCATGTGAACTACTTCATTCAAGGCGACGTGGACTTGTTCAGCATACTTGAGATTCCCGTGTGGGTCGGGGCCGAGATCGGGCGCGAGGTGGGAGAAATCATCCGGCATTGGGTGTCTGAGCAACATTCACTCGCAGACGATCCTCTGCGGCGTGTTGTGGACCAGCACACCTTCGCCCTGCGATTGTTGGCGCTGGTGACCCCCCTCTGCCGGGTCAAAGCTGACGCCGAAGAGCGCATCGCCGGGCGGCAACGGCTGAACCCGGTGATCCAGCACATGCAGCAAC
>CAZWJC010000103.1:0-22065 GCA_964634255.1 uncultured Verrucomicrobiota bacterium | reverse complement strand
CTTGGTGGCCTCGAAGTCGCGCTCGAACTTCTGAATCTCGCGCAGGCTCTCGGCGATGATCTCCGTGTTCTGCTTGTAGAGCTGCTCGAGGTTGTCGAGCTGGTCCTGGTTTTCCTTGAGGTCGGCCTCCAGGGCGGCGAGTTCCTCGGCGTAGGCAGCGCCGTTGGCCTCGTCGTTGGCGGCGACGGCGGCCTGGACGAGGCTTTCGAGTTCCTCCTTCTTGCGGGCCTGGCGCTTGACCTGGTCCTTCAGGAGCGCGATCTGCCCGGCGAGCTGGCCGTTGGCGTAATGCGCCTTGTCGGCCTTGGCCTTGGAGTCGCGGATGCCGCGCTCGACGACCGCCTGGTTGATGGCGTCGGTTTCGGTGGCTTTCTCGGCGGCAAGGCCGAGCCAGATGAAGAGGCGTTTGATGGCTCTGAACATAGGTTTGTTTGGTTAGAGTTTGGTTTGGAGTTTCCCGCGAATCATGCGAATGGACGCGAATGGATGGGATGGTGAGGTCGTGCTGAGACGGCGCAGCCGCGGACGTGAGTCCGCGCCATCTTGATCGGTTTGCGCCGACTGACGTCGGCGGCTACAGGGCAGGGGAGCGCGACCGGTCTCCGGTCGCTGCAGGTGGAAAGCGGAACCGAGCAGGGAACACCCGACGGCTTCCTCCAACGCAACGCGCTGCGGGCGGGGGACCGCCCGCGGTCCGGGGGCTTCGTGATTTGAGTCTGTTAGTCCTGCCTGCATTCGATCTTGGTATGGTCGCTACTTCTTCGCTGGCTCTTCGGCTTCGAGCAGGATCTTGGTTTCGAGGATGAATTCCAACTGGGTGTTGAGCTGGGTCTCGTCCGCCGCGCCGAGGACGGTTGCGCCCAGCTTCTTCACGCCGTCGAACACCTTCGCGTCCACGTCGAACGCGACGAAATGCACACCGATGCTGGTTTGTTTGCGGTCGGCTTCCTTGAGCAGGCCGGGCAACGTGACGGTGGGCTGCGGGCCGACGGTGTTCATGCCGTCGGTGATGACGAGAACGTGTTTGCGGGTCAGACCGGAGTTCAGCACCGCGCGGCAGGCGGGCGTCAGGGCGCTGCCCAGCGGCGTGCCGCCGCTCGGCGCGGAAAAGTTGTTGGCCCAATTGGTCAGCGCGGCGCCGTCGAACGGGCCGAAGGGCAGCACGCTCCGCCCGCCGTTCTCAGCGAAGGTGAAAAGACCGGCGTGGATTTTGCGCGGGCCGGCGTTGGTGTCGGCGGCAAACGACTGGATACGGTTCGCGATGGCCACGAGTGCGCGGTTCGCGATGCGGAACTTGGGGGTCTGCTTGCCGCTCGCGTCGCGGACCGTCTCGTTCATGCTGCCGGAGGTGTCATAGACGATGGCGAAGGCGACGCCGTCCTCCTCGGCCGGGGCGGAAGACGGGGCGGCGTTCGCGCTCAACACGACCAGCGCGGCCAGGGCTGCGATCCACTGAATCAGTTTCATAATCCGACTCGCCAGAACGCTTGACCAACAGGAGTGATGGCATTGTTATCCACGCGTTCGAGCGGTGTCAAACTATCGTGGCCGCGGAACCCCGCAGCTATAATTCCCCGGGAGGTTTGTAGAATCGGCGCAGCCGCGGACCGGCCGTGGGACAAAAGCTAAAGAAATAAACGCGAACCCTCAATGACACGCCCCTGCGGGATTTGAGATAGTGGATGTGTCAAACAGTGTCGAGGCCTTGAACCTAGAACCTTTAGACTGAAGTATGAATTCCCAACCAACGTCGTCCTGCATTGAGCAACTCCCCCGTCGCGGGTGGCTTCGCCCCCGCCGTCCAACTCTCCGAACCGCGGCGCTATCCCTGGGCGCGGCGGCCTTGCTGGGTGCGCCCGCCGCCCGGGCCACACTCGCCACCTACCAGGCCGCT
This sequence comes from uncultured Verrucomicrobiota bacterium, assembly GCA_964634255.1. Taxonomy (GTDB): domain Bacteria; phylum Verrucomicrobiota; class Verrucomicrobiia; order Limisphaerales; family MWDV01; genus MWDV01. Next base: position 20,171 of record CAZWJC010000103.1, on the reverse strand, counting down.
GTGACCAATGAGTCCAGTATCATCTCCTACTACACGTTCGAGCAATCGGACGCCACGGACGTGGTGCGCGGGTTCAACGGGACGCTCATGGGCGGCGCCACCTTCCCTGCGGGCGCAGTGGGTTCCGGCAAAGGCCTAGTCTTGACGCCCACAAACCGGGTGAACCTCGGCGTAGTTCCGGACTTCGCGTTTGAGGATGCCACCGGTTCGATTGAGGCCTGGGTTCGGGCCGGCTCTTTCAGCGGCAACGCCTGTTTGTATGCAAATCGGGATGGCGGCACGCGCTACAGCATTCACATGGGAGCGAACAAGAGCGAGATAGGCATATGGATTGGCGATTGGGGCGTCGGATACAAGACCGTGTCCATCCCCAACCTCTCCACGAATTGGCACCATCTGGCGGTGGTGTTTGGGGACAGCGACTACCTCTTTAAAGTGTATGTGGATGGTGTGGAGGTGGGCCATGGCAATTACGGCTTGGGAGCCGGCACCGGACTCTCAACACAGCTTGGTTCGGCTTCACCGACCAGCATGAGTGAACCCTGGGTGGGAACGATGGACGAAGTGGCCTTCTACGCAGATGCGCTGACGCCGGAGAAGATTCTGGCGCACTACCAGGCATTCTTCGCGGGCACGCCGCCCGTAATTGCGAAGGAGCCCACAGGGGGCACCTACCTGCCCGGAGTGGCGCTGGAGCTCAGCGTCAAGGCCACCGGCCCGAGCTTGGCGTATCAGTGGTTTAAAGGAACCAGCGCGCTCGCGGGCAAGACAGAGGCTACGCTTTCATTCCCGAGCTTGGCGGTGAGTGACGCCGGGGCATATTCGGTGATGGTAACCAACCCCGCCGGGAAGGTGCCGAGCGCGCAAGTCACGATCGCCGTGGAAACCACCCTGCCGGGGGCATTGGTCCGTTACCAGAAGGCTGTTTCCAACGAGACGAGCCTGATCTCCTACTACACGTTCGACGGATTGCAGCCGAAGGATGCGCTGGGACTCCACGATGGGACTTTAATGGGCACGGCGAGCTGGGGCGCGGGCGTGGGCGGCGGCGCCGCCCAAGGCCTGAAGCTCGATGGATCCGGCCACTTGGGCCTCGGATCGGTAGCCGACTTTGATTTCACCTCTGGCTCCGGCACGGTGGAGGGGTGGGTGCGTGCCGATTGGAGCAGCCGTTCGGATTACCCCTGCATGTTTGGCAATCGCGACAACGCCACGCGCTGGAGTCTCCACCTGAGCGGCGACAAGAAAGTCCTCACGTTCTACAACGGCATGGTGAGTGCAGAATATCCCTTGCCCGGTGGCAGCGCGGGAACGGCGTGGCATCACGTGGCCATGGTTTTCGACGCGGGTACAGGCACATACTACTGGGATGGCGTGTTGGTCGGCACGCGCACCAACGGGATCAGCGCCAACTATGTCACCGTCCAGCTCGGCTCGTCCAAGGCCGATTCGACGTCCGAAGGCTGGGCCGGGATGCTGGATGAAGTGGCCTTTTATTCCTCCGCCCTGTCTGCTGACGCCATTCTAACACACTACAACGCATACTTCCTCGGCGATCCGCCCGTCATCACGACCCAACCGGTCGGCGGCTATTTCCTCGTCGGCCAAGGTGCGCAGATGTCTGTTTCCGCCAGTGGCGCGAAACTGAGCTATCAGTGGTACAAAGATGGCGTCCTCATCGAGAACGCAACGAATGCGACCCTTGGGGCGGCCAGCCTGATTCCCGCGCATTCGGGGACGTATTACGTCAACGTGTCCAATCCCGCGGGCCAGACCAACAGCGCCACCGCCACGATCCAAGTGGGCAACAACATCGCGCGGTATCAATCCACCATCCAGAGCGAGGCCGCCTTGCTCTCCTACTACACGTTTGATGCCGGTGACGCCCAAGACGCCAAGAATGCGCACCTGGGCACGGCGGCGGGCACCGTGACCTATGGCACCGGCCCTGGTGGCGTGACCAACCAGTCCCTCACACTGGATGGCACTGGCCATGTTGAACTCGGCCAGGTCTCCGATTTCGATTTCGTGGACGGTAACGGCACTGTCGAAGGTTGGGTTCAGCCGAACTGGGTCAATCCTGCCAGCTATGCTCCCACCCTGTTCGCCGATCGCGATGATGGTGGCAGTGACTGGAGCGTTCACATGGGCGCTTGGAAGAACTTGATTGGGAACTGGAACAACGACCGTTTTGAGACGTTGTCTATCCCCAACTCCAGCGGCTGGCATCACTGCGCGATTGTGTTCAACGCTGGATCGGTGATGATGTATTGGGATGGCAAGCCGATCGGAACCATCCTCCAATCCATCAACATCTTCACGGCAAGAACGACCCAAATTGGTTCCTCCGCCCCAACGACAACGAAGGAGGGGTGGATGGGTGGTCTTGACGAGGTAGCGTTGTACAGTGCCGCGCTAGATGACGCCACGATATGGAACCACTTCCTGGCCATGGTCGGTCCCGACACAACCGTCCCGCCCACGATCACCATTTCGCGCTCCGGTAATCAGGTGACTCTTACCTGGCCGGCGAGCGCCGCCGGGTTCGCGCTGGAGTATTCGGATGCCTTGGCAGGGACGGCTTGGCTGCCTGTGAGCGGCGTGACCGGCAACAGCGTGACGGTGGACGCGTCGGCGGGGAATCGGTTCTACCGGTTGAAGAAGTAATCTGTCAGTGGTGATGGGTTAGAGTGGAAAGCGTCCGGGAGTTGTTGTGGCTCCCGGACGCTGTTTCGCGTACGGGCCAGTTTCCCAGAATGGCCACTTCCGCTCAGAGTCGGGGTTGGCCACGCCATGCCGCTGCTTGCTTCATCCCCGTCGCCTTGACTAAGCTGCGCACGCGGGCAGTCGCCTCGGTGGCACTGCACCCCTGGAATGAGCAAAGGCCCCGCAAACGGACATCACGAACGCGCGCATGAGAGTCGGAAACCCGGCTGGTGGCGGCGCGTCCGGCATTGGTGGTCCAAGACGGCGGTTGCTCGCGCTTATGGCAATCTGGCGGACCGGCTTTATGATTGGTGGCACCCGCCGTCAGAGAAGAAAACCGGCTACTACGGCTACTACGGCAGTTCCCGCCAAGGCCGCCTCCGGCGGGCGTGGGACGCCGTGCGCCACGGCATCAGGCATTCGCCGCCGGCACGACTCTGGCGCGCGCTGTCAGAACGGTTCACCGACTGGTATTATCCCGTCGTCGAGCAGGATCCGACGAAGCCGAATCGTGGTTACGGCTATGGCTATTACGGCCAACTCCGACGCGGGCGGTTGAGCATCTTGTTCCGAGGCATCCGGAGTTGGATACGGCAGTCGGTGCCAATGCGGCTGGTGGTCAAGGCAGCGAACGCTTTCTACAACTGGTATTACCCCGAAGTGGATGACCTGCATCCGTATCCGGCCTATGGCTATTACGGGCGGCGACGGCGCAGTCGGTTGGCCCTGGCAGTAAGTCGCGTGCGTCGCGGTGTGCGGGAATCGTGGGTGGGACGGGTTGGGCGGCGGTTGAAAACAGCGCTCTGGGAGTGGTGGTATCCCGAAGTGCCGGAGGATCACGGCGGTTACGGCTACGGCTACTACGGTGGCTTGCGGCGGCGCAGCCGGCTGGCGCTGGCGGTGCGGGCGGTGCGGCGGCGGTGGCGGGCTTCGTGGGCAGGGCGCACGTGGCGTCGATTCAGTGTGGCGGCATGGGAGTGGTACTACCCGGAACCTGATCCTGCCGCTTTGGTCGGTTACGGCTACGGACGGCAAAAGCGCATCAGCCGCCCGGTGCGGTTCCTGCGTCGGAGGATGAAGTGGTTCCGCAGCACCTGGCTGGGCCGCAAGCTCCGATGGCTATTGGACGATATCGAGAGCTTCCTGTTCTACCTCGGCGTGCGCATTCGGCAGGACTTTGGCTGGTGGCGCATCCGCCAACTTTCCACGCGCTGGCAAACGTGGGTCGTGGTCGGGGGGCTGGCGGCGGTGGTTGGTTTTGGCTACTGGTACGGCGTTCCGTATTATCGCTCGGTCATGGAGCGGCAGTATGCCCAGCAGGCGCAGCTCCTGTTGAAGAAGGGCGACCTGCCCCGCGCCATCCTGCGCGCCCGGCAAACCCTCGCGCTAAATTCGAGCAATGCCATCGCCACCCGGGTCTTTGGCGATGTAGCGGACTTCTACAACTCGCCGATGGCGATGTATTGGCGGCAGCGCGCCTCGGCGCTCACGCCGAATACCACGAACAGCCTGGCCCTGGCCTCGACCGCGCTGAAGATGGAGTCCTTTCCGTTTCCGACCGCACAGAAGGCCTTGGGCGAAGTCACGGCCGAGGCGCGCGAAACGCCGACCTTCCACCTCATCGCCGGCGCGATGGCGCTGAAACTGAACAAGCTCGACGACGCGGAGCGGCACTATACGGAAGCGCTGAAACTCTCGCCGAACGATCCCGCTGCGCGGATGTCGCTCGCCGTCGTCCGGTTGCACTCGCAAAACCCGAAGATCATCGCCGATTCGCGAACCGCGCTGGAACTGTTGCGGACAGACCGCGGCGTCGGCCTGCTGGCGTTGCGGTCGCTCGTGGCCGAAAGCGTGGACCGCCGTGAGCTGGACCGGGCGGAGACGCTGTCCAAGCAAGTCATTACGAACGCCCAGGCCGCATTCAGCGACCGGGTGCTGCACCTGGCCATCCTGAATGCCAATCGCAGTTCCGAGATCACCAATTTCCTGCGTCAGACGCAGACCAATGCGGCAGCCAATCCCATGGCGATCGCCAAACTCGTCGCCTGGATGAACTCGACGGGCCGCGCCAAAGAGGCGTTGGATTGGCTGGCAACCTTGCCGCCCGGTTTGACCCAGCAGGGCCTTCTGCCGATCTCGAAAGCGGACTGCTACGTCACGCTGCGCGCATGGGATGAGCTGGAGGCGGTCCTCATGAAAGAGCGCTGGCCCGGTTTGGATCACGTGCGGTTCGCCATGCTCGCCATGGCTGGGTGGCGGCGGGACGGCGTGCGGCAGCCAACAGCCTGGCGATTGGCCGTGCGCAACGCCTCGCAGTCGCCCCTCGCGCTGACCACGCTGGTGGACCTGGCGGCGGGCTGGGGTTGGCTGGATGAAGTGGAGAGCGTGCTGTGGGACGCGGTGGAGGGCTTCCCGCATCAGTCGTGGCCGCTGGAGTCCTTGACCCGCTTCTGCGCCACACGCGGCAATACCGCCGGGCTGCGACGCGTTTACGCCACCCAGATGCAGCGCAAAGCGGAAGACCGTCTCGCGCAGAACAACTACGCGATGACCTCCCTGCTACTGAAGCAAGATCTGACGCAGGCGTGGGAGACCGCCGCGAAGCTCCACGAAGCTGATCCGGGAAGCGCGATCTTTGCTTCGACGTATGCGTTCTCCTTGTATCAGCAAGGGCGGACCAAGGATGCGATTGCCGTATTGGGTGCGCTGCCGCTCGACCAACTGGATGATCCCTCGCTCGCGCTTTACTACGGTGTGTTCCTCGTTGCCGACGGACAGAAGGAGGTCGCGAAAAACTATCTCGACCGTGCCGCCAAGGCCTTCATGTTGCCGGAAGAAGCAGCTTTGCTAAAACAAGCTCGGGCGATGTAACGCCCCGCGGCCGGCCGCTTCCTCCGCTACCGCGTCGCGTACGCTTCGCGCTCCAATTCCCGCATCCGCTCGACTTTGCGCGCGGAGCCACCGCCGGCGAAATCTGACTTTACCCACGCGGTCACGATGGCCTTGGCAAGCTCCGGTCCGACCACGCGTGCCCCCAATGTGAGCACATTGGCATCGTTGCTCTTTTTGAGCCGCTCCGCCGAGAAAGTGTCGTGGCAGGTGCCGGCAAAGACGCCGGGAACCTTGTTGGCCACCATGGCCATGCCAAGGCCAGTGCCACAGATCAGAATGCCGCGATCAAACTCCTTCGCCGCCACCCGCTTGGCGAGATGATGGCCGATGTCCGGGTAATCGGCCCTGTGTTCACGAAGATAATCCAGGTCCACCGCCTCCAAGCCCAGCGTGCGAAGATGATCCACAATGATCTGCTTCAGGGGCAGGCCCGCGTCGTCGCAATCAATGGCTATTCGCATAGATGTTTCATGCCGGTGAGGGGCCGGGGCCGTCGCATCCAGTGGTCAGGGATGTTCACCGTACCCGTGTGCCTTTGCTGGCCACGCCAAGGCGAAGAGCAGCGTGCCCACGATCGCGACGGCCAGCAGTCCGGCGAACCCAGCGTCCCAGCCGTATCGCTGCACCAGTGCGCCCAGCCCCCAGCCCGAGAGAATGGTGCTCGCGTAACCGAACAGCCCGGTAAAACCGACCGCCGTGGCCGCGGCCCGTTTGGTGCCCAAGTTGGCCGCGATGGTGCCAACCAGTGCCTGCGGGCCGTAGATGAAGAACCCTGCACTGCACAACAAGGCTGCGCTGACCAAGCGTGACTGATTTGGCAGCTTCCAGAACAGCATCATGGACGCGCCCGCCAGGATCATGAAAAACACGCTCGTCCGCGCGCCGCGCCCGCCGAAGACTTTGTCCGTAATCCAGCCGCTGAACAGCATGCCGGCGACGCCGGAAATCTCGAAAGCGGCGACCATCCAGCCCGCGTGGCTGAGTTTAATGTGCCGGGCTTCACTCAGGAAGGTTGGCCCCCAATCGAGCACGGCGTAGCGCATCGTATAGACGAAGAAGTTCGCCAGTGCGACCAGCCAGATAAAGGGATTGGTGAACACCTGCCGCATTAGGAACGAGGAAAAGCCTTCCTCCGCAGCGACTGTTTCCCCCGCGCCGCCGGCTTTCTTCGCCGTGCCTTCCACCTCCGGCAGACCAAGTGACGGTGGCGTATCGCGAAGCGCGAACAGGAGAAAGACCGCGGCGAGCATGGCCAGCACCGCCGGCCCGAAGAAGCACCACCGCCAGCCATATGCGACCAGATAGCCACATAAAACCACCACGGCGCTGGCCCCCAGGGAATGCGACGTGTTCCAGACAGACATCTTAGTGGCGAGTTCCTTCGGCGGGAACCAGTGCGTCATCAGCCGCGCGCAGGGCGGAAACCCCATTCCCTGAACCCAGCCGTTGGCCATCCAAAACAGGCCCAAGGCCACGACCGCCGAACTGAAGCCAAAGCAGACGTTCACGAGCGCTGAGAGCAGAAGCCCTGCGGCCATCAACGTGCGCGCATTGGCGCGGTCACCCAGAAAGCCGTGGACGAACTTCGAGATGCCGTAGAGCAGACCGTGCAGCGTGAGGAACAACCCCAAGTCGGCCTTGCCGATACCGAGGTCCTTGCCCAGCGCGGGCATCGCCACGCTGAGGTTCTTGCGCACGAAATAGAACATCGCGTAGCCGATGATCGAGGCGATCAGAATGCGCCACCGCCAGTAACGATACTTCGCCCTGATTTCTGCTGGGTCGCTCAGCATCACCGCCGCAGGCGGCGTCGGCGCGAAGACGCTAAAGACCACCGGCCAACGCGAGACGCTTTCGTTAGGCGACTGGGGCGGCCGTGACATGGCTTCAGGAGCAGACGCTCGCTGTCCGGCTACTCATACCCGTGCGCCTTGGCCCGCCATCCTGCGGCGCACACCAGCGTACCTAGCGCGGCCACGATCAACATGCCTTTGAAGGGAGCATCCCAGCCGTACAGATCCACCAGCTTGCCCACGCCCCAACCGGAAAGCGTCGTGCTGAGATAGCCGAACAATCCGACCAAACCGACGGCGCTTGCCGCGGCCCGTTTGGTGGCGAGATTGGCGGCAGCGATGTTGAGCAGGCACTGCGGGCCATAGACAAAGAAGCCCGTCACACAGAGCAGAAAGGCGTTCATCGCGAAGGATTGGCCAGCCACTTTCCAGAACAGAAACACCGCCACGCCACACAGCGCCATGTAGAACGTGCAGGAGCGGAAGCTGCGCCCACCAAACCACCGGTCGGTCAACCAGCCACCGATGAGCGCGCCGCACATCCCCGAAATCTCGTAGCCGGCGACGATCCAGCCCGCGTGCGACAGGTCCAAGTGCTTCTGCTGCGTGAGGAACGTTGGTCCCCAATCGAGCACTGCGTAGCGGATTGTGTAGATGAGGAAGTTCGCGATCGCCAGGAGCCAGATCCACGGATTGCTGAAGACGTAGCGCACCAAAACGGACTTCCAATCGTCCTTCTCCTGCGGCGCGGTTTTGAGCTTGGAACCCTCGACTTCCGGCAGCCCAACGGACGGCGGCGTGTCCGGTAATGTGAACCAGAGAAATATGGCGCACGCGAACGCGACCCCCGCCGGAACGAAAAAGCACAGACGCCAGTCACCAAAGTATTTGATCAGCGCTCCGCAGAGGACGAAGACCGCGCCGGCGCCGAGGTTGGTCGAGGCGTTCCAGATCGACATCTTCGTGGCCAGTTCCTTGGGCGGAATCCAATGCGCCATCAAGCGGCCGCAGGGCGGATAGCCCATGCCTTGAAACCAGCCGTTCAACATCCAGAAAATGCCGAAGGCCACCACCGCGGTGCTGAACCCGAAAAAGACATTCAACGCGCCGGATATCACCAGGCCGGTAACCATGACCATGCGGGCGTTGGCGCGGTCGGCGAGCACGCCGTTGCAGAGCTTCGCCACCCCGTAGAGCAAGCCGTGCAGCGTGAGAAACAGTCCGAGCTGCGACTTCTTGATGCCGAGGTCGGCCTCCATCACGGGCATGGCCATGCTGAGGTTCTTCCGGACAAGGTAGAACGTCGCGTAGCCAAGGATGGTCGCGATCAAGATCCGGCGCTGCCAAACGCGATGTCTCGCCTTGATTTCTTCGGCATCGGTGGTGATCAACGGAATCGCCGGCGCCGGCTCGAACATCCGGAAGATCGCGGGGAAACGCTTGGGAGCGGGCGGGGTGGCGGGGTCCATTAGGAGGTGTGAGTGGAATGGGCAGTGGTGTGCGATTCAATCGGCCACAAACCGGTCGGACCGAAAATGCGATTCAATGCGGCGTCCAACAGCCCCATGCGCACCGCGAGGTCCAGCACGTTGAAGCGGCGACGAATACAGAATGCCTGCCAGTAGCTCCGGCGCAAGCGCTCGCGGGTGATACCGATGTGCTCGGGCTCGGTTGGCGCTCCCGCAGCGTGCAGCATCTGCCTTAAGGTGTCCAGCGGCAGCAATTGGGCACGCAGCTTCTCCTTCAACTCCGGCCAGAGCATGCGCAGCTTCGTCAGTTGCTCGCGCAGTTGTTCGGGTGTGCTGTGCTTGGCACGGAGTTCCTTCTCTGCCACGGCCATCAGATCGCCATCGCCCAGCAGCGCGCGCGCGCGTCGGCACCACGTGTCGGCGCCCGGCCACGCGGCGCAACAGGCGTCCACGTCCAGCCAGTCCAGAGGTTGCTCCAGCAGGAACTCGAAAAGCGCCGTCGTCGCCAGCGTGCCGATGGCGACCTTGAAACCGTGCGACGGTGCGCGCCCGTTGTGAGTGTGATGCTGATTATCCCACAAATGGCTGAACTGGTGTTCCGCGCCCGAGGCAGGCCGGCTGGACTGCGCCGATTGCATGGCAAATCCCCCCAGCAACAAGCCTTCCGTCAGCCGCCCGACGGCTTGTGGATCACGGGCCAGCACGCCCGCGGGATCGCTGACCATTTCGCGCAGGCGGCCCTGAACGATGGTCCACGCCTGTGCGTGAATTGGCTCAGCGCCCAGAGCGCCAGCCAGCATCCAATCCGTACCCGCCGGGACCTTGGCCAGCAAGTCGGCGTAGCCCCAGGAATTCATCAAGCCGGGCGCGGCACAGATCACGTTCAGGTCAGCCACGACGGCAGTGGGAGCAGGGCAGAGAAACGTTTGCTTCGCGCTCTGGTGAGTGATGGAAGCGCCAAAGGCCGTGTAGCCGTCCATTGAAGCCGCCGTCGCGACGCACAGGTACGGCCGGCCTACGTGGTGCGAGGAAAGCTTGGTCAAGTCATTGATCGTCCCGCTGCCAACTGCGACAGCGATCGCGGCGTGCTGCTTGAGGGAGGCCTCCAATTGTTCGATGAACCGATATTCCGCGTAAAGCGACGGGTCGCGAAAGATGAACGGCTCCAGGACGGGATGCTTCGCTGCGCGGAATGCTTCCAACACCTTCCGGCCGGCCACGGCAAAGGTGTTTTCGTCTGCCACCAGCATCGCCGGCTGGTCGCCGAACTGCGCCCGGAACACCTGCGGGGATTTGTCGAGAATGCCTTCGCCAATTTCCAGGGCCTTGGTTTCCCGCGCCGCGCGCAGCGCCTCGGCCAAGGTCAGCTTCTGAGAAGAGTTGTTCATCGCTGAGCTTTCGCAAAACTTCGTCACGGCTTCGCGTAGTAATCCCGCACCGCCTTAACCGTGATGTCCGGGTGATCCGTCGCGAACGCCATCACGCCCAAGTCCATGAGTTGCCAATACACCTTCGGCTCGGCCACGCCCCAAGGCAGACTCTGAAAGATGACGCCGTGCTGGCGCAGTTCGTCGCCAGCGGCGCGCAGAAAGTCGCGCGACAGCGTGAACGGTTCGGCAGACGCACTGTTGGTATTCAAGCGTACATGTAACTGGACCTGGGTGAGGTCCGCGAACTTATCTGCGCGGAGCTTTTCGAGGCGCTCCTTCAACTCCCCTTCCGTGCCGCCCATCCAGTTCAAGGTCATGGATTCGGGCACGAGTTTCTTCCAGCTCCGGATCAACGCGTAATCGGAACTGGCAAACACAACCTGGCTGACAACCTTCTCGGCGCGCACCTCGGCGGCGAGTTGCGCGATGTCCACCTGTTTGATGTCGAGGTAGAGCTTCCGCCCGGGCTTGCCGGCCATGATCTTGAATACATCGGAAAGCCGCGACACGCGCCGACCTTCAAAGCTATCGCCCTTCCACCCGCCGACATCCAGCTTGGAGAGCTCGGCGAACGTGATGTCCTTCACCCCTTTCTTGGCCAGCTCCGGGGGAGGATTCTTGACGGTGCGTTTGAAGTTGCCGTCGTGGAAAGCGACGATGACGCCATCCTTCGTCGTGCGCACATCCGCCTCGGGCCACGTCCCAAGCTTCCACCCCAGCTCAAAGGCTTCGATTGTGTTCTCGGGAGCGAGCTCGCCGGCGCCGCGGTGACTCTGGATGACGAGCTGTTCCAGCGGCAGATGGCCGCGCACGGTCCAGTTGGAGGGGGAGGCGGTTGGCTGGCTTTGGGCCGCGCAAGCGCCAAGCAGCAGCCCCAAAGCGGCGGAAGTGAAGAGTGCGTATTTCATGTCTCGAGTTATATATGGGGGGAGTCCCCGGGCACGGCTTTCCGAAGCAAGGCTTGGGCGCCGGCCACGTCCACCAGCAGCGCCTTGACCAATCCGCCGCGGATCGCCGCGGCAATGGCGGCGGAACGATCGGCACCCGCAACGACCCCGATGACTTGCGGAATCTTGCGTAGCTGCTCCAAATCAATACTGAGCACGCGGTCGCGCCAAGGCGAATCGCACTCCCGCCCCGCCTTATCGAAAAACCGCCCGCAGATCTCGCCGACCGCGCCGCGTTCCTTGAGGTCTTTCAGGTCGGCGGCGCTCAATACGCCGCGCTCAACGAAGGCGGAGTTGTCCAGCGTACCAACCCCAACCAACGCCACGTCCGCCTGCTTCAGCCGCCGCCACAGGCCGCGGATTTGCTCATGCGCCAGGAACGAATCCCGCGTCCGTTTGTCCGGCACAAAGGCCGGCGTGTTCAACGTGAGGAAGAACCCACCGCTCCGCCGGGCCAACATGCGCCCCAGCTCCAGCGCATCCACCGGCCCAACAGTGAAGTCAATGCTTCCCATGGCCTGGATCACCGTGAGATGCCGTTCCTTGTCCTCGGGCAACAGTTGCACCAGCTCGCGGATCGTCCGACCACCGGCGATAGCCACCACGCCACCACGGGGCAGGAGGGCGCTGACAAACGGTGCGCCGAAGTGTCCGACGGCGCGCCGGGCCTCTTCGCCGGTCGAGCCTTCGATGGTTTTGATCACCGCCGCGGCACTCAGCTTGAACTGTTCGCACAGTTGCCGCTCCAGTTCGTCGTGACGCGGTTCGTACTCCGCCACGGAAATCCGCACGATGCCGCGTTGACGGGCCAGCGCGAGCAGCCGCGAGACTTTCGCCTGCGAGACTTTGGCGAATTTCGCCACCTCGGTCTGGCCGAGCCCATCCACATAATAGAGGCGGGCGGCCAGCCGAAGTTGTTCATCTGAATAACCGTTCTGCATGAATGCTCCCGAAATCTGCTCAGCATCCAACCGAATTCGTGAACTCAACGTGAATTCAGCGGGGCGACCTACGCCGCCGCCGCCTTCAAGGGCGCGGGGGACACGGGCTTTGGACTCGCACCGACGGCCAGCTGGTAGCGCCGCAGTTCGGCGGCCTGCTGGTCCTCGGTCCAGCCGAGCAACTCCCCCATCCAAGCGGCCACACGCTCCGCCTTTGATGCTGCGTCTTTCAAGTAGTAATGCCAGCTTGTCCGTCGCAGCATCACGTCGTCGAGATGCACGGCCCATTCCTGCCCGCAATAGTGTTCCACCGCCGCTCGTTCAAACGCTGGCGGGAGGATTCCGCTCACCCCGCGCGTCTGCTCCACCGGCAGTAGCGGCGTCTTGGCCGTCAGACAAGGTGTCGCAGTGAGACGCTGCTCGCGCACGATCCGGTCCACCGTCTGTTCCGCCATTAAACGGTAGGTGGTGAGCTTGCCGCCGGCCACGTCCCACCAGCCCGGCTCGGGATTCTTGATCTCGTGCGACCGCGAGATGTCAGACGGTTTCCCGTTCGGATCCGCGATCAACGGCCGCAAGCCGGCCCATGCACTGATCACGTCCGCCGCTTTCAACTTGGCGTTCGGGAAGAACTGGTTGGTGACCTGCAGCACGTAGCCGATGTCGTCCGCGTCCGCCAGGACGTTGTCCAGCGAGCCCTGATAATCCGTGTCGGTCGTGCCGATGATCGTCCGCTCGCCCCAAGGGATGGCAAACAGAATCCGTTTGCCTTCGCTCATAACGACGGTGTCGGGCACGGGCACGCGCGGGCGGTCCACCACCAGATGAATGCCCTTGGTCGCGCGCAGCTTCACCCGACTGTGCGGCAATCCATCGGCCCACGGGCCGGTCGCGTTAACCACGGCCTTGGCCTTCACGGTGAACGACGTACCCGCCAGCCGATCTTCGACGTCGCAAACCCACTCCTGCGCTCGTGTCGCATTCTTGAATCGGCAGTAGTTCAGCACGGACGCTCCGGCCTTGGCTGCTGAGCGCAATGTGTCAATGGCCAACCGCGCGTCGTTGGTAAACCCGTCGTAGTAACGCACCGCCCCGTTCAGGTTCGTCTGCGTCAGCGACGGCACCTTTTCAAGCACGTCCGCCTTGCTCAACCACGTCGAATTGCCGAGGTTGCGCCCCCCGCATAGCAGGTCGTAAATCTTGACGCCGATCTTCAGTTGCCACAGCACCCAGTGCTTGTTGCCCCGATACGTCGGGAAGATGAACGGCAGCGGGTCGGCCAAGTGCGGCGCGATCTGATGGATCACTTTCTTCTCCACGCTCGCCTCGTGAACCAGGCCCACGCGACCTTGGGCGAGATACCGCAGCCCGCCATGCAGCAGACGACTGGATCGGCTGCTGGTGCCGAAGGCGAAGTCATGCTGCTCCACCAATCCCACGTTCAAGCCCCGCATCGCGGCGTCCCGGGCCACCCCGGCGCCAACAATGCCACCCCCCACAATCAACACGTCGAGGGTCTTCCCCTGCAACGCTTTCAATGCATCGTTACGATTCGAATTCAGTTTTGTTGTCATTCCCTATTGTCTTCCATTTCCCCCGTTCCGGGCTTCCCGGAGTCGCTCGCCCAGTTCGGCGAGACCGCTCATCACAAAATCTGGTGGCGGGACCATCTGCTGCGCTTCGTGCGCCTTGGTCTCGCCCGTCAACACCAACACCCCCACCGCGCCGGCGCGCTGCGCCATGGCCATGTCGGTGTAAAGGCGGTCGCCGACCATCGCGAGATGGTGCGGCTGCAAGCTGTGGCGGTGCAGAATGCCGCGAATCATGCACGGGTCGGGCTTGCCCAGCACCACGTCGGGCGCACGCCCCGTCGCACTTTGCAGGGCCGCACAAACCGCCCCGCAATCCACCAGCACCGTCGGCTCGTCCGTCGGGCACACCCGGTCCGGATGCGTAGCGATGAACGGCTTGCCCTGGCCGATCCAGTGAGCCGTCCGACACAGCCGCGCGTAGTTCAGCGTGGTGTCAAATCCGACCAACACAGCCTCCGGCTCATCCTGGGCGCTGTCTTCCGTGGAGACGAAACCCGCTGCGGCGATCTCCTCGATCATGCTGGGGGTGCCGAGAATGAAGAGGCGTTTCAGTCGCGGGCGCTCCTGTTGGAGGTATTCAATCGCCGCCTGGGTGGAGGTGTAGAGCTGCTCCGGCGTCGCGGTAATGCCGAGCTTGGCCAACCGCTTCAGGTAATCCCGCGAGCTCTTACTGGAGTTATTCGTCAGAAACGTATGCCCGATGCCGAGCTTCGGCAACGCAGCCAGAAACGGCAGGGTCGCCTCGAAGAGCGTGCCCCCGCTGTATATCGTTCCATCCATGTCCAGGGCGAGATGTCGCACCTGTGATAATGCATTCAATGTCATCTTGTCGTTTGCACGCGAACCGGACCGGTCGTCGTCGCGCGAGCCCAGAATCGTCTGTGGAGGGAGCACCCTAACAATTCAGTCTTCAGCTCCGCTCAAACGCCGGCTGCAGACTTGCACCCCGGTATGGGGACGGCGCGCACGCCGTCCCCACACCTACCCTTACTCTCACACACCACGTTCCAACCCAACCCAACCCAATCCACTACGGAGAAATAACACGGTAGAACGCCGCCCCGGCGAGCGGGGTGGCGTCGGTGAAGGTTGCCTTCCCGTCCGCGCCGGTCGTGGCCGTGCCACGCGTTTCCCACGTGGCCCCCAGCACCCCAACCCGCTGAACCGTGTAAGCCTTATTGGCCGAGCCAGTGAAGCTGACCAGCACGGTGGTCGGACTCACGACAGGCGTGAGCAGGGTGACGACTTCAGTCGCCACCGCGGGGGTATAATAAACACGAAGCTGCGGGCGCATATCCGCCAGCGAGGCCTCAGCCGAGTTAAAGTTCCATCCATTGCTCCCGTCTTCCCAGGGCAAGATAACCCAACCATTGTTCTCACGCACACTGTTAACCCAAGCCTGGACGTCAGCCGTAATTTCGACAGCGTGCCGAGTGGCTTGTACGGTCGCGCCGTATCCTTCAGAAGGAAGTGTCGCGGTTGGCGACAACGCGGCTTCAACACCATCTGCAGATATGCCGTTAACCCAGGTATTCCAAGTGTTCGAGGCATCCCAAGGCTTCAGGAGTGTATGGAACAAGCCACCGGCCCCTTGGGAATCGGCTTGGATGCTTGTTAAGTCAAGAATTGCAGCGTGAATCGTCGCTCTCGCCGGCACCTGGTCGGCGGCGACGCCGATGATGTTGTCGAAGCGAATCAAGACCTGCTGCGGGTTCGGCACAGGTGCGCTGGCCACAAGTGGATCCGGACTCAGGGTTGTCGCCGCCGCATAAGTCGTGTCCGGTCCCACCAAGCGAACTTGCGTGTCCACCGTACCGCTGTACCCGTTTACGCCTTGGCAAAACGTCGCAGCCGATGCCGATTGTGGTGGCAGCCATCCGATACGTAGCCGCGGACGCAAAACGACGTTTGTCGCCTCGCAAGGGCTGAACGCCGTGCCGTTGACGCCATTCGGCCATGTGTTCATGACCCAGCCGAAGTTGTTGGTACCATCCGCCCATGCCTGGATATCAGAGGTCACGCCAATCTTCATGAAGCCGCTGCCAGTCGTCGTGTTCTGCGACTGGTCACCCAAGAACGCGTTGGTACCGGAAACGGCTTCGGTATCGTCCAAAGCGATGCCACTGCCAAGCGACTCGAATGTGACACCTTCGTCCCAATCCACCAGCATCCGGTTGAATCGGGCGCCGTGCCCACTGTCTGTTACGTTCATAATCAATTCGGCAAAAACTATCTTCGCTCCTGCGGGAATCTGACCGGGGCTGGCGCCGAAGAGATTCGTAAACTTGAGGAAGCACTGCATCTGATCTTCAGGGAGCAAGCTGGCGGTGTCGTAATCAAGCCAGAGCCCGCTTGCACTATAGCCTGCCGGGTAGGCAGTTTGGGGGAATTGATGGTGAATCTGGGTGTCCATCGCTCCTGTATAGAGCCCGAATCCGCCATCGCCGTTTTGTTGATAGCTATCCACGCGCATCAAACGGATGATGATGGTCTTCATCGCAGTGCTGAGGCCGCCATCTCCATCGGCAACCGCGAACGAGAGGGTTTGAGTCTGCGGGGACAAGTTTGCGTTCGTGTTTTGATAGGTGACGGACCGAACGAGCGCTTGGGCAGCCTCAGGTGTTGCCGCGGCCGTGGTGAAGGTGATCGTCAACGGCGCCCCTCCCGTTCCGCCAGCCTTGGTTCCGATGATGGCGCCTTGGTAGGTGATGCTGCCGCCGGCGACTCCAATCTGGCCGATGTCGGTACCAGTGTTGCGAACATCCAGCAGGTCGGAACCGCTAGCGCCAGCAGCGATGGTCACCGTCAAACCGCCGCCGCTGTAATCCACGGTGTCCGGATCATTCAGGGTGGCATAGCCATCGATGCCTTTGGCCGCCTCACCTATGCCGTAGGTGAAATCACCCGAGGGCAACACAAACGCCACTTCGTTGTCCAGAGTCGTGACAACGACATCGTCCGGGTTGAACGTTGCGTACAGCGGATCGGTGCTGGTCACCGATGTCACGATGGAGAATTCAGTCGCCCCGTCATTCACTGAATCGTCCACCGCCGTAACGGTCACAGTTTGTGGCACGTTCCAGTTTGCCGGGGTGAAGACCACGGACGGCGTGACCGTGCCTTCGGTGGTATCCGCCGAGACACAATTTACGGTCACGGCGGCAACAGGTTCACTGGCCAGGACCACGGCAAAGCTCGCAGTGCCGCTTGGCTCTGTCACGGTGAGCTTGCTTGCCGGAACGATCACGCCAGCCGAATCGTTATCCAAGTTCTGCCCGGCAACATCAAGGGCGTCGAAATTGTTGTAGGCCGGATCCGCGCTGGTGGCGGCGGCAGTGACAACGAAATAAGCGGCAGGGCCGTCTTGAACGAAGTCATCCACTCCGGTCACCGTTACAGTTTGCGGAGCGCCATAATCGGACGGAGTAAATTTCAGACTCGCGGGCGACACAGCGGCCTCGCCGGTGTCGCTGGAGGAGAGCGTCAGCGTCACGTCGCCGGTGGGCGCAGTATTTAGCCAAATCGAGAAGGTGGCCGTTCCCCCGGCTTCGGTGGTCGTAATGGTGCTGGCGTCCAACGAAACTCCGGCTTCGTTGTCAATGTTGATGGCTCCGACTTTACCTGAAGTCAACCCGTCGTAGTTGGCATCAGTACTGGTCGTTGCCGAGAGGTTGATACTGTACGGTTGTGCGCCGTCCACAACACCATCATCCACTCCTGTCAATGTCACCGTCTGCGGAACGTTCCAATCGACCGGGGTAAACGTAAGGTTGGCTGGACTGATTACTCCTTCACTGGTATCACTCGAAGAAAGAGCAATCGTTACGTCGCCCGTGGGCATGGGATAGCCATTGACCGTCACGGTGAATTGGGCGGTTCCGCCAGCCTCAGTTGTCAGCAAGTTCTTGCTGGGTGTGACCGTAATCCCCGGCTTCTCCGCGGGAACGAACACAAACGAGCAGACTGCTTCGTTTTCGGGAAGACTTTGCAAACCACAACCAGGGAGGTCCCGCGACTGGATGATCCAACCATCCCCAACCGCGTTGGGCTGGAATGTCACGATGTTGTCGCCGTTGTTGGGGTCACCGCCCGCAGCTGATACAATCAGGATGCCATCGGCAGGCGACCGGCCTGGAATCTTGAGTTCGTAGTTGCCATTACCAAGGTCCGTGCGCCACGTAACAGCGAACTGGGGCGTGGCCCCGCTGTGGATTGCGATCGTTCCATCCCCCATGAACATGCCTGAAACCACCGAAGTGTCCGTCTTGGGCACAAAAACGAAAGCCAGAGGGTCCTGCTCATAGGTGCGGCCGTTTGCCCGGTTGTCGTGCGAATAGATCGTCCAAGTGCCGTCCATTTCGTCATCATCATCGTTGACTCTGGAGAGCGCGTAGTTCGCTTCGTTCTTGGCGCCGTTCACCAGCAGCACGCCGTCCCGGCGCGAATCGATCCCAAAACTCCTGAGGTCGAGGTAGCAGACGCCGTTGGCGACAGCGTCGCTGACCGCGCTGTTGGTCAGGTAATCCCTGAAATGGGTTCCGAGAACAAGACCCGAGGAGCCAACGAAATTGGTAAGTTCCAAGCCGTTGGCTCCGTTCAACGCGTAACCGCCACGCCAGCTTGAGAAAGGGAAATATGCGACCGCTACGTCCACATTATCCTCGCCTTGGTTGGCCGTGGTGCTTGAGATGGGCGGGCAACGGAAAATTCCTGCCTCCCAGTATCCGCCTCCGTATGGGATGGCGCAGGGGGTCTGGAAATTGTTCGTAAGCACTCCGACATCATTGGTCCAGTTGGCACGTCCGTTTTGCGCAACGGACACGATGATGACGCCGTTGTTCGTGTCATCTTGCTGACTGTCTCCAATCTGAACCCGGTAGTCGCCCATATTGACAACATTGGTCACCACCGTGAGCCCATTAACACCGACCAAGAGCGCAGCGGTTGTGTTGGCGTTGTTGTAGTACCCAGGTACGGGCTGATCAATCTTGATATATCCCGCAGCGATATCATGGCCGACGCGATCCGCGCGCAGCGTCGTTGCCATACCCAACGCCGCAAGAACCGTGACTGTTAGTATCCTCGTTCGCACTCGTCCGAAGGCATGCCTGAGGGTTGCGCCTTTTGCGCGACAAATGTGGCAGGGGAGTGTTTGTGTGTTCATTGTTGGACTTGTTGTTCGTGAGTTGGGAGCGTTCTTAGGCCGAAGTATCATTCGACTTTGAGTCTTTTAGTAGGTGCCAGCTGCTGGTTCCGTAACGTTGGAATCGTGCGACAAATTCCAGACATGTAGGAAGACCTTCCGCCCCACCCATGCAGCATGACCATCCACAAAAGTGAAGTTCTGTCCTGCAGCTCCGTGATTGTCTATCTTGTCGGGCCAATTGTTGTAATCCCCGGCACCAGCGTCGTCATCGCCATCGGTGAGCAGGAAAACGTCAGAGGCGCCCGGCTTGCGGCCGATGCCACCCGCGGCATAGTTCTTCAGCACAAAACCTCCCAACTTGCGCTCACTCTTCTTCCCTGCGGAGGATGTCGTTGATCCCCAGTTGCCGAAGCACTCATAGCTTGTTCCGTTTGAATCAATCGCCCTTCCGTTGTTTGCCAGGTCGGCCACCACCGGCTTATTCCAAAGAGCATTCATTGTGATGTTCGTACGGATCTTGTTTCGTGTGCTGGGACATATGTAGCTTCCCAAGCCGCCGACGTAGGTCGGATGCAGCCATGTCAAATCGTCATCGGATCCGCTCCGCCTCGAATACGCTGGAATGTTCGAAATCTCACCGGGAAGCCAGGTGTCTCCAGAGAAGTCACCGTTGCTGTCATCTGCATACAAGGTGCTGCCCAAACCCAACTGCTTGAGGTTGTTCAGGCAGCCAATCCTCTTGGCCTTGTCCTTCGCCTTGCTCAGAGCCGGGAGCAGCATTCCGGCCAGGATGGCGATGATAGCGATCACGACCAGCAGTTCGATCAACGTGAAGGCTCGGGGACGACGGCCAGATCCACAGTTCATATCGGCGACAGTGTGAGACAGATCAGCAACGGCCAAATCACAGTACTGCAACGTTTCAGTTACGCCGACGGATGTCCGCCAGCACCGACGACTTTGTCCAAAGCGCGTTAACGCGTCAAGTCAGACATGTTGCATAAAAATGCAACCTGAAGTTGGGAAGCCTCTCCTTCCTCCAGTAAGATTGTTTTCAGCGGTGGACAAACGCTTGGATCTAATCTGCCGGCAGCCCTTGCTAGCGCACGCGTGCGGGGCGCGCACACCGGAAGCTCACTCCGCCAAGCGTCCCTCGCTTGGCGGCGCTTCACCAACTTCGCTGTGTCAATTGCTTATCCCGCGCCTGCGCCTGTCGGGTGGGGCGGTTATTCAAACTATTTGGCGGAAAAAATCG
>CAZWJC010000102.1:0-22093 GCA_964634255.1 uncultured Verrucomicrobiota bacterium | reverse complement strand
CAGCGGGACTGGGCCCGGAATGTGGTCGTTGGCTTCGGGCGCATTCAGGGCATCGTCGTCGGCATCATCGCAAATCAACCCGCGGTGAAGGCCGGCACGCTGGACATTGATGCGTCGGATAAAGCGGCGCGGTTCATCCGTTTCTGCAATGCTTTTAACATACCGATCGTGAATCTCGTGGACGTGCCGGGTTTTCTGCCGGGTGTTCAGCAGGAGCGCGGCGGCATTATCCGCCACGGCGCGAAGATGCTCTTCGCTTACGCCTCAGCGACTGTGCCGAAGATCACGGTGATTCTGCGCAAAGCTTACGGCGGCGCGTACATCGCGATGTGCAACCAGGAAATGGGTGCGGACTGCGTCTATGCGTGGCCGACGGCGGAAATCGCCGTCATGGGCGCGGAAGGCGCGGTGCGCATTCTCTTCAAGCGTGAGATTGCCGCGGCCAAGGACCCGAAGGCGAAGGAAGCCGAACTGGTCAAGGAATACCGCGAGAAGTTCTGCACGCCGTACGAAGCGGCCAGCAAGGCGATGATCACCGACGTCATTGATCCGGCTGAAACCCGCGCGGTCGTGGCCATGGCGTTGCGCAACTCGCTTACGAAGCGCGAAACCCGTCCGCCGAAGAAACACGGCACAATCCCGCTCTAAACCGCGGACGGCGTATCCTCAGGCAAACATGAGTACTATGTCACACTTGTCGCCGGCTGAGACCCAACTCGGCCAGGCGCTTGCATTGCTCCATCGCACCCTGCCGCGGCTCGACGACGCCGCGCGTTACGATGAGGTGCAAACCTCCTTGCAGCAGGCGGCGGCGGCCATCGAATCCGCCCGGGCCGCGCACGAGCAGTCGCTCGGCGCGCAGCATCCCGGCCCGGTCAACGGCGAATTGCTCGCCGTCATCTCGGCGGCGATCGCCGTCGTGTTGGATCGTCCCTACCGTGTGCTCGACGTGAAGCGTTCCCCGGTCGTGACCTGGGTCAATGCTTGGGCCATAGAAGGCCGGTTCGCTCACTACTCCTCGCATCGCATCCGCTAAACAACTCTCCGCTTTGATATGATCAAGAAACTTCGCGTTACCGTTGATGGCAAGGCTTACGACGTCACCGTCGAATTGCCGAATGATACCGTGGCGGCGGCCCCGGCCGCTCCAGCGCCGGTGCCGTTGCCGGCTGTTACTCCCGCGGCGGTCGCTCCGGTCGCAGCGCCCGTGGCCACACCTGCCCCTGCTGCCGCCCCGGCGGCCAAGGCCGGCGCCAACGACATCCCCAGCCCGCTCTCAGGCCGTGTGACCGCCGTCAACGTGCAGGCAGGCCAGGCTGTGAAGGAAGGCGAGCATCTGCTCACCCTCGAAGCCATGAAGATGAACACCTTCATCACCGCGCCGCGCGACGGCACGGTGAAGGATGTGAAGGTCGCCGTCGGTGCCGTGGTGGACGAAGGACAGGCCCTCGTGACCTTGGAGTAAACCGTCTCCGGAAGAAACTGCTCCGATTGACGCACCCCGCTCGGATGTGCGGGGTGCGTGCGACAAGTGATCCCCGCCGGTAAGATTCGCATCCCATGAAACCATCATCCCAGCCAACGCCCGTCCCCCCCGGGCTCGAACAGGCGCAACTTGTCGAAGCCGACGGCTGGAAGCTCTGGGAACTTCCGGTGCTTGATTCCACCAACGCCGCCGCCGCACCGCTGGACGCGTGGAATGCGGTTCGTGCTGACCGGCAGACCGCGGGTCGCGGCCGGTTCCAGCGCCAATGGGTTTCGGACGACGGTGGACTATGGCTTTCTGCGGTCGTGCCGACCGACTCGTTGGGGGAGGCGACCAAGCTTCTGCCGTTGCTCGCCGGTCTTGCCGTCTGCCGCGCTGCGGCGCAAGTCGGCTTGAGTCAACTGCGGATGCGATGGCCGAACGATGTGATGATCGGTGATCACAAGCTCGCGGGCATTCTGATTGACCAACCGCGCCCGGGCGTGGCGGTTGTGGGCATTGGCCTGAATGTCACGAATCACCCCGAAAAGGTCGAGCCGGCGCTCACCGCCCATGTGGCGCGCCTGGCGGATTTCCTCGCGCACCCGCCGTCGCCGCAGGACATCGCGCTGCGCCTCCTGCAGGAACTCCGCAAGGTGGTGGCGGAAGTCGGGAGCGAAGGGGCGACCCAGGCGGTCAAGCGCATCAATCTGCTCTGGGGCAAGGTCCGGGACGTGAGTCTCGATCTGGACGGCGTGACGGTGAACGGCCGCTTCCTCGGCGTGGACGACCACGGCGGGTTGCGGTTGGAGACCCGCTCCCACAAACACATCGTTTACGAGTCGCACCAGGTGCGGCAATTGCACGAACTCTGATATCGAACATGAAACCATTGACGAAACTGACCGTTGAAGAAGCCGCGCAGTTCATTGAGAACGGCGAAACCATTGGCGTGAGTGGCTTTACCGCCGCCGGCGCGCCCAAGGCTGTGCCTTCCGCCATCGCGGCCAAGGCCCAAGCCGAACATGATGCGGGCCGTCCCTTCAAGATCAACCTCATCTCCGGCGCCTCCACGGGCCGCTCGCTCGACGGCGCGCTCGCCCGGGCCAAGGCCTTCGGCTTCCGCACGCCCTACCAGTCCGACCCCGATCTGCGCCGCAGCATCAACGCCGGTGAGACGCGGTTCTTCGACATGCACCTCTCGCGCCTGCCGCAGGACGTGCGCTATGGCTTCCTCGGCCACGTCCGTACCGCGATCATCGAGGCCAGCGAAGTGACCAAGTACGGAGAGATCGTGTTGACCTCCTCTGTTGGCGCGTCGCCCACGTTCTGCAACAAGGCCGACCGTATCATCGTCGAACTCAACCGGTATCACCCACCGTTCTTGCGCGGCCTGCACGATGTCTTTGAGCCGAAAGATCCGCCGCTGCGGAGCGATATTCCAGTGTTTGAGCCCAGCGATCGCATCGGCCAGCCGGTCATCCAGGTGGATCCCGCCAAAATCATCGGTGTGGTGGAAACCAAGCTGCCGGATGAAGTCGGCACCTTCGATCCAATCGGCGAGACCACGGCCAAGATCGGTCACAACGTGGCTGAGTTCCTCGCCAACGAAATCAAGCGCGGGCTCATCCCGAAGACCTTTCTCCCCGTGCAATCGGGCGTGGGGGATACTGCCAACGCCGTGCTCATGGCGATGGCGGACAACCCGGCCATCCCGAACTTCCAGATGTACACGGAAGTCATCCAGGACGCCGTGATCGCGCTGATGAAGAAGGAGCGTTGCACGTTTGCCAGCGGCTGCTCGCTCACCGTGCCGCCGCCGACTTTGGAGAGCATTTACGCCGACTGGGAATTCTTCCGCACCCGCCTAATCCTCCGGCCGCAGGAAATCACGAACAACCCCGAAGTCGTCCGCCGCATTGGCACCATTTCGGTGAACACGGCCATCGAGGTGGACCTCAGTGGCAATGTGAACAGCACGCACGTCCTGGGTACGCACATGATGAACGGCATCGGCGGTTCGGCGGACTTCGCCCGCGCCGCCTTCCTGTCCATGTTCATTTGCCCCTCCACCGCGAAGGGCGGCAAGATCAGCACTATCGTGCCGATGGTCAGCCACCTCGACAGCAGCGAACACTCCGTGAGCATCATCGTTACCGAGCACGGTGTGGCCGACCTCCGGGGCAAGTCGCCGCAATGTCGCGCCAAGCTCATTGTCGAGAACTGCGCGCATCCGGATTACCGCCCGCTGCTCCGCGAATACATGAACCGCGGTGGCGAAGGGCATTCGCTGCAAAGTCTGGGCGAGGCCTTCAACATGCACTTGGAATTCGGCCGCACGGGTGACATGCGGAACACCAAGTGGGACAAAGTTCCCTCGAACTAAGTTCGGACGGCAAACCATCCATTTCGATCAAGCATCACGCGTGGTTCCAACCGCGCGTGAATGCTATTCGGCCGGCCCATTCCGCTTTGGGAAGCCCAGGAAACCGTCCAGACGGCGAACGCATCAGTCACGCCGAGCTGGCTGCTACGGCCCCGTCGCCAACAGCCGCACCCGGACCGTGAGGAACTGGCTGCGTGTGGGATTGGGCCACGGGGCGACCAACTGCGCCTTCACGGTTTCCGTGGTGTTGTTTCCGTCGTCCGTAACCAGCATCTCCGTCACGAAGTTGGTTCCGGAGTTCCAGGTGACGAGGTCGTCTGAGACCACGACTTCATACGCCGCATCTGTCGGTGGCAGGCGGCGGGGGTAGGTGAGGGTGATGTGACTCACGCCGTTGGTGGAATCCAACTCGATGGCCGTCTGGAGCGGGCTGTTGGTTTCGCTGAGCTTCGGATCACGGTTGGCGGCGTACTCGGCGAAGTTCAACAAGTGGTCGAAGTCGAAATCCACTTCCTCGCCGCTCAGCAGGGGATCGGTCAGTTCCTCCAAGGTGAAATGTTCGATGTTCCACATCCCATAAGGTGAGTCGTGGATCGTGACGGTGGCTTCACCCGAGGTGACGGTGTAGGCGACGTTGCTGACAATCGTGCAGACGTAGGTTTCGTCGCCTTCGGTGCGATGATCGAGGAACGGCGTGATCACGTAGGCGACGGATTGCGTCCCGGCGGGCAGGACGACGGCGTCGACCAGCGGGATGTGAACGAAGTCCGCGCCGTTGCTGGCCGTGCCGCTGATGGTGAGATAGACGGTCAGATCAAAGTTCACGTCGCCCTCGCGAGAGAAGGTAATCTCGCCCGTGTCGGGGCCGAGTTCCGCGGCGTCGCCGTCCGTGGCGGTCACGGAAACTTGCGTTGGCTCCACAACGGTGACGGGCAGATCGGCGTACACCTTCACTTGACCATCGTCGGCGATGAGCCGGAAGACGTAATCGCCCGATTGGGTAAACTCCAGGACGTTGGTCAGCGCACTGGCGTTGGTAAGGGTCATCGTGACCGGGCCGACGGTTTGCGTCCAGGTGATGCTGATTGCGCCCGGCGGCGCCGGGCGGCCATCGTCCGTGATGGTGCCGAAGATTTCGACGGGCGTGAGGATCTGCACCGTGAGGTTGGTCGGCATGGCTATGAGCGCGCCGTAGTTCGTGGCCGTGAACGCCGCTACCTCCGGGGCAGTCAGGGCGCGGGGGAAAACGCGCACGTCGTCCACCGCACCCTGCCAGGAAGTCAGGATGTCCGCCGGCCCCTTGCCGACGATGAACTGCGGCGCGTTTGTGAGCACGCCACGCAACGGAGACGTTTCTCTCAGCGGTTGGTCGGGATGGCCGTTGATGTAAAGCAGCGGGGCGAGACCATTGCTCCAAGTCAGTGCGAGGTGCTGCCAGCCGCTGGCGAACTGGTGGTCAGCGCTGACGACGCGTGTGTCGCCCCGCGTCGCGGTCAACGTCGCCTCAAATGCGTTGCTGGCAGACCCGCAGGAGGCGGCAGCCCTTCCGGCCAGCGTCAGAGTGGCGTTCGTGCCGCTGGCGTCGGCGGTGAAGAGACCCTGGTCCGAGTTGGTTGTCGCCGGTTTCGCCCAGAGCGTCAGCGAAAACTGCTTCCGTCCATTCAGGATGGCGGAATCTAGCGCCTCGCGTACAAAGCTGTTTGTCCCGGCCAGTTCCAGCGCGCTGCCGAGTGCGCCATTATCTACCCAGTTGGCTCCACCCGATACCACGCCGTCGCGGGCGAACCCCGAAGAGTCGGCGATGTTTGTGCCGCTGCCCTCGTCTAAGCTCCAGCGCAGCAAATTGGTCGAGAGCACCGCAAGCGTGTCCACCACCACGGTGATGTCCGCCATCGTGCTGGCTTGGCCGTCGTCGGCGGTGAAGCGCAGATGGTAAACGCCCCCGTTCGTGAAACTGGCCGTGGTGTTCGTCTGATCGGTGTTGCCGAAGACCATCGGGCTCGGCCCGCTGACGTTCGTCCAGGTCAACGTGATTGGCGTGTTCGTGTCGCCGTCGTCGGTCACAGCGGCTTCGAGGATGATGTTCGCGTTCGTGCCCAGCAGGAAGATGAGATCGGAAGTCGGGCTGGTGAAGTTGACCACAGGAGCCAGGTGCTCGCCGGCATCCTCGATGGCGATGACGGCATTGCTTGGCGCGAGGATCGTGTAAGCCGAGTCGGGCAACAATTCGGCGATCACAGTCTCGATCCCTTCGACCACCAGTTCGTTGGTGGGAAACACCTGGAATGAAATCGCCGTTGCGCCGCAATTGAAGAAGACGTTCGTGAAGAACGGTGGATAATCCACGCCATAGGTCGCGTCGCCGCTGATCCTAAGCTTGGCGGTGACTTCGAAGTCGGGATTGCCGCGACGCAGGATGGTGAAGACCCCCGGTTGCTTGCTGCCTTCCAGGACGTTCGTGGGGTTGGCGACAATACTGAAAGTCGGCTCGTCGTCCAGAATGGTCACCGTGGCGTTTGTCGGCCTGGCGAGCGCGTAGGCCGGGTTGTTCAGCAGGGTGACAGTGACGCGTTCATCGCCCTCAACCAGTGGATCGTCCAACGGCACCACGGGCAGCGTAGCTTCCGAATTCCCCGCCGGAATGACGAATGAGTTCGTGATGGTGGCAAAATCCACGCCGTTGCTGGCCGTGCCGCTCACTGTGAAGAAAACTGCCAGCGGCGTGTTGGTCGTCCCGAATCGCGTAAACGTGAACGCGCCGCGGTCTGTTCCTGGTTCGGCGGCTTCGAGGTCGCTCGGGTTCACGCGGACGTTCTGGTCGTTGTCTTGAATCGTCACCGTGGCCGAAGCCGAGTACGAAACGCGGTAGGTGTTGCGCACCGCCACCGAGGCGATCACCGTCTCCTCGCCTTCAATCAAGGTGTCATCCACTGCCGTTACTGGGAGGACGACCGTGGCCTGACCCGCCAGGAAGGTTATGTCGGTGGCGAGCGTCTGGTAATCGGAGGCGCTTGCCGTGCCCGCGAAAGTCAGCGCTACGGTCAGCGCGCCGGTGGTCGAGCCGATGCGGGTGAAGAAGAATTCCCCGGTGTCGCCGGCTTCGACTGCGTGGGGACGGTTCGTGGTTGTGATCGAAACCACCGGTAGGCTGTTCGAATCGGCATCGGAAATCACAAGCGAGGCTGTGGCTGAGGGAGCGATCTTTGCCCCGGGGGCGCTGATCAGCGTGAGCTCCACGGTTTCATCCAATTCGACCACGCCGTCATTCACCGGGGTCACCGGCAAGTCCAAGGTCGAGACGCCGGCTGGGAAGGTCGCGGTTGAACCGAGCGAGGAGTAATCGGCGGGCGCGCTGGCGGTGCCGCTGATTTGGAAGTGTACAAGTTGATTCGAACTGGTGCCGCCGGCGCGGGTGAGCCGAAAACTGCCAGCGGTGGTGCTGGCTTCCGACGCGTTGGCGATCGCGGAGACACTCACGGACGATGCGTCGTCGTCGAGGATCGTGAAGGTGTGAATCCGGATGCCGTCGTGCGTGGCGCCGGCAGGATCGTAAAGCACGACACGAATGGTTTCGTTCGGTTCCACTTCGGTGTCATTGGCAATTTGGAGGGGCAATGCCTTCGCCAGTTCCCCGCTGTCGAAGGATAGAGAGCCGGCGCCTTGCGTGTAGTCGTTGGCCGAGGCGGTGCCGCCCAGGACCCGGTAAGAGACTGTGATTGGGGCGCTGGAGGTAGCGCTCAATGAAACGCTGATTTCGGGTTCTTCGCTCTCGAGCCGCGCGGATGTCGGGAAGGTGAAGCCCACCGCCGGGACCGCGTCGTCGTCGTTGTCTAGGATCGTGACGCGCGCCTGTTGTCCGTCGCCGATGTTGTAGTTCGTGCTGGGCAGAATGGTTAGGATGACATCTTCTGTCGGTTCGACGTGCAAGTCGTCGAAAGGGATCAAATCTAGCGAGACGCTGGATTTGCCGTCGGGGATGACCACCACGCTGTCGAGCGGCACATAGTCTGCGCCGCCGATCGCCGTGCCGTTGATGGCGAGGTTAACTGTCAGATTTCCATTCACGACGGCACCGCGGGAAATGGTGAAGGCGCCGAAGGTTTCTCCTGGCTCGGACGGCGGGGGATCACCGGTGGAACTCGACACGGAGACGGATACCCGTTCGTTGTCGCGGATCAGGAGTGTGGCTTGGCCGGCATTGCCGACGTTGTAGCCGGGGTTGGCGAGCAACGTCAGGATGACGGATTCGTCGCCCTCGGTCAGCGTGTCGTCGGTCGCCGTCAGCAACACGTCGGCGGAGGTTTCGCCCGCCGGGATGGTCACGGCACCGCTGGGCGAAACGTAGTCCGCACCGGAGGTCGCCGTGCCGCTGAGGCTGTAATAGACGACCAGACTGCTGGTGAGATCGCCCTCGCGCTGGACGGTGAATGCGCCGCTCGAAGATGGCTCGGCCATGCCGTCGCCGGTCGGCGACAGCGTCACGACCAGGATGTCGTCATCAATGAGGTTGGCCGTCGCTGAGCCGCCCGCGCCGTTGTAGGTCGGGTGCGCCGAGACCGTCAAGGTGATGGTTTCGTCCGGTTCCACGTCCTTGTCGTCGGTCGGCCGAATCGCAATCGTCGCGCTGGTTTGGCCCGCGGGGATGACGATCACGCCCAGCGGGGTTGGGAAGTCAGTTCCGGAAGTCGCCGAGCCGCTCATGGCGTAGTAGACCGGCAAATCGCCAGTGGGTTTCCCGCTGCGGGTGAGGACAAATAGGCAATCATCCGCGCCGTTCTCGGGGATGAAGTCGTTTGCGAGAGTCACCGCAACGCTGGGCTTGCTCGGTTGGTCGTCGTCCAGAATCGTGATGAGTGCCTCCGCCTGCGACGCGACGTAGTAGTTCGGCTCCTCCAGAATCGTGATGCTCGCGACCTCCGTTACTTCCACGGTTGAGTCGTTTGCCGGCACGAAGTTGAACACGAGCCGATCCGCGCCCGCGGGGATCGTTACGGTATTCGTCTCTGACGCCAGACTTGGCGTGAGGTTCAGATCGCTGCGCAGACTTGCCGTTCCGGAAACGTAGAGGCTCACCTCCAAGTCCTCGTTCGTGCTGCCCAGGCGGGTCAGGACAAGCCGATGGACGTTGGTGCTGCCTTCGACCACGAGGTTCGTGCTCAGGGACAGACCAACCCAGGTGACACGCTCGGCGAGGAAATCCACGTGCAACATGTTCGAGCTGATCTGGACGGGGTTCTCCCAGTTGCGGTTCGTAAAGGTGTAACCGTACTTCGTCGCCTCCAGCGTGATCTCGTTGCCGAGGCCCGTCAGAATGAAGACGCCGTCGCTGTCGGTGTAGGATGAAACATAGCCGTCGGTGTTCGTGATGCCGTTGTCCACGCGCACGCCTTCGATCGGATCATCGTTGGCGTCGAGGATGACACCGCTGAGGCGGAAGCCGGTGGGTTGACCGACTGCGACCAGCGTGTTCGCACTGGCGATGCCCCCCTTCATGTCGCTGACGACACAGCGCACGACGTGCTCGCCCGCAACATCCCAGGCATGGAACGTCCACGGCTGATTGTTCGTCGAGAAGGCGCCGTCGTCGAATGCCCAAGTGTAGGCAAGCGGGTCGCCGTCCAGATCTGTGGCCGTGGCGTGGAAATGAACCAATCCGCCGAGTGCGGCGTTGGTCGGGTCGAGCTCCACTTTTACGAAGGGCGCCCAGTTGCCCGGGAAGCTGCCCAGGTTCACCTGCACATCAATCCACGGGTCCGTGCCGGTGGCGCCGCGGGCCACCGGCGTGATGTGGACGCCTGACGGCACGTCGCTGAAGGTTCGGCCAACAACGACCGCCGAGTCCTCCTTCGTCAACGTGTCGGGCGTGGTGTCCAGCAGGTCCGTGCCACCGCTGCTCGCCCACCAAGGTGACCAGTTCAACAACAGGCCGTTTTGCATCGAGACGTTTCCGGGAAACGCTTGGCGGTACTCCAGCCAGTAGTCGCGATCGAAATCCTTGCGGACCTTGGCTGCGTAAGGCCGACCGTGCGTCCGCTGGGGCGTGTCGAACGGGTAGATGCGATACACTCCGTTGGTGGTAATCGTGTGGATGGCGGAGTCCGGCAACCAGCCCAGCGAGTTCTTGAAGAGCGCGCCGAAATGATTGGCGCCCGCCGCCGCCGCGCCCATCGTGTCGAAGCTGTTGCCGTACTCCTCGTTGTAACCTGGGCCAATGACGGTGCTGCCGTTGGTGATCGTGTCCCAGAAGTTGCCGTGCATGATGCCGTAGTTGTGGCCGAGTTCGTGCGCGGCCACGCCGGCACCGTAGCTTTGCAGCCACGTCCCTTTACCACCCACAAAACCGAGCCCGCCCCAATCGAACTCGGGTACGGACGTATGGCTGACGATGTCGAAATCGTAATTGCGCGTATCGAAGCCCGCCTTGCGCGCCGTTTCTCTCGCGTCGCTGAGCAGCGCACCTGGCCCGGCGGTCGTGTACCACGCCTTGACCTGTGGCAGCGTGAGCAGAGGGGTCACCTCCGTCGTCACCGACGTGATGTCGTACGAACCCTCGACGTAAAATGCATTCACGCTATCCATGGAGCTGTAGGCCTCGGCTTCCGAGAGCGGTTCGGTGAGGTCATCCGGGAAATTCACGCGCATGTAGAGCAGAGTCTTGCGCCCCTGCGTCCAAGTGTCGCCGCCGCCGGCAACGGCGTTCGCTGATGAAGCGTTCCCCGATTCGCCAATTACCCAGCGGGCGTTAACCAGAGCTAGATGTGCGTCGCTGCAAAACACGGCGGTTTCGCCACCAATGTCACCGACGATTGGCCGCGGCTGCGAACGTGCCGACTGTCCGCAAACCTGGCAGGTGGAGTCCTTTGGTAGGGGCTGCGGTCGCTGCGCAGCTTCATCCGCGTCCAGCGCCCGGATGGGTTCGGCCAGCAACGCCAGCTTGCCATCCAGCGCGATGCCGTGGAGCGGGAGGTTGCGACGCGAGCTTTGGGCGGTGCGGCGGCCGAAGACAAATGCTACGAACCGTTCGCCGCCGATGACGGCCCAGCGATAGACGGCTGGCTTGCCGGGTCCGTGGGCGTCGGCCATTGCCACCTCGTAATCGCCGCGGCCGTCGACCCAACGCTCGAAGTGGCGGGTGATGTTCGGGGGCAACTCCAATCGCCACCGGAACGGGACGGTGAGCGCCAGTGCGCGGGCAGGATCGGTCTGAATAAGTTCCCGCATCGCCTCGCGGCGTCTCCAAGCCAGGGCTTCACCTTGGAGCGTCGCCAGTGAGCGTGGGCTGCTTTGGAAACGCTGCACCCAATCGGCAAAAGCGGACAGCGCGTCTGGCTGCGGCGCCACCCGGTTGGGCGCAGCGGCTCGGGCAGACGCCAGGTTGGTCGTCGCTGGTTGGCGGTCCGCAGGGTTTGCGGACGGCGTCGGCGTTTGGCCTTGGGCGACTTGAGTTGGGGGTTGATTGCCGTTTGGCGAGGTTCTTGGGGGATGTCGCAGGAGTAGGGTGACGGCAAGGGTCATCGCCGCCACGCCAATCCAGAGATAGCGCTTCATGTTCACCTTTCTGCGCGACCAATCGGGACGGCGCTTCTGACACGCGCTTGACGAGCGACGGTCGTTCGCCCGTCAAGGTGACTCCACAAGGCTCTGCTTGATTGGATCACTCCCATTTTTTGCGCCAGGACGGTCGAGGAAAACCGCCTTGGCCTGCGCACTATGCCCGCGCTGCAGAGGCTTGTCCAGTCCTGGAGAACGATTTTCGAAACCTCGCCTCTGAACTGTCTGTCACCGACGGTTATGACGTGCGTGTTGGTCCGGGGTCAGTGAGCGGCCCGTAGCTTTGCGTCCACGTCGGCAGGGGAGAGGCCGTGGAGCTTGAGCACCTTGTGGCGCGAGGTCTGGCCACGGAGAAGCTCCACTTTACTGCGCGGGCAGTCGAGCGTCTCGGCCAGCAATCGCACGAGTGCCTCATTCGCGGCGGCGTCCACGGGCGGGGCGGTGACCTTGATGCGGAGTTCGTTGCCCAGCGCATCGCCGATCTCGTTGCGCGAGGCGCGGGGCTGGACTTTCACCGACAGCAAGACGCCGTCGGTCTGGACTTTCAGATAGCCGGGCAGGTTCATCGTCGTGCAAAACGAACTCTGGCCGTTCCCGGCCAGCATGGGTAAGGTAACGGTGTCCGCCCGCGTGAGCGAGCGCGGATTCAACCCAAACGTGCCATGAACCGAAGTGCCATCGCAGTCTTCTCCGTGACCCTGAGTGTCGTCTGCTTGCTCGCGAGTTGTGCCAGCCGACCGCATGGATCGGCATCCGCCACCTCTCCCGTACCACCAGCTCCAGAAGCGACGAAGACGGCGGATCGCGCGCCTGACGTATTGGCCTCCGCAGTCGCGGTGCCGCCCGTGCCGTTTGAAGGCGAGGGCTGGCAGCCGCTCTTTGACGGCAAGGGGCTTGGGGATTGGCAGGAGATTCAGTATGCGGGACGCGGCGAGGTGCGGATGGAATCCGGCGCCATCGTGTTGCTGATGGGCAGCCCGTTCACTGGGATTCATCGGACGAATGAGTTCCCGAAAATCAACTATGAGATTGCCTTTGATGCGATGCGCACGATGGGCACGGACTTCTTCTGCGGATTGACGGTGCCGGTGGGCAAATCCCACTGCAGCTTGATCGTCGGCGGCTGGGGCGGGGGACTGGTCGGGATTTCGAGCATCGACGGTTACGACGCCTCCGAGAACGAAACAACGAAGTTCATGGGTTTTGACAAAGGCCGCTGGTATCGCATCCGCGTGCGCGTTACTGCCGCACGCCTTGAGGCGTGGATTGATCAGCAGAAGATCGTGAACGTCGTCACGACAGACCGGAAGATCTCAATGCGGCCCGGCGACATCGAGTTGTCAGCGCCGCTCGGAATCTCATCGTGGACGACCGGCGCCGCTGTGCGCGAAATCAAGTGGCGGCAAGTGACCGAACCGGCGGGCCCAGCGAACCGGTGAGGGAGGGTATGCCGGTCAGTCACCCCGAGTCACTGTCCACATCCCGGCGGGGTTGCTGAGTTTCCCGCTGCCAACGGTCTGCTCCAGTTTGAGTGCCTGAACGTGGTTGTCGTGGAAGAGGTAGTTGAACCGCCGGCTATGGATGCCGTACTGGTTGTTGCCGAAATTCTTTGCGCTGGGCGACGGGTCGGTTTGGTAGAGGTCGCCGCTGCCCAGCGGGCCGTTGGAAATGCAGGGCCAGATGTTGCCAACAACGTTTTGGATGTTGGGTTCCTCCACCAGCAGGATCGTGCCGGCAGGTTCCAGTAGCACGGTGGACCTGTAACCGCGTGCCTCCCAATCCGGCAGGCCGGTGCCGGGCAGACCGGCATCCTGCCAGTAGATGCCCACGCCGTGCCGCCCCGCCTTGGTGAGGTCCGGGAGCGGGTAGCGTTGGCCCGCCGTGGACACTTGGTAGTCTGTTCCCCAGTTAGGGCCGGCGCTGTTCATCGCGTAAGTCCGGCGCAGCCCCCACTTGACCCAACCCCACTGCGGATCGTTTTCCAGGGTCGGAATGCGATCTGCCGGGCACTTTTCGAGCTTCGGGCTGACCCGCGTGGGCGTGATGCCCGTGATCAATTCTGCGTCCGTGGCCACGCCCCCGACGTAGCGGTGAATCCAACTGTCCCAAGCCAGTTGGCCGCTGTTGCTCGGCGTGCCATAGCCCGCAGGCGGAAACCTGTCCTCCCGGTCGGCGACGAATAGGTTGAAACCGACCCCAAGCTGCCGCATCTGCGAGGCGCACTGGATGCGCCAGGCCTTGTTACGCGCCGAACTCAAGGCGGGCAGGAGCATGCCAGCCAGGATCGCGATGATGGCAATGACCACGAGCAGTTCGATCAGGGTGAACCCGTTGCGAGTCGTGGTTCGGTTGAACCGAGGCGCGCGAACGGCGCGGGCGATTGCAGCGGCACTGCGCATGATACTCCGAGTCAACGTTTGACCAGCACGACGGCCTGATCCTCTATGGCGAATTCCTTTCCCGCCGGCGGTGGTGGGGCTTTGATTTGCGCGCTGGCCACAAAGTCCTCAAAGGTCTTGGGAACATTCCGCGTGCGAGACACATACTTGCGCAGTTCCAGAGACAACTGGCGCAACGTGGCGTCCGTATCCGCACTCTCGGAGATGACCACAGGCGCGGTCGCGGCGGTCTTGGGGGCGAGCATAGCGGGCGGAGGTTGCGAAACGGGGGCGGCGGAACCGGCGTCGGTCGATGCGGGGTGTTGGCCAGCATCCGTGGATGCTTCCTTCGAGCAACCGGCTGCCAACGCTATCGCCAGCAGCAAGGCCTGCCCGCATAAGGATGACACAAAGCGTCTCACGACAGTCATCAAGGTAGTCACGCCGGCAGTCTGGTCAACGGGCTGCCTTCGCACATGTCATCAAAACTACGGACATCACTGGGCGGTTTTCGACAACCGGTGACGAGAGTTTGCCGCTTTTCGCCCAAGCCGCTTTGCCGTAGCTTCGCCGCGTGCGAACTCAATCCAGAGCGGCGCAAGGCAGACGCTTTGTCGGTCTCATGTCCGGCACGTCGGCGGACGGCATTGATGCCGTTGTGGCCGAACTGCGTGGGCAGGGCAGGGGACTGCAGGCGACTTTGCGGGCGCATGTCCATACGCCCTTTCCGACGAAGGTCCGGGAGCAAGTGCTACACGCCTGTCTGCACGGCACGGTCGCTGAGATTTGCGAACTCAATTTTGCCTTGGGCGAGCGTTTCGCCGGTGCGGCGCTGGCGGCGATCCGTAAGGCAGGCTTGAAACCTATGCAGATTGCCGCCATCGGGTCGCACGGTCAGACGGTGCATCACCTCCCGAACGCGAGGTATCCCTCCACGCTGCAGATTGGCGAGCCCTGCGTCATCGCGGAGCGGACCGGCGTTACGACCGTGGCGGACTTCCGTGTGCGCGACATGGCGGCCGGCGGGCAGGGCGCACCGCTCGTGCCGTACACCGATTGGGCGCTGTTCACAGACGACGCGCGCCCTCGCATCGTCCAGAACATCGGCGGCATCGGCAATCTGACCTTTCTTCCGCCGCGCGCCGGCGTGGACGACGTGCTCGCCTTCGACACCGGTCCGGGCAACATGATCATGGACGCTGTCGTGACGACGCTCACAAAAGGAAAGCTGGCGTACGACCGCGATGGCAAGCTGGCGGCGCGGGGCAAAGTCTCGGAAGCGCTACTTCGCGAGTGCATGAAACATCCTTACATCCGCCGCCGCCCGCCGAAGACCACCGGGCGGGAGGAGTTCGGCGAGACGTTCGCGAAGTGGTTTCTTACAAAGTCACGCAAGCTGCGGCTCCCCGAGGCCGACATGGTGGCGACGGCGACAGCGTTTACGGCGGAGAGTATCACAGATGCCTATCGGCGCTTTGTCAGTCCAAAGCTGAACCAAGCCCAGTTAACCCGACTGCAGATCATCCTCGGCGGTGGCGGGGCAAAGAACGCGACACTCCGGCGCATGCTGGAGTTCCGACTCGGGCTTGGCGAAATCCTGACGCACGAGGATTTTGGCATCCCAGATTCCGCGAAGGAAGCGCTGGCGTTTGCCATCCTTGCGCACGCGACGTTGCATGGCCAGCCGTCGAACGTCATTGGCAGTACGGGAGCGCGGCGACCGGTTGTGCTTGGCAAGATCGTTCCAGGCGCCCACGGGATTGTGGGTTGAACGGCCTGCGTTCGCTGTGACAATTCCGACAGCGACGGCGCGGCAAATCCCGCTGAGCGTTGTTTTCAGATAGCTGGCAGGACCGGTGCCCGCCGCAAACAAAACGCGGGCGAAAGTCGCTAACCTTCGCCCGCGCAGAGAAAAATGACTTGCCGGTTTAGTTGCTGACCAAGTCCGCCACCATCGCGCGCTCTTCCTTCAGCTCGTTGACGGTCACTTCGATCTTGGCCTTGCTGAACTCGTTCAGCGGCACGCCTTGGACAATCTCCCACTTCTTCCCGTCGCTGCGCATCGGGAACGAGGTGATGATGCCCTTCTCGATGCCATAGCTGCCATCGGAGCAGACGGCCACGCTGAACCAATCGCCCGCGGGTGTGGGGGTGGTGAGCCGGCGGACGGTGTCCACCACGGCGTTGGCCGCGCTCGCAGCGCTGGAAAGTCCACGCGCCTTGATGATCGCCGCGCCGCGCTGCTGCACGGTGGCGATGAAATCCTTCTCCAGCCACTCGCGGTGGCTGATCACATCCGGCACGGGGCGGCCGTTGATCTTCGCATTGAAGAAGTCCGGGAACATCGTGGCGCTGTGATTGCCCCAGATTGCGAGGTTACTCACGGCGGTGACATCCACGCTGGCTTTCTTGGCGAGCTGCGTCTTGCCGCGGTTTTCGTCGAGCATCGTCATGGCGAAGAAATTCTGCGCCGGGACGCCCTTGGCGTTGCTCATGGTGATCAGGGCATTCGTGTTGCAGGGGTTGCCGACGACGAGTGTGCGCACGTCGCTGGCGGCGTTCTTCGCGATGGCCTGGCCCTGGCCGGTGAAGATCTTGCCGTTGATGCCGAGCAAGTCCTTACGTTCCATGCCGGCCTTGCGCGGCACGGCGCCGACGAGCAGCGCCCAGTTCACGCCCTTGAAGCCTTCATCGAGGCTGGACGTCGGGACGAGGCCCTTGAGTAGCGGGAACGCGCAGTCGTCCAGTTCCATGCACACGCCTTGCAGGGCGTTCATGGCCTTCTCATCGGGGATTTCGATGAGATGGAGGATGACGGGTTGGTTTGGACCGAACATCGCGCCGGAGGCGATGCGGAAAAGGAGGGAATAGCCGATCTGACCGGCGGCGCCGGTCACAGCCACGCGAATGGGTGTTGTGTTCATAATCTTCAAGTCAACAAGCGGCGCGGAGTATAAACGGGAAGCCGCGCGCGGCAAGCGCGCAAACGCTGGCTGGCAGAACCCTCTCGGTATCCTCCCTGACCAAGAAGTCACAACGGTTCACCCTCCGGGTGAGGTCGTGCCGGGTTGGAGCTAACTCCGTCTCCGGGGAGCAGTGGGTGGAGGCATGAGGCACGCCGCAAACGTGCCGCGCTGGCTGCGTTCGATTACGCGGCGAGCGACTAACCGCTCGCAGCGCGGCTTCCCGCCTCGACCATTCTCAGAGCGCCACGTCTTCCGGCCGGACATCGAGGCATTCGTCTTGGTCTTCCCAGACGGCCGCCGGGTAGAAATCGAGCAGTTTGGGCGCGAGTTCGCCGCCAACCTTCGCCAGGAGGCGTTCCGCTTCTTTCGCCGCGTTGTCGTAGGCACGGTCGTAGTTGCCGGCGCTCTTGCGTTGCCGATCGTCCCAATGCGCCACGGCGTGGACGGGGGCATACTTCGCGCCCCACGCTTCGAGCACGGGCCGGAGGTCGTCGGGCAATTCGTCGAACGGCACGAGCGTTTCGTTGCAGTGCTGGCAAATCAAACCGGCGTCCTTGATGTCGCGCGTGAGCAACGGCAGAAACGGTGCCCGGCAGCAGGGCGATTCCGGATACGCCGCCGGCGAGGTCGCCAAGCGCTTCAGCCAGACCTGGCGGTCGTGCGCCACCTGCGCCCCAAGCCGGTAGGCGCCCAGCAGCGGATGCGACAGTCGCCACGCCCGGCCCTGCAACTGTCCCAGCGTCTGGGCCAGCCAGCGGGCGAGCGTCAGGTCGTCAAAGTCCCGAAACGCCAGGGCATACTCCTGCCAAAGCGTATCGAGCGGTGAACTGCCGGATTCTTCGGTTGACATCGGAGGCAGCTTGAACCGCGGGCGGGGGTTTGTCGAGCGAGCAGGCACGGTTGACAGTTGGGGCGCGCCCATTACCCTTCAGCCATGACGATGATACATTTCGCCCGGTTGCTCGCTGTGACCAGCACCCTTGCTCTGTGCTGCCCCTCAACCCACGCCGCGGACTGGCCTTGGTGGCGCGGTCCAGAGTGGACCGGTATCTCCAAAGAGACCGGCTGGCAAACCCAATGGCCCGCCGAAGGACCGAAGCAGTTGTGGAAAGCCAAGGTCGGCACCGGTTTCTCGTCCTTTGCCATCGCCAACGGCCGGGTCTATACGATGGGCAACACCGATGACACGGACACCGTATTCTGCTTCAAGGCCGACACCGGTGAGGTGTTGTGGAAGCACTCCTACCCGGAGAAGCTCGATCCCAAAAACTACGAGGGCGGACCGAATGCGACGCCTACCGTGGATGGTGATCGGGTCTATGCCGTCAGCAAGAGTGCGGAGGTCTTCTGCCTCGACGCCGCCAAGGGCACGGTCGTGTGGTCCAAGAAGTTGGCCCAGGAACTCGGCAGCAAGAAGCCTACATGGGCCTATGCCAGTTCCGCCTTCATCGAGGGCGATCTGCTGATTCTCAACGTGGGCAGCGCGGGCACGGCCTTGAATAAGAAGGACGGAAAGGTCGTTTGGAGCAACGGCAGCGACGTGGCGAATTACTCCACGCCGGTGCCCTTCGATGCCGGCGGCAAACGCGCCGTGGCCATCTTCACCAAGGATCACATTGCCGCGTTGCTCGTGGCCGACGGCAAGGAACTTTGGCGTTACCCGTGGAAGACCAGCTACGACATCAACGCCGCCGACCCAATCATTTCGGGCAACGAAGTCTTCATTTCGTCCGGCTACAATCACGGCGCGGCCCTGCTGCGGATCACGGACGGCAAGCCGGAGAAGGTTTGGGAAAACAAGAGCATGCGGAACCACTTCAATAGCTCCGTGCTGTGGAAGGAGCATCTCTACGGCGTGGACGAGAAGGACCTCCGTTGCATCGTCTGGAAGACCGGCGAAACCAAGTGGAGCGATCCGAAGTTCGGCAAGGGCGCGTTGATCCTGGCCGATGGCAAGATCATCGGATTGGGCGAGAAGGGCGAACTCCTCGTTGCTGAGGCCACTCCTGATGCCTTCAAACCGCTGTCCCGCGCCCAAGTGCTCGGCGGCAAGTGCTGGACCGCGCCCGCGCTCGCCAACGGCCTGATCTATTGCCGCAACGCGGCTGGCGATGTGGTGTGTTTGGATGTCCGAGGGAAGTGAATTCCCATGGTGGCAATCGCCTCCTGAGGAGCACGAACTGTTGGCGTTGCGTGACAACTAGGCTACCTCCCTGCCCATTGACCAAGGTCGCGAGGCCTGCTTGACCTACCTTTGCGTGAATCCACTGCGGGCTACAGCGTGTGCAGCTGATAGAAGCGCTGTGGGAAGTTCGTTGCCGCCAAGTCCGTAAACAAAAATTGTCCAGGCACGAGTTCTTTGACGCCACCGAGCGCGGTCCAGTTGCTCGGGGGCAATGCCGGATTCGTCGCCGCAAGAACGCCGAACAACGCGCCCACACTGTTGGTGAATGAGAACTGAAACGCGCCGTTAGTCAGCGTCTTGGCGTCGGTCAACGTGGTTTCGGCCGGCACGGGAACGGTGATATTGACGATGCTGCTGGTGCTGGGGATGCCGTTGACGAACACGGTGGCTATTGCCCAACCGGGCGGGAAATTCCAGACCGGCAGCGACGTGAAGGAGTTCGTGGACCAGTTGGTGGTCAGTAGGAACGTGGTCTGTCCGCTTTCGATGCTGCGCAATTGCACCAGCGGGTAATCGGTTGAGGAGTCTTGAGTGTTGCCGCCTGAGGCTCCAGAGACGCCGCGGAACTGTGAGCCCTTAATTCCCATACTGCCGCCCAAGTGGATCGACGAAAACACTGTGTCAATCTGTGGTTGGTGCGAATCGTCGAAGTTATGGCCAGCATCATACATCTCCGCGATTGAAGCTTTGCCACCATTAGTATTGCCACCTGCAATCAAAACGCCGCCGTTGCAGAGCAGAGTCGTCGTATGCAACCAGCGCAAGTAAGTCAGTGTGCCGTTCGCAGTCCACTTTCCGATCGCCGGATCATACGTCTCTGTGCTGGCAACCCAGCCGCTACTGCCTTCGCCTCCTGTAATCAGCACCTTTCCACTAGGCAGCAATACGGCTGCCGGATGAGAGCGCGCGAAGGTCAATTCCCCGCTCCTCGTCCATTTCCTGGCGATCGGATCATACAACTCGGTAAGCCACAGCCAACCGTTGCTTCCAAAGATCCCCCCTGCGACTAGAACCTTCCCGCTAGGCAGTAATGTCGCTGTGTGATTGCTTCGCTTGGTGCTCAATGCGCCAACCGCTGTCCAGACGCCTGTTGCTGGATCGTACACCTCTGCGCTGGAAACAAGGAACCCACCGTCTCCACCGGTTGCAAGCACGGCACCATCCGGCAGCAGCGTTGCCGTGTGATTCCAACGTCGCGCCGTCATCGAGCCCGTTACAATCCAAGTCTTGGTGGTGGGATCGTAGAGTTCGGCACTGGATAGAAAACTGCCCGGCGTGCCAGCGGACCCACCTGTGACGAGCACCTTGCCGTTTCGCAGCAGCGTGGCTGCATGCTGGCTTCTTGCGGTGTTCATTGCACCTGCCGCTGACCACCCGCCACTAACGGGATCGTACAATTCCGCACTGGAGTATGAAGTGAGACTGTAGCTGCCTCCGCAAATCAGAACTTCGCCGTCGGGCAAAAGAGTCGCTGTGTGATAACTACGTCGCGCTGGCAGTGGGGTTGTCATCACCCACGTCCCGGTGTCCGAATCATACAACTCCGCACCGGAAGTTGCGACACCATTGGTGTCCGACCCTCCTACCAACAGTACTCTGCGATTTGGCAACAGGGTTGCCGTATGAGCGCTACGCGGGATGTTCAGTGTGCCGGTGTTCGTCCAAATCCCGCTGGTCGAATCGAACACCTCCGTGCTGGAAAGAGAGATTGCGTTGCTAGTTGAACCTCCGACGACCAGCACCTGCCCACTGGCCAGCAATGTGGCCGTGTGGCTGGAGCGCGCGGCGTTCAGCGTTTTGTCCGTCGTCCACGAACCGGTAGCCGCATCGTAGAGTTCCGTCTGGTTGCCTACGGCGTCACCACCGGCGAGCAGT
Organism: uncultured Verrucomicrobiota bacterium; assembly: GCA_964634255.1. Taxonomy (GTDB): domain Bacteria; phylum Verrucomicrobiota; class Verrucomicrobiia; order Limisphaerales; family MWDV01; genus MWDV01. The sequence goes on along the minus strand of CAZWJC010000102.1, from coordinate 1,287 downwards.
AGCTTGCCGTTGGGCAACAAGGAAGCCGTGTGATCGGCCCGCGCCGCGGCCAGGGAGTTGGTCGTGGTCCAGACTCCGGTTGCGGGATCGTACAACTCCACGCTGTTGATGATCGTGAGATTGGTTCCAATCCCGCCCGCGGCCAGCACGGTACCGTTGGGCAGCAGCGTAGCGGTGTGGCGCAGCCGGGCAAGGTGCAGCGGGCTGATGGCGGTCCATGACTCTGCGTCCGGGTCATAGACCTCGGCGTCGGCGAGTGGAAGGCCGCTGCCGTCTGCGCCACCGGTCATGAGCACCTTGCCGTCGGGCAAGCTGGTGAGCGTGAAACCGGAGCGTCCGACGTTGGGCGTGCCGGTCGGCGACCATTCGCCCGACGTGGGATCGTACAACTCCGCGTGCGTCAAAAATGCCGGTCCTCCCGTGCCGCCAACGACCAAGACTTTGCCATTGAGTAGCAGCACGGCCCGATGCTCCTCTCGTCCTGTGGTCAACTGCCCGGTTGGCGCCCAGTTGCCCGTGGCCGGGTCGTAAAGTTCCGCGCTGGCCAGAACTGTGTCGGTGGAGAAATCGTATCCGCCGGCGACCAGCACCTTGCCATTCTGCAGGTACGTGGCGGTATGAATCGCCCGCACTCGGCTCATTGGTGAAGCCGCCAGCCATTTGCCCGTGGCCGGGTCGTAGCACTCGGCGGTTGCAGTGGTGAGATGACGCGGAGCGGCGTAGTTGGTGACGCCGCCGGCGACGAGCACCTTGCCGTTGGGCAGCAGGGTCGCCGTGTGCCACTTACGCCCGGTGCTCATCGGGCTGTTGGTCAGCCACCCCGCCGCGTTGGCCGGCCAAGTAAAAGACAGATTGAGCGCCAGCGTGGCCAGCGCCAGTGGAAGAATACTCGAACGTGGATTCATAATCTCGCCCCTGCCGATTAAGCGTTACTGTGGCGAGGTTGTTTCCAACTGTCGAGCCGGTTGTTCACCGCCGGAGAAAATCTTCTCACAAGCTCTATTGAATTCCCCGCGCCAATTCCTATAGTGCCTCCCGTCTGAATCGCAGCAATGAGCATCTCGACTGAGCCGACCGAGCCGTGGGACATATCCGCGGCGCGCAACCTCTATAACATCCACCGCTGGGGCGCGAAGTATTTTGACATCAACGACGAGGGACACGTTGTCGCCACACCCTTGCAGGAAGCTGGCGCGACCGTGGACCTGACGGACGTGATCGAGGAGGCGCGCAGCCGAGGATTGAAGTTTCCGGTACTCATTCGCTTTCAGGACATCCTGCGCCACC
>CAZWJC010000101.1:0-22112 GCA_964634255.1 uncultured Verrucomicrobiota bacterium | reverse complement strand
CCCTCCTGCCGGAGAGCAACTACACCGTGCGCCTGCTCTTCGTGAAGGTGACCACTCGCAACACGACCGGCTATCCCGGTCTCACCGGTTTGGGAGGCTACTACAAGTACACCGACGCCGCTTTGACCACGACCGTGGGCGGGGGGCCCGACACCACGCCGCCGCAACTGGTCACCAGTACGCCGGCCAACGGTGCGGCGAACGTGTCGGTGAGCATGCCGGTCGTCTTCGTGTTCAACGAACCCATGGCGAACGCCGAGTCCATCGCGTGGAGTGCCAATGTGACCGCCGGAGGATTCAGCTACGATTGGAGCGGCGATGGGCGGACCCTCACCTGTTACTATCTGACCACGTTGCCCGCGGGGGCCACCATTACCTGGGCGCTGAACCCGTCCTCGCAGCCGCTGAAGTTCGAGGATGTGGCGGGCAACGCGCTTCCCGCCAACACCTACTCCGGCAGCTTTACGACCGCTGGCAGCACCTCCACCAATTGTTACGGGGAGGACGACTGGCGTGGCAGTGGGGGTGTCAGCAAGCAGCTGACTTACGTGCAGACTAGTGCGGCCGCGCCCACGCCGCATCCGACGCGTCCGGCCACCTTTGTTGGCAGTGCCACCTCACCGACCAACAACCTGATTACGGGCGCCAAGCTGCAGGTGCCCGGCGGCCCGCTGCTCACGCTCACGAATTTCCTGGGGTTGGGGCGATCCTACCTGGACTCGGAGCTCTATGCCTCACAAGGCGACCTTGATACGGCACGGCCCAACGGCACTTACAACCTGCAACTCACCCGCACGACCGGGGGCGCGGCATCGGCCAATATCACCCTGACAGGCAATTACCCGAACACGCCGCAAATCATGAACTACGCCGCCGCCCAGGCGATTGATGCGAGTGCCGACTTCGTGCTGCAATGGAACGGCTTCACCGGCGCCACATCCACCGATTCCGTGGGCCTGAGCATCGTGCATCCCCAAACGTTCTGGGTCTGGACGGCTCCCGACCGTTGCGTGCCGCGGTTGCTGGCCAACACCGCCACGTCCATCACCATCCCGGCCGGCACCTTGCAGCCGGGCACCACTTACGAAGGCGCGCTCGCCTACTCGCGGTTCCCCTTCTCAAGCTCCAACGCCATCCCGGACATGGTGCTGATCGCGTGGCTGCAAAAGGAAGTTCAATTCACGCTCAAGACAACCGGTAGTGGTGGGAGCGGGGTCCGGTTTATCGGCTACAGGGTGTTGCCGGGCGGCAAGCTGGAGTTGAAACTTCAAGGCAGTGTGGGGGATACCTACCTGATCCAAACCTCGGGCGATCTGCTTACCGGCTGGATTACGGTGGCCACTCAGGTCATTCCCGCTGGCGGCGTCGCCACATTCCAAGTCTCGGTCGGCACGCAACCGGGGTTTTTCCGAGCCCGGAAGCAGTAGGCAGACTGGCGGACACCAGATCGCATTCTGAAGAAGCTATCGAACCAACTTCGCCACGTTTATGACAACACGAATGGCCAAACCAACAACGAAACTGAACCTCGGTGCGCTCACGCTCGGGGTTTGCCTGGCTGCCCATGCGGCGGCGCCAGTCATCACCAACATCGCTATGGTCCCGCGTTTGACCATTCAGAGCGACTTGGGCATCACCAACCAAATCCAGTACACGCTCGACCTCGGCCAGCCCAGTTGGACGACGCTGACGAACCTGGTGGTGACGCAGAGCCCGTACTGGTTCGTGGATATTGCCGCGCCGCCCGCGCCCTATCGTTTCTACCGGGTGGTGGCCGGTGCTACCAACGCCACGGCGCCCACCGACATGGTCCTCATCCCCGCCGGCTCATTCATCCGGGGCGATACTATGGCCTTCGGAACCTATGCTGACGGTCCCCCGGGTGAATTGCCAACGAACACCATCACGCTGAACGCCTTCTACATGGACAAGTACGAGGTGAAGAAGGCGTTGTGGGACACGGTGTATCAGTGGGCGACCAATCACGGCTACAGCTTTGAGTGGAGCGCGCTCGGCAAGGCGGCGGACCACCCGGCGCAGTCCATGATGTGGTATGACGCGGTGAAGTGGTGCAACGCGCGCAGCGAGAAGGAAGGCCGCACCCCTGCGTATTACACCAGCGCGGCGCAGACGACCGTGTATCGGAGCGGAGAGCTGGATGTGGGCAATACCTGGGTGAAATGGAATGCGGGGTATCGGCTGCCGACCGAAGCGGAGTGGGAAAAGGCGGCGCGTGGCGGGTCGAACGGGCATCGTTTCCCGTGGGCAGACGCGGACACCATCACGCACCTCCGGGCGAACTACTACAGCAAAGTGGACTACCTCTACGATGTGAGTTCCACGCTCGAGTTCCACCATGACTACGACAACGACCCTTGGCCCTTCACCAGTCCGGTGGGGAGTTTTGCCGCCAACGGGTATGGCTTGTATGACATGGCCGGCAATGTGTCTGAGTGGTGCTGGGATTGGTACTCGGTGAGTTACTACAATTCGTCGCCCGGCACTAATCCACTGGGGCCCACGACAGGCCTCAACCGCGTGCTGCGCGGTGGCAATTGGTTCGGCGAAGCGATCGACTGCCGGGTGGCGAGCCGCAACAACAACGGGCCGGTCGGCGCGCAGGATTTCTGGGGCTTCCGGACCGTCCTTCCCGCAGGGCAGTGACCGTCAGGAGACGGAGGAGCAAAGGTCAGCGCGGCGACGGGCTCGCGACACCGGCACGCTTCTGGTAAGGTTTCGCCGTGAAACCTTGGGCGAGCCTCCAACGCCTGGCTGGGCACTTGGCCCAGCAGGCGCGGACGCGCGTGCGGCGCGATTGGCGTCGCGCGTTGCGGGTGCGCGAGCGGGTGTGGCTGTCCGAGGAAGCGGGCCACCTTGTCCTGGCGGGCGGCGTGGGCGTAATCGGTGGATTCGTCAACCTCTTCTTTTATTTCGCCACCGAGTCGGTGAAGCATTTCTTCCTGCGCAAGCCCGGCGATCCCGTCGAAGTGGCCGAAATGCTGGGGCCGATCCAACTCGTGCTCCTCCCGGCGGTGGGCGGATTGATTGCCGGCCTCATCCTGTACTGGGGGCTGCGGCTGGTTGGACCACAGGGTTCCACGAATCTGCTGGAGGCAGTGGTCGCCGGCGATGGAAGGCTCCCATTTCGCAGCAACCTGGTGAAGGTGGCTTCGTCGTTGGTGAGCATCGGCACTGGGGCGTCCATCGGACGCGAAGGCGGGATTACGCAACTGACCGCCACCTTGGCGTCCAAGTGGGGGCAACTGCGCCAGTGGCCGCCGTACCGGCTGCGGCTCATGGTTGCCTGCGGTGCGGCGTCGGGGATTGCCGCGGCCTACAACGCGCCGATCACAGGCGCCGTCTTCGCGGCGCTGATTGTGTTGGGCAACTTTTCGATGAACCTCTTCGCGCCACTGGTGGTGTCATCGGTGGTCGCCTCGGTCGTCTCGCGCAGCTTCTTTGGCATCCGACCGTGGTACGCCGTGCCGCCCTTGGACTTCACCAGCCTGACGCAGCTCCCGTGGTTTCTGCTCCTAGGCGCGCTCGCCGGGTTGATGGGCGCGGCGTTTCTCAAGATGATCCGCGCCTCGGAGGACGGTTTTCGCAAGTTGCCCGTGCCGCTCTACGCACGGCTGGCGCTGGGGGGATTCGTGGTGGGCGCGATCGCCCTCACCTTCCCGGGCGTGTGGGGGAATGGCTACGTGGTGACGAACCGGCTGCTGCACGAACAGTGGGATAAGCTCGCCGCGCCGTGGGTGGAGCAGGGGTTGGGCGCGGGTGAATGGACGCTCCTGCTGGTCGGCGGCCTGTTGCTGGCCAAGTTGCTGGCCACCGTGGCCACGGTCGGATCTGGCGCGGTCGGCGGCGTGTTTACGCCCACGCTGTTTCTTGGCGCCGGCGTGGGTGCGGCGTTCGGTGTGGCTTTGCATCAACTAGGTTGGTCGCATCTGCCCACGAGCGCGTTTGCGTTGGTTGGCATGGGCAGCGTGATGGCCGCCACCACCCGCTCGCCGTTGCTGGCGATGATCCTCGTGTTTGAAATCTCGCTGGACTACTCGATGATGCCGCCGCTGATGCTGGGCTGTGTGGTTTCGATCCTTGTCGCCAGCCGGCTGCATCGGGAATCCGTGTATACCGAACCGCTGCGTCTCCGTGGGCTGGCAACTGGAACGGAATCCGCACGCGAAGGCGCCGCTACGGAACGCACCGTGGGCGACCTGATGCGCGAGCCGGTGCCGCCGGTGCGCGAGAACGCCACCCTGCAGGCAATGGCTGACCGGTTTCTGATGAACTCGAACAACTTCCTGCCCGTGGTGGATGCCGAACACCGGCTGGTGGGCATGGTTTCGCTGCACGACCTGAAGCCGTTTCTCAACGCCGGAAAGGAGCTCCAGGCGATCATTGCCTTCGACGTCATGACGCCGCCGCCGCCGTGCGTCACGCCCAACCAGCGTTTGTTCGACGCCCTGCCGCTCGTGCTGGCAAGCGAGCAGCGGAACATCCCGGTCGTTAACACCTCTGCCGAGAAAAGGCTTGTGGGGGCGTTGGTGCGGGCCGAAGTGCTGGGGCTGTTCTCGGAAGCGATCGCGAACAGCAGCCGGACGGAGGCGTGAACAGTCCAGACCGCTTTACCAGAGGAGCGGAATTGCAGCTAAGGCCGCCGCGACAATCCAGAGCAGCAGCACCGCAGTCGTTCGGCTGAAACCGCGACGCACAAGCAGGTGCGAGAGGTGGTTCGTGTCCCCGATGTAGAACGGTTGACCGCGACGCCAACGTCCAATGACGACCTGCGCGAGGTCCACCAGCGGCACGGCGAGGATTAGTAGCGGGGAGAAGACGGCCACAATGCGTGGGTTCTCGGGGGTAAAGAAGTGGGGCATGATGGCCAGCACGGCGACCAGATAGCCGACCAGATGGCTGCCCGCGTCGCCGAGGAAGACCTGGGCTTTGGGGAAATTCCACGGTAGGAATCCGAGCAGCGCCCCGCACGTGGCCAGCGCCAGCAGCGCGACGAGGTATTGCCCCTCGCGTCCCGCCAACAGGGCGAAGTTCCACGCCGCAATCGCGCCCAGCCCGGCGCACAGCCCGTTCATGTTGTCCGTGAAGTTGAAGGCGTTCACGAGCGTGAGAATCCACAGCACCGTCACGGCGTAGCTGAAGATGAAACTGGGCACGAAGAGCGTGATGCGCACGCCGGCCAGCGCAACGCCGGACGCGATGAGAAACTGGCCCGCGAATTTGTGTGCGGGGCGCAACTCATGACGGTCGTCCAGCCAGCCGATGAGCAGCATGCCCAGCGCTCCCGCTGCCACGACCACCACGCGCACTACACGGCGGTCAAAGCCGTGGCTCAGCGGTTGGGCCGTTCCGGAGTCGAGAAGACCCAACTTAAGGACCACTGCTCCGAGTGCGAGCGGAATGAGGAAACCCGTCAGCACTGCCCAGCCGCCAGCCAATGGCACCGGGGCATCGTGGATTTTGCGGTGGCCCGGGTCGTCCACCAACCCGATGCGAAGTGCCCAACGCCGCCATAGCGGCAGGCTGAGCAAGGCGAGGGCAAAGGCGCTCGCCAACGTCGGCAGATAGACGTTGAAAGGGAAACTCACGTTGCGTTGATCCGGTTTTGCGCGACGAGTCGCAGGTAGAGACGATACAGGGCGTCCACCATGGTTTCGACGGAGAAGTTTTGGCTGACGAAGGTCTGACCACCGCGGCCCAGGCGCTGGCGCAGTTCCGCATCGTTGGCCAACGTTTCGAGCGATTGGATGAGACGGTGGGTGTGGCCGGGCCGGATCAAGAAACCGGTTTCGCCGTCAAGACAGACCTCGCGGGCGCCATCGCAATCGTAAGCCACGACGGGTTTGCCCGCGGCCAGCGCTTGGGGCAGGGCGCGGGCGAGACCTTCCCGCAACGAGAGGTGGACGAGCGAATCCATGATGCCGACGTAACGTGGGACTTCGTCCGGCGGCACCAAGCCCGTGAACACGAAACGATCCCGCAGGCCGGCCGCGGCGGCCATGTTCTCGAAGCGACTGCGCCATGGCCCATCCCCAACCAGCAGGAATTTCATGCGCGGGCAACGCCGCACCAACTCCGGCGCGATGGCAAACAACTCGTGGTGGCCCTTGAGCTTGAACAGGCGGGCGATCTTGCCGATTACGATGTCTTCCGGCGCGAGGCCGAGCTTCTCCCGGAGTTGCGCGTCGTTCGTGGCTTTCTGAAAAGGAGCGAGATCGAAGCCGCTGAAGACTTTCGTGTACTGCTCACGGCGACCAATACCAGCAGCGAGGTATTGCTCGGTCATGGCATCGGCCACGACCACGAAGTGGGTGGTGTGCCTGCCGGCCAAGTGTTCGGCGTGGCTGAATACCGCGTTGGCGACGCTCCCTTGAAACTTGCCGAATGACGGTCCGTGGATCGTGTGAACGATGATCGGCACACAAGCCCGTTTGGCGGCCAAGCGTCCGATCACGCCTGCCTTGCCGCTGTGCGTGTGGACGATGTGAGGCTGTTGAAGTCGCAGGGTGCGAGTCAGGCGGACGAGGGCTAGGAGATCGAACCAAGCATGAACCGGGCGGACCAACGAAGGTTCGACCGCCAACAAGTCTGGCGTGCCTGCGAACAACGATTCCAGCGAACCCTCGGACCCGTGCGTCGGACCGGCGATCAGCCGAACCTCCACTCCATGCCGGCGTCGCAGCCCCAAGACGGAAGCGATGGTGTTCTCTTGAGCCCCGCCGACGATCAGCCGGGTGATAAGGTGCGTGACGCGCATCGCGTCGCTGCTAGGGCGAGGCCGGCGTCAACTGGCGCAGGCGCTCTGCTATCATCCTAGATTCCGTCGAGTTGGGCGGAGCGTTGCTGAGGTAGAGCGTGTAGTAGTTGATCGCGTCGTTGGTGGCGTGGCGTTGCCAGGCGACTTCACCCAGGCCGAAATGCACCTGGTAGAAGTTGGTGTAAAAACTGTGAAGCGCCTGGTAATCGGCCTGGGCGGCATCCAGTCGACCATCCTGAAGGTTGGCAATGGCGCGGTTGAGCAAAGCGATGTGATTCGAGGGTTGGAGGCTGAGCACTTGGGTCAATGGAGAAATGGCCTGAGCGAAAGCGCCCATTTGGAGGTAAGCGTAGCCTTTGTTCATCAACGCCTCGGGGTCCTTCGGTTGGAGTGCAAGTTGCCGGTCGAGTAACGTGACGGCGTTCGTCAATCGCCCCGTCCGCAGATAAACGGAAGCGCTGCTGGCGAGTAGCAGATAGTTGGTTGGCTCCCGGCTGATCGCGTTTTCGGTGAGCCGTTCTGCCCCGGCAAGATCGCCCTTTCCGAGTCGGGCGGACACCTCCAGGTTCATGAATTCAATCCGGTTGGTGGTGGACAGTGCAAATCGCTGTGGCTCGGTTCTGACTTCCCGGGCGATGTCGAGCGTCCGATCGTAGAGCTTCGCGAGCAAGTAGAGATTGCCGAGCCAGAGTCGTGCGGGTACGTCGCTCGGAGACAGGATACGCACGCGCTCGAACTGCTGCATCGCTTGCCGATAGAGGGAGGTAAGCGCGAAGGTGCGTCCCTGTTCATAGCAGGCGGTGGGTTCGTCGAACGGACCATTCTCGCCGATAACCTGGTCCCAGCTCCGCGCGGCGCCGAAGCGGTCCTCGATCGAGCGCGTGGGACTCACCGTGCCCTTCTCGCCGGCGATCAGTTTCAGGTTGAACTCGCGGTTGATGCCGGCCACGACATTTCCCGGGTTCAACCGTTCCGCCAGTGTGAACGCGTCGCCCGCTTCCTTCGTGTGACCGAGTTGCTGGAGTTGCACGCCCCACGTGTTGGCTGCTCGCGAGAGGAAGCTGGCCAGCATCTGCGCATCGGCGCTGATGGGTGGCTTCACGCGGACGAAAGCGTAAAATCGCTGGATGAAATTCGTCGGCATCGTCGGCTCGACTTGCGGCATCCACCTTGCGAGCCAGGGGAGGGCGTCCGCCGCGATGCTCTCCCAGAACCGCGTGTTCTTCTCGATCACGTTGTCGGATAGCGTCGGCGGGAACACGTCGTTCGTTCCATAGGTTGCTAGTTTGTAGGTGAAACCGGCCGGGATCGCATGCAGAAACTCGAAGTAGTACCCGAAGCTGGGATGGAGATAGCAGACCTCTCGCTGGGCGGCTTGGCGGAGTACCAAGTCAATAAGCATTACGTGCTCCACCGTCGGTGGGTAATTCGTGGGCAAGCTCGGCCAGAAACCGCCTGACTGGCGATGGAGCGCGCGATGGTAGTTGGGAACGGTTAACAACCGCGTATCCACCGGAAGATGTTTCGGACTGCCGGGCTGGCGGTCCAAGGCGGCCTGCGCGAGCCAAAGTCGGCGCGGGTCGTCACTCAGCAGCACCGCCGGTTGGGAGGGCAGGTCCTGAGTGAGATATGCGGCACACGCATGTAGAATCCGGCCGTCGGCCGCGCGGATCACCGGCAGATTGCGGTGCAGCAGCGTGGCCACTGTCACCAGCGCGAACAGCCAGACCAAGGCGACTACGGTGAAGTTGAACTTCTGGATCAAGTCACGGTGGATACCCGACACGCGCGCCCGCTCACCGAAGAGGAGCAGGAAATAGCCGCTGAAGTACGCCACTCCGAGCGCTGCGAGGAAATGCAGCGGCAGGAATTCAGCGCCCAAGCCGAGCTGGCGGGCACTGAACGGCGGATCCAGCACCACCCAGGTGCAGAAGAGCAGAAGCCCCGCGTGGAGAACGTGAAAACAGAATTTGGCCAAGCCTATACCGATGCGGCTCGTGTCTCCGAAATACGATCCAAACTTGAGCCCGATGATGAACATGGGCAGTAGCGACGGCAAGGCCGCCAACGCTAACTCGATCCGGGCCGCTTGCCAGTAACCAACCATCGCATTCTTCTGTTGGCCAAGCATCAGCTTAAGCGCGGCCCAGAACGGCAGCGGAAAATCCGGGTTGAACGCGGCTACCGCCGGCAGCACGAAGTACAGACCGACCCCGGCCAGGCCCGCCAACCAGAGTCGCGAAAGGAATCGCAGGTTGAAGAAACTGAACCCCATGAACCAGACCACCGACACCATGAATCCCGGAAACAGCAGAATGAACAACCAGTTTTCGGTGATGCCTAGGGCATAGGCGAACCCCGCTTTCAGTAACCAGGACTCTCTGCCGTCCAAACGATACTCCAACAGGCCGCGCACCGCGTAAGCGAAGAGGAGCACGCTAAGCATGTCTGAGCTGCCCGAGGTGGCGCGCTCCCAAAAGGTCAGTTGGCACGCACAAATCAGCACGGCAAACACTACCGGGAACCACGCCAGTCTGATGCTCAGCAGAGAATAGTCGTCCTTTTCAAGCAGGCGTTGGGGATGCGTCCGGTCGTGCGGGAGAAGTGCCGCGCACCGGGCCAGGAGGCCAAGAACTGCTGCAGCGCAGATGGCCGAGAGGAGATTGAGGCACAGCGGCAGCCAAGATCCCGGGAGCAATTTAAGCGGCAAGGTCAGCAGGTAATAAACCGGGTTGGACAGAACCGGTGACCATTGGTAACCCGCGACGCGGCCAAGCGCGGGCAAGCTGTTCGCGGTGATCCAATGGCTCAGGGTCAATGCGAAGAAGACCAGCCCCGCGGCGGCAAGCACCCAAGGCAACAAGGCCGAAACGAATCTTCTCTCAAGCGGCGCTTCGAGGTTGGTCGTCATTCGTTGGCCAAGGTTGGCTGAAGGCCCGGCGCGTTGGCAAGTCAAGTTTGCGCGGGTTATTCGCGGCCAATTTGATTTGTGTCAAAGCGCGGCCACCACTTACCGGCTAGCGTGGCGGCGTCATGAACAACGAAATTGTCACTTTGGACGTTCGCGCTGACATCCGCGCCGGGCGTCAGCCGTGTTCCAGCATCATGAGCGCCGCCGCTGGTTTGCACGACGGCCAATCGCTGCGTTTGCTCGCACCCTTCGAGCCCACGCCGCTCTACGCCGTGCTCGGTCAGCAAGGGTTCGCGCACAGCGCGCAACCCATCGGTGACGGTGATTGGGAGGTGTTTTTCTTTCGCGATGCTGAGCAGGCGAGCGTGTTAGTGCAGACCCCAGCCTCCCAATCGTCCGCCGGTTGTAGCTGCAGTTGCGGCGCGCCCTCCGATGCGGAGCTTGATGTGCGTGGTCTAGAACCGCCACAGCCGATGACGCGCATCCTTGAGGCGCTGGAAGGCCTGCCCGCCGCTACGAGGCTGCACGCCCACACCGACCGTCGTCCGATGCATCTTTATCCGTTGCTCGAAGCTCGTAGGTTCGTGGGCGAGAGCGAGGAACAAGCAGATGGAAGCGTTGTCACCATCATTCGGCGCAAGTGACCGCCTGGGGGCGGAAGGCCGAAATCCGCATGCCGAACGCCGAAGCCGCTTCGCCGTGGACCAGCGATCGGCGACGACCTTTAATTCTGCCAGCATGCCGGCCACAGCCAACGCGCCGTCCATCGCGCTGCCACTGGCGTTCGTGCTCACCGGCATCGTGATGCTGCTGGTAGGCGTGGTTTGGCTGGCATTCCGGCCAGAGACGCTCTCAACCTACCACTACAACCAATACGTCATCGCGCTGACGCACCTTTTCGTGTTGGGCTGGGCTTGCACGACGGTGATGGGGGCGGTGTATCAGCTCGTGCCGGTGGCGCTGGAGACGAAGCTGCACAGCGAACGGCTCGCGATGCTGCACTACGTGACGCATGTGGTCGGGTTCGCCGGCATGGTGTGGATGTTTTGGCGCTGGGATATGAAACAGGTCGGACACTACGGCTCGGCGCTGGCCTTCGGCGTCGGTCTGTTTGCTTTCAACATAGGGCGGACGCTGTTGCGCGTGCCGCGGTGGAACGTCATCGCGACGGCAGTTGCCTCCGCAGTGTTCTGGCTGAGCTGTGCCGTGCTTGCAGGTTTGTGCGTGGCGGCGGCGAAATGTGATTACGAGTCCGTTACGCCGCGGGCGACCGGAAGCTTCGTTGGCGCGATGGTGAACGGACTGCAGGCGGTGGCAGGCTACGTGAAGCGCTTCGACCAAATCAGCGTCATGCACGCGCACGCACATCTGGGCGTGGTTGGGTTCTTTCTGATGCTGATCGTCGGCGTCTCTTTCCGACTCCTGCCGATGTTCACTCTGAGCGAACTGCAAAACCCGCGCCGCGCTGCGTGGTCGGTGTGGTTGCTGAACCTCGGTCTCGCCGGCACGTTTGTCACCGTCCTGTTACGCAGCCCATGGAAACTCGCCTTCGCGTTCGTGATGCTTGGTGCGCTGGGCCTCTACGGCTGGGAAGTGCGCGCGATGCTTCGTGCCCGCAAACGTCAGACGCTGGATTGGGGTGTGCGGCAATTTCTTACGGCGGTCGCATTGCTTGTGCCGCTGGGTATGTTGGCAGTCGTCCTTAGCTGGCCGGGCTTGCCGCTGACGGCGCTGACCGGCCAACTGGAGAACCTATACGGCGTGCTCGGCGTGCTGGGCGTTGTAACACTCGCCATTCTCGGGATGCTTCACAAGATTTTGCCGTTCCTCGTTTGGTATGGCCGCTACAGCCGCGAGGTGGGCCGACACCGCGTGCCGTCATTCGGTGAGCTTTACTCGGCGCGGCTCCAAGGGGCGGCATACTGGCTCTACGTCGCCGGGTTGATTGGATTGAGCGTGGGGATCGTGTGGGCCAACAACGCGGGCGTGCGGGCTGGCAGCTTGATCCTGATCGCCAGCGTTGCGTTGCTGGTCTGCAACACGGGCAGAATTCTCTCCCACCTCTGGCATCCGCGGCTTGAACCTTTGGCGAAACCGACAGCCCGAGCTGCCAAGACAACTTCCCCATGAACGCAGTTCAACTCAGCGAAGCTACCGTCCTCGACACGCTCAAACAGGTCATTGACCCGGAACTCGACTGCAACATCGTGGACCTCGGCTTGGTATACCGTGTCGAGATCAACTGCGCACACGTGAAGATTACGATGACGCTCACTACGCCGGGTTGCCCGATGCACGAGAGTATCGCCGCCGGTGTTCAGCATTCCGTCCTGGCGCTCGACAGTGTGGAGCAGGTGGATGTGGAGGTGGTCTGGGATCCGCCCTGGCATCCCGCGATGATGACGCGCGAAGGGCAGGAGCGGTTGAACCGCCGGCACGCTTTGTAGCCGCCGTCGTGAGAAGGCAGACCACGAAACGTATGCGCTCTCACATTCGCGGCTAGGATGCGTCTGGCACCCGTCCGCCCCGTTCGGCCAGCTGCGCGAACATCTGCGCCTTGGCCGCGAGCGTCGCGTCCTCATCCAGTTGCTTCACGGTCTGCGGCAAGCGATGCGACCAGTTGGCGATGGACGTGGAGCCCGGCGTGTTGAAGCGTTCGGCTTGGCCGAACACGTCGGTGATCTGGAACACGGCCAGCCAGGAGTTGGATTCCATCACCGCACGAGTGAACGCTTCATGCACGCGATCGCTGAATTCACGCGGCAGCTCTTCATCCTTCAAGCCAGCGAAAGCCATCATTCGGCGAAGCTCCAGCCGATTGTGCTCCACCTCTTTCCCAGCCTCGATGTTCGTCCAACAGTCAGCCCACATAGCGGCGAGTGGCGTGTGGTCGTGCGTGGCGGGTTGGGCGAGCGAAAGGCGTGGGTAACGCTTCGCGTCGGCGTAGTTGCCGTCCGGCTCGCGGAAAAGCATCGGTATGCGGAAGCCGGGAATGCCCAGTTTCAGCAACGTTGGCGGAACATATTCCGGCACGACGCCAAGGTCTTCCGCGATGACCGTGGTTTCGCCCGAGGCTTCGAGCACCATGCGCAAGATTTCCTCGCCTTGGGCTTGGTTGGCGGCTTTGTTTTCCGAGGTGTCGTCGGGAAATTGCTTGAACCCCGGCAGGCGACCGCCGGTTTTCGCGGCGGCTTCGTCCTCGGTCAGTGGGAGAAATTCCGCGTTGCGATCCGGCGTCCACGGGAACGAGTAGATGCGGAAGAAGCCGAGCACGTGGTCAATGCGGTACAGGTGGAAGACCCGCTGGAGGTTGCCGACGCGCACTCGCCACCAATCGAAGTTGTGCCGGCGCAACTCGTCCCAGCGGTAGTTCGGGATGCCCCAGTTCTGTCCCCACTTCTCGGTGAACGGATCGACCTTGAACGTCCGTTCGGGCGGCGCGCCCCCGCTCCAGTCAAGATCGAAGATGCCGCGGTTGGCCCACACGTCCGCGCTGTAACGGCCGACGCCGAACGGGATGTCGCCCATCAGATAAACCTGCTTCGACGCGGCGTAAGCCTTGACCGCCTGCCATTGGCTGAAGGCGATCCACTGTACGTAGGCGAAAAAAAGCTGTTGCTGCATCAAGTCGTCGCGCCGGCGCTCCGGCAGCGAGAGCAGCCAGGTGCGCGCCCGCCGCGGGCCGCGATGCTCCGGTTGCCAGCGATCCCACGTCGGCGTGTTGCCGTTTTCCTCCATCAGCACGCGGAACAGCGTGTAATCGGAGAGCCACTCGGCGTTCTCCATCATGAACGCACGGAACTCAAGCGCCCGCTTGGTTTCCCGATTGAAATGCTGGGTGAGAAAACTCGCAAAGGCGACGTTCAGCAGCTTGCGCTTCAACGCCTTCACCTTCGGATAATTCACCGCGCCCGTGTTCAGTTCCGCCAGCAGCCGGCGCTTGGCAATGTCTTGAAACGTCGTGGTGGCCAGGTCAGGAATGTGCTTGGGCGAAACCGCAAGGGTCGAGGGCTCGATGGCCAGCGAACTGATGGCGTTGTAGGGCGAGTTGTCGTCGCTGGTTTCGTTGATGGGGAGGGTCTGGAAGATGTTCAGCTTGTGGCGGTGACACCAGTCAATCATCTGGCGCACGCCTTCGGTATCGCCGATGCCGAGGTCTTCTTCGGTACGAATGGCGAAGACCGGTTCAAGGATGCCGGCCAGCGGTTGGGCGGGGCTGAGTTTCATAAGTCGTGCGGCGCAGGTTCGCACCAACGGCGGTGGAATTCAATGCCGGTCAACCGTCGCAAGATGGGTTTGGGGACGCGGCGGTTTGCCGGTCGCCACTGCAAAGATGTGCCCAGACGCTGGTTCACCAAGTCGAATCGTAGAACACGTCGCCGGCGGGAACGTTGATGGAGAAGAACGGCAAGCCGACCGAGACTTGCTTGGAGGAACGCCGGATGACCGGCACGCCGCCGCTGTCCACGCGGTCGGGCCCAACGCTGTAGAGCAGCCAGTTCGTGCCTTGGGGCCGATAGACAAGCGGCTTGCCGTTGAACGGATCAGGCGGGATGTCTTTCAGGAACTTGGGGGTCAGTTCGTTCAACTGCGCGGGCGGCTTGCCGTTCTCCGCCACGTAGCTGCGCAAGGCCAACTCGACCGTCAGCAGGGTCAACTGGGCCAGAATCCCGGAGTCCTTCTGCCGGAACAACGCTTTCGTCTTCCACTGGAGCGGCTCAGTCAACCGCGATCGGAACGGGGTGTGGGATTGCCGCTTCTCGGCGCACCACACCTCCTCCCACGGGACGCACGCACGCCGGATTTCCTCCACACCGGATGTCAATTCCCGTAGCTCCGCATCGCCCAACTTCGGCAGGATTTTGACCAGCGGTTGGTAGCCAATCCCCTCGCATGCCACGCCAACCAAACGTTGGATCAGCACTCCGCCGCGGCTGCTTTCGTTCCCAAGCCGGATGCAGTCCACGTAACTGCGGGCGGCATCGGCAGGACGGTCCTCCAATTCAGCCAAACGACCTTCCGCCGCTAGAAGTTGGGCCAGCCCCTTCAAGCGCGCCAGGCTTTGGAGGGAGTTCGTGTAATAGAATGCCGCCCGGGGCGCAATCGTCTTTTGCGTCAACCCAACGCGGAGGAGACGCAACGCTTCATTGTTTGTCTGGATTACCGCACGCAAAGCCTCGTGGCTGAGGTCCGTAAAATGCGTAGCCGGCAACGACGCGAGCGCGCCGGCTTGCACAAAACTGTCGTACCCGTTGGGATTCGGCAGCGGCGGAGGTGGCTGGGGCCTCGCGACAGCCCGTAGTAGCAACGCGGTTACGAGCACCGCGATAGACACGCCGGCCATCCAAATCAGCGTGGTTCGCAATCTCCTCGGCATGATGCAGATCTCCGCTTCCTCAGCCGCCGAATTGCAGCTCGCGCAGCACGTTTCGCAGGAACACTCCGTTGTCGCATTGGACGTATTTCATCTCGCCTCCCATCCGAGCGAAGCTCTTGCAGAAGCGCAGATAGTAGGCTGGATTGTCCTTGGGCGGCTCGCCCTGCGACCAATCCCAATTCCCGCCGTCTTGAACGTCCACCACGTAGATCGTGTGATCGTGGACGATACCGCGGCCCGCTTGCAGGCGGAGGTTGTTCACGCAGCTCAGACTTTTCTCGAAGACCTGCGGGGCCATGATCGCCGAGCCGACGGAGAGCACCACACCACCATCCAGGCCATCCACCGCGCGACTGAACTGGGCGAAGTCCAGTTGGGCCGCCCGGCCGATGACCGCGCCGCTGAACATGGGATGCGTGTGGATGATGTCGTAGCCAATGCCGGGATGGGCCGTGAGCGGGACGCGGTGTTGGAACGCCTGCGCCAGGATGCAGCTCGCTTGGTTCGGGTGTTTCACTTCGATCCGCCCCGCCGGCAAGTTGTGCGTTACCATCGCCTGCAAGAGTTCCGCGCGGGCCGGGGCGAGTGGATGCGCGGGTTCGGCGCGAAGCTGTTGCTCGAGTTCCGCCGTTGTCGGCAGGATCGTGCCATTCTCAATGATGAAGCGGCCCAAGCTGCGCCCGTAACCTTCGCCCCGGAGCGCGCCGGCCAGCAGTGCGAGGTGGATGTTCCGTCCCGTTTCGTCCCAGGTGCCGAACGTGCCGGTGGCCACGTTCTGGCGGACGCTTTCCTCCGTGCGTCCGAGGAACGAAAGCTCCCAATCGTGAATCGTGCCGGCGCCGTTCGTCGCGAGGTGCGTGATCCAGCCGCCCTTGAGGAGCCGAATGACCACGTCCATCAATCCGTTTTTCACCAGGTGCGCGCCGTAGATCAGCATCACGCTCGCGATGCGTCGTCGGGCGGCGGTGATCCGGGCGACGGCGTCATTGATGGTCGCCGCCATGTCGGCAGGGCAGGGGGGCGGTGGCTGGGAGGCGTCCACCAGCATCCGCTCCAGGGAATTCAGGCTACGGCGTTGCGCGAGCGGCTGGACTTTGACTCGCTTCAAATCCAAAGGGGCAGGGAATTCGTTCATGCAAGTTGCGTTTTCAGGGGAGTTCATAGCCGTGAGGTTGTCGCTTTGTCCATCACCAGAATGCTTCGTACACAACGCTTGGCAAGAGGCTCAAGGCCACTGCGGCAACATGCACCCCGACGAGGAATAGCACCACACAACGCCTATGACTCGTGCCCCATGTTGTCCCGAGGAACGTGCCGTAGATTGGCATCTGCACCAAAGCCATCACGAGAGGCAGTCGGTCATTGGGAGCACCTGGATGCATCTGATGCAGGATCGTACTGTAGGGGAACGCCACCGCGAATCCCAAAGCTGGCCCGTGCCCGCCCGCAGCGACAAGGGTGGCCAATCCCCAGGCGAGAAGGCCTACACCTCTACCCACAAGGGAGAAAAGGAATGAGCGGAGCAGCACCGAGCCTGGTTTGATCATGTACATAAACTCATATGCACGGCTGATTGTCGCCTTCGTCGTTTAGTGCGCAAACCATTTTTCGCGTCAGCCAGGCACTTTGCGCTTTCGCTCCCACGGCCGGGGAGGTTTGATACAGTCGCGTGACGGGAACAATCATCAACGTCGTGGCCATCCTGCTGGGCGGGATTGCCGGGCTGACGCTGCGGCGCGGGATTCCGCCGGGCACCCAGAACTGGCTCAAGGTGGTATTGGGGATCTTCACCATCTACTTTGGGCTGCAACTGACGTGGATCAGCATCAACGGCCCGGCGCTGTCGTGTCTCAAGCAGCTGACCGTCGTGATCCTTGCGATGATGCTCGGCAAAGTGACGGGCAAGCTGATGCGCATTCAGAACGGCTCGAACCGCATCGGACAATACGCCCGTCAACGCTGTGCCGCCGCCCGCCCGGGTGCGCGCGGGCAGTTCAACGATGCCTTCACCGTCTGTGCTCTGCTGTTCTGTGTCGCGCCGCTCGGGCCGCTGGGCGCGATTGTGGATGGTTTGGGCGGTTTCCGTTGGCCGCTGGGCATCAAGGCGGTGATGGATGGCTTGGCGGCGATGGGTTTCGTGAGCATGTTCGGCTGGGGCGTGCTGGTGGCGGCGCTGCCGGTGCTGGCGTTTCAGGGGACCATCTCGCTGCTGTGCCTTCGCTTTGCGGATCCCGTCCTCCAGTCGCTGGGTTTGGCTGATTCGGTGAATGCCACGGCGGGGTTGATGATCTTCTCCGTCGGCATACTCATCCTCGAAATCCGCCGGATTGAAGTGGCGGATTATCTGCCCAGTCTCGCCTTCGCACCACTGATTTCCTGGTTGTGGCGGTAAGCCGTCCGTGCCGGCGGCGCGATGGATTCCATGCAGTGACGCGTCGCTATCTGGGCACGGGGGGCGCGACGGGGCGTCGCAGCTTCTACTCAGGTGATCGGCTCGTCGTTTTTCCCTTGAACTACGACGCCCGCGTTCCCATTGTCGGCGCATGAAACGATTTTTGATTTTGTCGGTGCTGTTCACGCTCGTGGCCGCGCAGGCCCAGGACGCCGCGACGGAGGAGCGGTTGAACAAGCTCAGCGGGTACATCGAAGAACTCCAGGCCGCGAAAGTGGGCATGGACAAGCGCATCACGGCGCTGGTGACTGAACTGCAATCCGTGCGCGACTCGAACAAGTCTGGTAGTCCGGTGGCCACCCAAGAAGACATCCAGCGTTTGGCGGAGGCCATCAAGGAGGTGGACCGCAAGCGGCTGGAAGACTACGAGAAGATTCACCGGGAGCTGGAGAAGCTAGCGAAAGCGCTGTCTGCGCCCTTGCCGGGTACTACCAGTTCATCAGGCAAAAAGTCGCGTGAGAAGACCGCGCCAACGAAGCCAACCGATAGTGGCGCCGTGACGGGCGGTGGGCCACAGACGGGTTTCGAGCACACCGTGGCAGCGGGCGACACGCTCTCCACCATCGCCCAAGCCTATCGGGAGCAGCTTAAGATCAAGGTGACGGTGGACGACATCCTCAAGGCGAACCCGGGCATCAAGGCGAACAGCCTAATTGTGGGGAAGAAGATTTGGATTCCGGCGCCGGAGAAATAGGCGCGATCACTGGCGCGTTTTTGGGGAACTGCGGTGGGTAGGCGGCGCGCGCCGCGGCTTGGCGGGACTGCGAGCCCTACCGATCCGAAGGTTTGGGAGCCTCCGCCGGTGTTTCGACGAATCGGCCGAACCGCTTCGATTGGAGGGTTTCTATTTCCGCTGCCGGCTGGCGCATGACGTAAGCAGCAGCGCCGGGCGTGGCCTCCACCAACTTCAAGCCGGCAATGGGGCCAAGCACGCCGGTTGATTTGGCCAGCGTTTCCGCCGTGGTGCCGTCTCGGGCGATGACAGTGACGAGGTTGTGATCGGTGAGACCGATTCCGGTGCGAGGGTCCACCACGTGGGAGTAACGCTTGCCATCGATTTCCACGTGCTGATACAGATCGCCGGAGGTGGAGAGTGCGCAGTGCTTCAACAACACGTAGCGGCTCGGCGGTGCGTTTGTGGCGTCCAGCGGCGCGACTTCGATGCGCCAACCCCGCTTGCCCGGAGGCGGATCGCTCACGGCCAGATCTCCGCCGCCGCTAACGAGCGCGCGGGTGATTCCACGGAAACGTAGGACCTCCAGGGCCGCATCCACGGCGTAGCCTTTCGCAATCCCGCCCAGATCGAGTCGCATCCCCGGCACTGAGAGAGTCGCCGTGCGCTGCGTCTCGTTCAGCACCAGCTTCTGGTAACCCACCGCCCGGCGCGCGTGCTCCAGCTTCGTCGGGTCTGGCAATTCCTGTTGGCGCCGGGCCCGCCGCCAGAGTTGCACCACCGGTCCTACAGTGATGTCGAACGCGCCCTCGCTCCGTCGCGACCACGCCTGCGCCGTCTGCAGCACTCGCCACAAGTCGTCGCTCACGGGCACGGCGCGACCGGACCCGGCGGTGCGGGAAAGCAGCGTCAGCTCGCTGTCCTCCTCGTAATCGCTCATGATCTGGTTGAGCGCCGCGATGCGGCTGAACGCCGCGTGGGCGGTGTTGCTGGCGGTGGCGGCGTCACGGGCATAGAGCACGATCCGGAACGGGACACCCATCTGTGGCTGGGTGAATTCAAAGCGATTGGTGGCGAAGGCAGACTCGTTTGGGGATGCTGGCTCGAACCGCTTGGAAGCACAGCCCGGCAGAAGGATGCAGCTCAGCAGGCTGACCGCCCGCGTCAAGGCGATCAGCCAGCGATCCAGCGAGAATCTGGCGACGTGATTCATCTTCGCGTCGAGTCTCCGGCATCATCGCGGTCAAGCAAGCTGCAAATGACGGCGCGTTGCGGTCTGGGGCAGGCGCGGATGTGGTTGGATGTGGCCGCCGGTAGCGGATATTGCATCCGCGGACGGTCGTGGGCACTATCTCGGTCCGATGAAATGGTTACACGCAGTGGTGTGTGGCGCAGTCCTCGCCAGCCAAACCAGTTTTGCGGCCCAGCGACCTCTCGACGAAGCTGCGCAGCTCGAACTGCAAGGCCGGTTCAAGGAGGCCGCCATGCTGCTGGACCGGGCGTTGGCGGAAACCACGATCCCGGCTGATGAACGACGGCAGCTCGTGTTCGAGCGCGATCGCCTGGACCGTATACGTAAAGATTTCCCGCTGACAAAGGAGGCGTTGTCCGTCGCGCTGCAGAAGTCGCTCAAGGACCTCACGTCGGAGGAGTTTGAGCGTTGGCTTGGCGAAGGGCGTTTTGACAGCCGGGAGATTGACGGTGAGCGGCGCTATATGGTGTCGAGCGTCAGCAACCTTTACTGGCGCTGCCCGGAACTCAACGCGCGGCGGCTGCAACCGCAGAACACGGCGAAACATGATCGGAGCGTATTCGACTCGTGCAGGGCGATTCAAAGGGCGGCTCGCGCGGAAGTCAAACCCTACGTCCTACCTAAACGATTTCGGGCTACGATGACCGTGACGGCCGATGCGGACGCGGTGCCGACCGGTGAACTCGTGCGGGCCTGGCTGCCAATCCCCCGCAGTTACCCGTTCCAAACCGGATTCAAGCTGCTCAACACGTCGTCCCCGGTGAAGCACCTCGCCCCGGAGACGAGTGCTATTCGTTCCGTTCAGCTTGAACAGCCGGCACAGCTAGGAAAGCCCACGCAGTTTCGGATCGCATACGAATACACCGCGTACGGGGTTTCGTTTGACGTGCAGCCGGATCAGGTTCGCGCGTCCAATCCCAACGATCCCGCGCTCGCACCGTTTCTCAAGGAGGTGCCGCACATCGTGTTCACGCCGGAGATGCGCGCCCTCTCGCAACAAATCGCAGGCGACGAAAAGAATCCGTGCCTGAAGGCAAAACGTTTTTACGACTGGATCGCTGATAACATCAAGTACAGCTACGCCATCGAATACTGCACCATCCGGAATATCAGCGACTACTGCCGCGCGCGTGGCTACGGGGATTGCGGGCAGGAGGCGCTGCTGTTCATGACGCTTTGCCGATTGAACGGTATCCCCGCACGCTGGCAATCCGGCTGGAGCACGGTTCCGACGGGCAAAAGTATCCATGACTGGTGCGAAATCTACCTCGCTCCGTACGGTTGGATGCCCGTGGACCCGTACAAAGGTATCTGGGCCACCCGCTACGCATTCACGCTGACGCCTGAGGAGAGACGGGTGGTGAAGGACTTCTATTTTGGCGGGCTGGATCAGTATCGGATGGCCGCAAACAGCGATCATTGCCAGGAACTCACGCCGCCGAAACGCGCCCTGCGCTCGGACACGGTGGACTTCCAACGCGGCGAACTGGAGTGGGGCGATCACAATCTCTATTTCGACAAGTTCTCCTACGAACTCGAACTTGAGGAGTTGAAGTGACGGAACGGGTGAGGTTTGGGGGAGCATGAGGCGCGAAAAATCCTTGATTCCGAGAGCCGAATCGGCGCCGCTTGGCGTCCGAGTGTTTGAGTTGAGAGCCGATTGAATCATGAAGCTGAACGAACTGAAAGCTGCGTTGGCCTGTGCGGAGACTGCCGCCCGGCAGGCCGGCCGTTTGATGCACCAGAACCTACACGCCGTCAAAGCGGTTAACGAGGAATGCCACCATGACATCAAGCTGGAACTGGACGTGCGGTGCCAGCAGGTCATTGAGCGCGCGCTTCACAAGGATTACCCAGGCTTCGCGGTGCTCGGCGAAGAAGGCGTTTCCGGTTCCGCCGACGCCGAGGCGCGTTGGGTTGTGGATCCCATTGATGGTACTGTGAACTTTGCCCACGACGTGCCGCATGCTTGCACGTGCATTGCCCTCCAGATTCGAAACTCGAAACCCGAAGAACGAACGGGTGCCGCCAAGCGCTCTCCTTATGAGACTTTCGTCGGCGTCACCTTCGATCCGTTCTGCGATGAGATGTGGACGGCAATCAAAGGCCAGCCGGCGCGAATGAACAGTCGCGCGATTCGAGTGAGTCGGCGGGCAAAATTGGCGGAGGCGATGGTTACGTTCGGATTCTCCAAGTCGAAGGCGAACTTGGAGAAATCGCTGCCGTACTTTGCCTGGCTGTGCCGACGTGCTCGCAAGATTCGCATCATGGGTTCCGCCGGACTGGGATTGACTTACGTGGCTTGTGGCCGGTTCGATGCCTACGTGGAGCGCAAGGTCCGCCTCTGGGACATTGCGGCCGGCGCGCTCATCGTGGAGTGCGCCGGAGGCAGTTTCTGGTCACGCCAATTGGCCGGCTACGAGGTCTACAGCATGGTGGCTAGCAACGGGATCATTGACGGTCAGTTGCCGCGGCCGCGCTGATGCGCTTTCCCAGTCCTCCCTCCTCGGTTTTCAGCATGAACATGAGCAAACACCTCCTCACACTCACTCCCTTCGCGTTTGCCGTCTCGTTGTTGGCAGCGCCGACCATTGATCCCATTCCCAGCGCCAAGATTCCCGCGGGGAAGTCGCTGATTGTTCCGGTTACGGCCAGTTCACCGAACGGTCGTC
>CAZWJC010000100.1:0-22247 GCA_964634255.1 uncultured Verrucomicrobiota bacterium | reverse complement strand
CCAGGGGGACATTCTTATCGAGTTAGCAGGGGGACATTCTCATGGAGTTCCGACACTGGCAGTAACTTGGCTTGACAGAACGCGAGTCTTCCGTCAGAGTCGCCTCGAATCCAGAACCCCAGCCACTTGCGAAAGCACGATGTGCTTTGTGCATGCGGTTGTCGTTGGGCGGAAGTGTGAGGGGACGGAGGGTTCTGTATTCCGACACGAGCCAACTCCAATTGACAACGAATCCTATGCGAAGAATCCTCCTAATCACGACGACCCTTCTCGCGGGTGTCCTCACCAGTCACGCCGCTGTCACCGTCCAAGGCTGGTATCACTTCGGTGATGCCGCCAACCCTCAAGATGCGAGTGGGAACGGGCGGCATTTTACTTCTGCTTACTCCCACGTCCCACCGAACAACCCTGCTTTCGGCGGGAGTTTCAGCGGCATTTTCACGCCGACCGGCGTGGGGGGGCCGCTGGGCACTTCGGGCTATACCAGCACCAGTTGTACGCGGGCGGGTTGGTATAGTACGCGAATCTGCACGACTTGGGGCACTGGCTACAACCCGCCACTGGCCAATTTCTTCATTGAGATCTCGGTGCTACCCTACGGCA
Source organism: uncultured Verrucomicrobiota bacterium (assembly GCA_964634255.1). Lineage (GTDB taxonomy): Bacteria > Verrucomicrobiota > Verrucomicrobiia > Limisphaerales > MWDV01 > MWDV01. The sequence continues at coordinate 21,644 of CAZWJC010000100.1, read as the reverse complement.
AGGGTTACATGGGCGGCTCTGCTTGGTTGTTCAGTTCCGGCGAGAACAACGGCAGCTACGCACTGCGCGTGAAGGACAACGGGGATGGAACCTCCTCATACGTGGCGACCATCGTTGGCTATGGTGACATTGGCGGCTCAATGCCCATCGATACCAATCGCTGGACCCACCTGGCGATGGTCAATGACAATGGAGTGACCACCTTCTATACGAACGGAGTGGCGTGTGGACCGAGCGATACCAGCCATGCCACGACGGCTTCGGCGGGTAACATGTTCATCGGTAATCCGGGCTCCTGGCAGGGCCCGGATGGGCTGCTTGACGAAGCGCGTGTCTGCACCTTTGCACCCGGCGCTTTCTCGACCAGTGATTTCCTGATCAAGCCGCCAGGTCCGCAAATCGTCAGCCAACCGCAGGACGCGACCGTGTGGGCCGGAGGCGCAGTGCCATTCAGCGTCGGCGCTGTGATCGATCCCAGTCTCACCTACCAGTGGCGCCGCAGCGGCACCAACGTCCCGGGCGCGACTCAATCCAGCCTATTTGTTCCACTGGTGGCGACCGCCGACAGCGGCCAAACCTTCGCGTGTGTCGTCACTGGCGGAAGTCTCTCAGTCACCAGCTCGGTAGGCACCCTCACGGTGGTCTCGGCCAATCCATCGAACGTCGGTGTGTACCGCGCGGCGGTCACTGCCGAGCCCAGCCTCGTTGCGCATTTCCCCGTGGATGGCTCCACCGGCGCTATCGTGGCAAACACCAAGGACGGGACGCGCAATGGCGCGCTGGAGTTGAATGCCACCTACGATGGCCGAACCAACCGCGCGTTTGGTGAGCGGGCCCTGGCGTTTAACGGTGATGGCGATGTGCAGGTGCCGACCAACCCGGCCTTCGAATTCAGTTCCGGTAACGGCACGATTGAAGCCGTGGTGTACCTCAACAATGCATCGACCGACGACCCAACCATTGCCGCGCTGGCTTATGACGGCGGCGCGATTGGCTACGCGGTCCGAGTCAGTCGGGACGGAGGCAGCTTGACCTGTTCGAACGACAACGGCGGACTCACTTGGGTCGCGCCCATCAACGTTGTGGGCCGGTTGGCGCATGTGGCATTCGTGTTTGAGAACCAGACGAATGTTACCGCCTACCTCAACGGACTATCGCTCGGCACCAAGGAACAGGCGGGCTTCGGATATGCCTCCGGGTCCCCGCTCTGGATTGGCGCGATTGGCAAGGAATACAATACCGGCAACCGTTGGGTCGGGACGATTGATGAACTCGCCGTTTACTCGGCTGCCCTACCCCAAGCCACGGTTCAGACCCATTACTCGAAGTACTTCTACGGCACCAACACGGCGCCGCCCAGCATCGTCAGCCAGTCCAGTTCAAAGACCTTGCTGGCAGGAGGGTCGCCTCTGCTCACCGTGAACGCCAGCGGCACCCTGCCGCTGAGTTACCAATGGAGTTCCAACGGCGTGGCCATTGCAGGAGCGACCACCGCCGAGTTGAGCCTGCCCAATTCCACCGTGGCCTACAGCGCGACCTATTCGCTGGCAGTCGCGAATGCCTTCGGCGCCACCAATGCCCAGCCCATCGCCCTGACGTTCGTCGCTCCGCCGACCGGGTACGCGACCGCCGTGATGAATGCGCACCCCATGGCCTTCTGGCGACTCAATGAGGCGACTGGCTCTGTAGCCGTCGACTCGGCCGGACTGAACGATGCCACCTACAGCGGCGCATTAACCCTCGGCGCCGGGGGCTTCGTTACGTCGGATACCGCCGTCACCTTCGCGGGTGGTTATGCGCGGGCTCCCTGGTCCAAGACCCTGAACAACCCCGCCGGGCCGTTCTCTGCGGAGTTCTGGATCAAGCCGAGCAACACCGGCCTGACTGTCCCCTTGGCTTCGCAAAACCGCGTCACGGGCCGTTCGGGCTATTGCTTCTACCAGTACAATGGCGGAGACAATCTGGTGGCCGACCTCGGTCTGGTGGGCCAAACGGGTGTTTACCGGTGGACTGCCACGCCCGGGCCGGTGGTCGGTTCCTGGATGCACGTCGTGCTCACTTCTGACGGGACGAACGTCAATCTCTACACGGACGGCTCCGTGAAAGCCACCGACACAGGCTTTGTCTTTGGCACGGACATCATGGCCAACTCCGCCGAGCCTTTATACATCGGCATCCGGAATGGCCTGGGGTTAGCGTTCAACGGTGTCATTGATGACGTCGCAATCTACGACTACGCCTTAACGGAAACCCAAGTGAGCAACCACTGGAGCTACATTTGGTCGCCTGCCTCCATAGCCGCACAACCAGCCAGTGTCACCACCAACGAGTGGGCGACGGTCGTGTTGTCGGCCACTGTCAACGGCATTCCCAACACCTACAAATGGCAGAAAGGTGGGGTGGACTTGAGCGAAGAAAACAACCCCGATGGCACGGCACACTATCCCGGCGGCGTGACGAGCGCCACCTTGACCATTTCGCAAGCGCACCCTGTTGACTCGGGCCAGTACCGTTTGGTGGTCAGCAACCCGCTGGGTGGCGCGAACTCATCCCCGGCCACGGTTACGATTACCCAGGACACGACCAAACCGACGGTCGTCGCGGCGGAAGGTCTGGGCACGCCGAACCAGGCCGGGCCGACGCCCTTCCTGGTGAAAGTCACCTTCAGCGAGCGCATCGACCTATCCACGGGCGCGACCCCGGGCAACTACACGATCAGCGGCGTCACCATCAGTGCCGCAACTGTGAGCAGTGATTGGAAGAGTGTTTTCCTCCAAACCAGCGGGCTTAATCCCGGTCAGCGTTATTCCGTGGCCGTCAGTGGCGTCAAGGATCAGGCGCAGACTCCCAATACGATGGATGCCGCCACGAGCGCATTCTGGACACCTGTCCTGACGACCGGCAAGCTCGTGTGGGACTACTGGTACTTGGGTTCCACGTCCGGCGGGGTTGCCGACCTCGAAGGCAACACGGCCTATCCGTACGCGCCTGAACTTAGCTTGGCGGTGAGCACGCTCGACAGTACGCCAATTACGGGTGGCGATCTGGCCGGCGCGCCCAGCAACTTCGGCAGCCGAGGTGAAAACTACGGCTCCTGCATCGCGGGATGGATCACGCCCGGCGTGTCTGGAGACTACACATTCTTCATCGCCAGCGACGATGCCTCGCGCCTCTACCTGAACAGCACGGGACCGGATCCCGCCGGTGCGGTGATGATTGCCGATGAACTCGACTGTTGCGACGGATTCGTCGAACCCGGTGATGCCGCCACTTCGTCGCCGATCACGTTGACTGCCGGCACGCGCTACTTCATCCGCGCGGTGCATACCGAGGGCGGGGGCGGCGACTACGTGAAGGTCGCCTGGCGACTTTCCACGGACAGCACGCCCGCCGCCAGCCTGACGCCCATTTCGGCTCAGTATCTCTCGGCCTACCTGCCCATGCCAGCCGCGCAGTTCGCTCCGCCGGTGCTTTCCGGCAACCAGTTGACCATCGCATGGACGGGTGCGGGAACCCTCCACGAATCCACCGATCTCAAGACGTGGACACCGGTAAGCGGTAATCCCACAAGCCCATACGTGGTCAATGTCACCACGGGGCCGCAGAAGTTCTACGCCGTCGTGCGTTAAAAGTCGCCACGCGAACAGTATTCGCATCGGCCGGAGGGCAACCTCCGGCCGTTTTGTTCTCTGCCGAGACCATCTCCGACATCCCAGCCACTACGGGCAGCCTCAGCCTTTGACGGACGCTCCACTCCACGGCCCGCGGCGTTTTTGGAGACAGAAAAAAGTGAAACAAATGACTCCATACTCGGGTATTATTCGCTGGCAGGCCGCCGCCCGTGGGGCGGAGAATGGCCGTTCGCGTGATGACCCGAGAATGACAACCTGATATCCGGCATGAAACTGACAGCATTGATATGGCTCGCAGCCTCTGTGGCCGCAATTGCAGCGACCGAGGAACAACTCAACAAGACGTTTGCCGTCCAACCGGGCGGGAAGGTGATCGTGGATGTGGACTTCGGCAGTATCGAAGTCACGGCCGGTTCAGCCAACGAAGTCACCGCAGACGTCTGGCGCAAAGTCACGCGCAAGAGTCAGAAAGAGGAGGAGGCCTTCCTCAAGGATTGCCCGGTCACCTTCACCCAGGAGGGCAACACGGTGACCATCCGCTCCCACCGCAAATCCAGTACGCGGTGGACTTGGGGTTTCAACAACCGGACCGAGGGCAAGTACACCCTCCGCGTACCGACACAGTTCATCGCCCATCTCAACACCGCCGGCGGCGGTATCTCGGTGGCCGATTTGAATGGCGAGGTCTTCGCGGGCACGAGTGGTGGCGGACTGCGCTTTACTCGAGTTCGCGGCCCGTTGACCGGTGAAACCTCCGGCGGCGGAATTGATGCCGCCGATTGCGAGGGCAAGATCAAAATCAACACGAGCGGCGGTGGGATCAGCGTGAGTGGCGGCGGCGGCTCGCTCGATGGCGACACCTCCGGCGGGGGGGTGAGCGTGAAGAACTTTGCCGGCCCGGCTCACGTTGGCACCAGCGGCGGCGGGATCACGATCGTGAACGTCGCGGGTCGCGTGGACGGTGACACCTCGGGCGGTCCGATCAACGTCACGCTGCCGGCGCCGGTTCCCGGTCCGGTGAAACTCTCGACCTCCGGCGGGGGCGTGACGGTGCGAGTTCCGGAAAATGCGGGCTTCCTGCTCGACGCCGAGACTTCCGGCGGCAGCGTGAGCTGCGATCTGCCGATCACGATTGAAGGCAAGAAAGAACACACCCGCATGAAAGGCGTGGTGAATGGGGGCGAAACGCTGGTGCATCTGCGCTCCAGCGGCGGCGGCATCCACGTGAAGCGGCTCTGAGTTTCAGGGGCGGCTCTCAGACCGCTGGATTCTCGCTCGAAACCACGAGCGGACTCACTTTGCCCCGGGCTGCGTCAGCACGTGCCACTTGGGACGCCGCCAGCTCTGGCGGAACTCAGCCAGCCCTGCTTCCACAGCCTTGCCCTGGTGTTCGTAGCCGTCGAGGAACGCGACGAACTCGAACTGCGCCTGACCGGTGGCGAGTTGTTCGTCGAACTGACGGGCAATTTCGTTCGCCGGGAGCACCTTGCGGCCAAGCATGTCCACCAGCGGCAAGCGCAACCCGAGCAGGCCCTCGGCGGGCTCGTAAGCCTTGAAAACGAGTTCTGTGCAGACCAGTTCTGCGTCCGTGGCGAAGTCGAAATTGAAATCGTAAGGCCGACCGGCGTAATGGAACGCACGCAGCAGCGCTGTCGCCTTCTCCCGCTGTGGCAGCAAGGGCCGCAATACGACGACCGAATCGGCATCGGCACAATGTTCCAGTGTGGTGAACGACACGCCCTCGCTCATAGCCTCTAGGACGCGCACGGCGTGACCTTGTTCCTGGGGCTCAAGACTCCGGGTATAGGCGTCGGGACTGCGTTCGTGCAACCGCGTCTCCAAATCGGCCTCGCCGAAAAACCGGCACCGCTCTTCTGGCGTTCCGATGTAAAGCGCCGCGTGCGGCCAGAAGCCCGGCAGGCCGATGTTCGATAGATACCACTCACGGCGAGTGAGCAGCACATCACCGGGTTGGAGCTTCGGCCGCAGTTGGCGAATTTGCTCCGGCGAGATCAGCGAGCGCCCGACACGATGCACTTTCACGTCGCCCATCCACTCGGCCACGCCGGCTTGGACCGGAAACCACGCCTTGTCACCGGCGTTCTTCACGACCTTCAAGGCATTCTTCGCAGTAAGCAATTCGCCGGTGCCCCGGCCCATCTTCAAGATTGCGTCAGCATCCTGCTCCATGCTCGTACGCAATGTTCCCGGCGCTCCGCCCCGCAGGGTCTGATAGAGCGCCAAGCGGGCCGCGAACTCCGTGGCGATGGCGACGTTCAGGACGCGGAACTTCAGCTTCGCGTACGTGCCGGCGGGCAGCCCTAGCTCGGGCACGGGCTCGTTGAGGACCGTGTCGAGGAAGGGATTCCGCTCCGCCGCCTCAATGAACTCGAGATTGAACCGGTATTCGGCGAGGAACGCGGCATAACCGGCGGCAAACGATTGTGCCCGACGCTCACCAGACAAGCGATAGAAGTCGCGGTGGTATTGTTCCAGCGCATCCAGGGCGAGTAGGTAGTCCAAGGTGCTCTTCCAAACCTGCCAAAGGACCACCTTTTCCTCGCGTCGAGGCAACTCAGGATGAGCGGATTTGGCTGCGGGAAACAGGTTCGTCTGTTGTCGCGCAAATGCCATCGCCGCCGCCAAGCCTTGGCGATAGACGGCGACCGCTTTCAGATCGCTCGCAATGCGTTGCTGCTGTTCAGGCGGGCGGAGTTTGTGGAGCGGCGTCACCTCCGCCCGAACGCCCAAGCTCAACAGAACCGAAGCGAGCACCAATCGCACTTTCATGTCGGGAGTCTGCCAGCTTGGCGGGCGAAAGGGAACACTGTGTCGAAGCCGCTGATGGCGGTGGCGTTTTCAGGCTTTGAACCTCGGCGCTCCGGGTTAAAATCGGTCCATGGCAAAAGCTCGGTTGGCAGCGTTGGTGATCCTGATCGTGCTGATCTTCGGCGGCGGCCTGTTTCTTGGGTTCAAGCTTCCCTCCTGGATCGGATGGGGCGGCGGCGTGCGCGTGTACACCAACGCCGCGTTGCTGCAACAAGTCCAGACGCTCTCGCAGCTCGTCACGGTCAAGTACGTCATCGAGAAGGCCGTGGTGATCGAGGACGTGAAGTGGTATGGCGAGAATCGCGTGCTCCTGCTCGCACAAGGCGTGGTGAAGGCCGGCGTGGACCTCAGCCAGCTCAAGCCCGAGGATGTCAGCGTTTCCGGCAAACGCGTGCGGCTGCGGCTCCCGCCACCGCGGATTACGGATGTCTATCTCGATGAAACCCAGACCCGCGTCGTCGAACGCGAGACCGGATTATTGCGGGCCTTTGACAAGAATCTGGAGCAAACCGCCCGGCAAACGGCCTTGGACGACATCGGTCGTGCCGCGCGACGCAGTGGGATTCTGAAAGACGCCGAAGAGCGGACGCGCAAGCAACTGACCGAGCTTTTCCGGCAACTGGGCTGCGAGCAGGTGGAGTTTGCGGGGCCGGCCATCGCGCCGTGAACGCAAGCAGGTGCCAAGTCTGGCGTCTCAAACGCGGGACACTGTCTCAAGAACAGGCAAGCGGCAGGAGGCAACGACGGGTGGAATCGCTGACTCGCGTGTGGGCGCGGGGCGTCTGAGACTCTCAGCGGGCAACGGCGCAGGCGGAGGTCGCCGGTGCGTTTTGCACTATTTTTACCGGGGAGGGCGTGTCCGAGCTGTCCTGCGGACTGACCGTAATGGAGAGCTTGCGACGGGCGGGCGCGTGCGTTCCGTTCAGGTGAGCCCGCATCTGCGAGAGGTAGAGGCCGCTCAAACTCGGGGCGGGCCGCCGGTTGGTCACGAGGTCGTAGCCCCGGACCTCCTGCAGAAATTTCATCAGATGTACTTTGGATGCCATATGCTTGCCTGCGCACGGAGTGCGCACCTCATGTGCCATGGGCGCGAACGATCCTTGCGGTGACGGCAGTGTGGAGAAGTTTCAGACGAACACCGACATCTGGAGCCAGCGATCGGCGCGTCTTCGCCGATCACACCGGCGTCTGGGGCTAAATCCGGCTTGGCAGGCTCCAGCGCTTCTGCTTTGCTGAGTGTGCCCGATGAGAATACGCGTAATCCTTGCTTTCGTCAGCGTCTGTGGCCTCGCCATCGCCGGCGCGTTGGCCCAGAACCAGAGTGATTGGGACATCAAAGCGCTAACCAAGGAGGGAAAGCTCGACATCAATTTCGCGAAGGGCACCGTGACGGCCAACACACCCGTTATGGTCCGATTCGGTGGTGCCGTCCTGACTGCGGACACGGCGACCATCAACAAGGGCACCGGAGAAGTCCTGGCGGCGGGCAAGGTGCGCATTCAAAGCGGCGATATGGTCTGGGCTGGGGAGCACATCCGCTACAACTTCATCACCCGGCAAATGGAAACCGAGCAGTTCCGTACCGGTCGCGCCCCGGTATTCGCCGGCGCCTACGGGCTGCACGGCGACGCGACGAACAACGTTTACACCGCCACCAACGCCTTCGTGACCACGGATGACTTCGAGCGCCCACTGGAGCGGATACAGGCGCGGGAGATCCGGATTGTCCCAAACGAATACGTCGAGATGCGCCATGCCGTACTGTATGTCGGAGGATTGCCGATCTTCTATTTCCCTTACTACAAGCGCCGGTTCGATGAGCAGGCCAACCAGTTAACCTTCATGCCCGGATACCGCGGCAAGTACGGCGCGTTCCTGTTGAACAGCTACAACTGGTTTCTCAACGATCAGCTCGACGGTTCCGTTCACCTCGATTACCGAACTGAGCGGGGCGTTGGCACGGGGGCGGATTTCAATGCCCACCTGGGTCGTTGGGGCGAGGCCTCGCTCAGCTATTACTACACCCACGACCAGGACCCCAGCGAGGACGACGCCGGCAACGAGATGCCCGACGACCGCCAGCGCCTGCATTTTGGTTACGTTGCCACGCCGTGGACCAACCTCACGCTTCGCTCGCAGGTTCGCTACGAGAGCGACGCGATGATGGAGCACGATTTCTTCGAGAGCGCCTACCGCCAGAATCCGCAGCCCAACTCGTTCTTTGAGGCAACCAAGTTTTGGGACAACTTCGCACTCGATCTCTACGCCCAACCCCGCGTTAACGACTTCCTCAACACCGTCGAGCGAATTCCCGAGATGAAGCTCACTGGCTGGCGACAGCAGATTGGGGCGTCGCCGCTCTACTACGAGAGCGAGAGTTCCGCGGGTTTCTACCGCCGCCGCTTTGCCGAGACGAATGGCGTTTCCGAGCCCGACTATGACGCCTTTCGCGGCGACACCTACCATCAAATCCTCCTGCCGTGGACGTTCTTTAACTGGCTGAATGTGACCCCGCGGGCCGGCGGCCGGTTCACGTATTACGGCGGGTCCACCGCCACGAACGCCACTTCAGACGACATCTCGCGCGGTGTGTTCAACACGGGAGCAGAAGTCTCCTTCAAGGCCTCGCGCACCTGGGCGGGGCTCACGAACGGCCTGCTCCAGCTCGATGGGTTGCGCCACATCGTCGAGCCTTCGGTCAATTACGTGTACGTGCCCCAGCCCAACGAGCGTCCCTGGGAATTGCCGCAGTTCGACTCCGAGCTTCCCAGCCTGCGCATGCTGCCGATCGAGTATCCGAATTACAACGCCATTGACTCGGTGGACGCGCAGAATGTGCTGCGCCTGGGGCTGCGGAACCGACTGCAAACGAAACGGAACGGTCAGCTCGACAACCTGCTCGAATGGGCGCTGTTCACCGATTGGCGGTTGGATCGGAACGAGGACCAAACCACGTTCTCCGACGTCTATTCCGATCTGACTTTCCGCCCGCGCTCGTGGATCACCTTCGCCTCCGAAATGCGCCTCGACGTGGATGAAGGCAAGTGGCGGCTGGCCTTTCACTCGCTTACCTTGCAGCCTGCCAATGTCTGGAGCTGGAGCGTCGGCCACTACTACCTGCGGGATGACTACCGGGACGTCCCCACGGCCTTGGGCGAAGGAAACGATCTCCTGTTCAGCAGTGTTTTCCTTCGGCTGAACGAAAACTGGGGACTGCGGGCCACTCATTTCTACGAGTTGAACGAGGGCTACATGCAGGAGCAGCTTTACTCCCTTTACCGCGATTTCCGAAGCTGGACCGGCGCCCTGACCGTTCGCTGGCAGGAGGAGCGCGATGGCGAGGATGACTTCACTATCGGTTTCACGTTCTCGCTCAAGGTCGCGCCGAAATACGGCGTTGGCTCGGATGCCGTCCGGCCGTACGGCCTGCTGGGACGCTGAGTCAGATCCCCTTTGCGCCTTGGCCGCTCCTGCAGCGCGCGCTTGAACGTGGCGGTCACTGCAAATGGGATTTCAGCACAAATCCGGGAAGGCGGACCGCGGACGGTCTCCGTCCGCAGGGCGAGGAAGTCGCCGCGCGAGCGAGAGTCCCTTCGCGGTCTGCAGGTTGGCCGCTGCGCCCGGGGACCGGGCGCGCTCCTTTGACCGTCACTTCTGTTCGCCCCTCTCCTGCGGCGTGACAGTGGCCTCCGTCAAACTGGCTTTGACCGCCGAAGGGGACGGGTTTCAAACTTCAAAGGCGTAACGCCTGTCGGATCCAGTTCAATCGAACACCAACCGCCTCCGCGCTGCACCTGAATGCCCGCCAGCGCAGGGCAGAGCCGCACGCGGAACGGACGCCACTGCCGGGCTTCCCGCAACGCGCCGCTCATCCGCCGGATGCTCGACCCCAAGAATGAGAGGCGTGGCATGCCCGACAGCCACCGGCTCTTCCACAGGATCAGGTTCGAGTGCAGATGCCCGATCACGGTGAGTTCGATTTGCGCCAGCCGCTCGCGGACGGCGGGTTCGCGCGCCAGAAACGGCAGCGCGGTGGGGTCGTGGCAGAAAAGCACCACCCGTTGGCTTGGCGACAGACCGCGGAAAGCTTTGTTGATCTGGTCGAGATGCTCAACTCGCAGCCGACCCCATTCCGCCCCCTCCTCGGCCTGCATGTCATGCTCAAAGACCGGCAACTCCACCAGCGTTGAAGTTATCCCGAGGAAGACGTAGCGCCCGAAGTCCTGCCGCCAGAAGCCCTGCAAACCCAAGTCCGCATGAGCGCGTTGCCAACTGGCCAACCGCAGCCCGCCGTAATGCCCGAAGAAGCTGTGTTTGCCGAGTTCGTGATCGCCCAAACCGGCCATCAACCGGTCACCAAAGCGCGCCCGCACTGGCGTGAGACAGAGGCGGACGCTCTCGAAAGTGGCCGCGTCGCTCACACCGAGAAACGCCGTGTCGGCCGCATAATCGCCGTTGCCCACGACGTAATCGCAGCCGTCCGCCTCCTGCAGAAAGGTGTCCACCAAGTGATTGTTTCGGTGTGGATGACGCATCCAGAAACCATGGCGGTACGCCAGAAAGGCCCAGCGTTTCAGTGGATTGGTAATCGCGCGGAACTCGTATTCCTCCCCCCGAATCGCCTCGCCAGGGCTGGCGAAATGGGGATCGCTAAAGACGGCAATCCGGAGGCGGTGGCAGGAAGAGGACAATGACTCAGCCGGAGGCATTCCCTGCCCCTAAGCCCGATGCAGCGGCGTGAAGAAAATGCGGAACGACGCGCCGCGATTCACTTCGCTCTCGACGCTGATCGCCGCGTGGTGCTCTTCGAGGATGCGGCGGGTAATGGCCAGGCCGAGGCCCGTCCCTTCACGCTTCGTCGTGAAAAACGGCTCAAAGAGGCGCCCCAGATTCTCGGCGGGAATGCCCACGCCCGTGTCCGAAACCGTCACGCGGAGTTGCGGCGACTGGGTACTCTCCCGCAAGGCGCCGGGCAGTTCCTCGGGCGCGAGCAACTCCGTTCTCAGCGTCAACGTACCGCCAAAGCCCATCGCCTCGACGGCATTTAGGATCAGATTCACGAAGGCCTGTTCGAGCTGATAATCGTCCGCATTGACCCAATCGTCGGCGGCCGCGTATTCGCGCCGCAGGCGGATGGCCTTTAGCGACATCTGGTGTTGGGCCAGCCGGAGCGAGTGATCCAGCACTTCGTGGACGCGGACCGCCGCGAGTTTGGGTTGCGCCGGCCCCGCGAACTTGAGCATTTGGCTCACGATGGATTCGATCCGCTTCAGCTCGCGTTGCACGACCTCGCCCAGTTCGGTGTTGGGTTGCTTGACGAGGGTCAGCTCGGTGAAAGTCTTGACGGCCACAAGCGCGTTCTTGATTTCGTGCGCCATGCTGGCGGAGAGCGCGCCGATGTTGGCGAGCCGATCCAGCCGGCTGATGTCGAACTCAAGCTGCCGCGCGGACGTCACATCGTTGAGCACCGCCACCACCATCGTTTGCCGCTCAGTCGTGATGGGGCGGACGATGTTCACCCGCAGCACGCAGGCGTTGGCGTCGCTCAGGCGCAATTCCACCTCCTGTCCGACGAGAGGTTTGTCGGTCGTCAAGGCATCATGAACGATGCTGGCAAGCGGGGTGGGAAGGGTCTCGTAGGTTTGGCCAACGAGCTGATCGGGCGCCAAGCGGAGCAACCGGCTGGCCTCGGGCGTGAGCGACGTGATCCCTCCCCGGTCGTCGAAACAGACAACGCCGCAATCCAGGCAATCGTTGAGGACGCCAAGAAAGCTGAGGCCTTCGATCGCCTGGTTCGGGGCGAATCCGTTCGCTTGCGACATATCGCGGTCTAGCCAGCACGGTCCCGAGAAAGGAACCGTGAACGGCAGCAATCGTAGCGCAGAAACCCTGAGCCACAAACAAAAATCCATGGCCGGCGGACCGTCGTCCATGAGCTGTGAACGGGACTGGCGAAAACGGCGCTTTTCTCCAGCCGCGCCCCGCCCTATGCTGCGAGCCGCAAACAAGTGTGTTTATGCGCTACCTTCCAATCCTGCCCTTGCTCGCCTTTGTTTCGTCGTGCCTCGCCGCCGGAAAGGACGATCCAGCCGCCCACCGGCGACAGGCCGACGTCTGGCGCGCCGAGCATCGCATCATCGATCTCCACCAGCACATCAACGGCACCACTCAGCACGTCGCCCGCGCCGTGAAGATCATGGATGCCGCGGGCGTCGGCATCGGCGTGAATCTCAGCGGGGGCACGGTCACACGTGCCAAACCGGACGAACCCTCGGAGTTTGAGCGGAACAAGGCGCTAATGGATACGCTCTACCCGGGGCGGTTCATCCAATACATGAGCCTCGACTACCGGGGTTGGGACCAGCCGGATTTCTCCGAACGTGCGGTGCAGCAGATCGAAGAAGGCCACCGTCTCGGCGCCGCCGGGTTCAAGGAATACAAACGCCTCGGCGTCGGCCTGCGCGACGGTCAGGGCAAGCTCATCCGCATTGACGATCCCAAGCTGGATCCCGTCTGGAAACGTTGCGGCGAGCTGGGCATGCCGGTGTCCATCCACGTCGCCGACCCCAAGGCGTTCTGGGAACCCTACAACTCGAAGAACGAGCGCTGGAAGGAACTGGGCGATCATCCGGGCTGGTGGTTTGGCGACACGAACAAGTTCCCGCCGTGGAAATCCCTGCTCGAAGCGATGAACCGCGTCATCGCACGGCATCCCGAAACCACGTTTGTCTGCGTCCACTTCGCCAACAACGCCGAGGAATTGGAATGGGTGGATGCCTCCCTCAGCCGCTATCCGAACATGATGGCCGACCTCGCCGCGCGTATCCCGGAGATCGGCCGCCATGATCCAGACAAGGTTCGCCGGCTGTTCCTCAAGCACCAGGATCGCATCCTCTTCGCCACCGACTTCATGGTTTATGATCGCGTGATTCTCGGCAGCAGCGGTAACGAACCGCCGCCCACGGATGCCGACGCCGAGGTGTTCTTTGCCAAGGAATGGCGCTGGCTCGAAACCCGCGACCAGAACTGGGCGCACATGACCCCGATCCAAGGCGACTGGACGATCAGCTCCATCGGCCTGCCGGCGAGCGTGCTGCGAAAGATTTATTTCGACAACGCTCGCAAACTACTGGCGCGCTCATTGCCTCAGCCGAAGCTGTCGGCCCGCCGCATCAGCCAGGATTTCGCGCCGGACGGCGAGCTGTCTGAGCCGGTTTGGCAAATGGCCACGCCCGTCTGGCTCGAATACGGTGCGGGCAACGCGACAGCACGTCCTGAATTCGCCACCCGCCTGCGGGCGCTCTGGTCGAACGACTATCTCTACCTGGCCTTCGAGTGCCCTTACACGAAGCTCACGGTCTTCGAACCAGCGCAAACCGACAGGGAACGGTACAGCATGGACCAGAAGGGGGTCAGCCTCTGGAGTCGCGACGTGGTCGAGGCGTTTATCCGCAGCGACCCGCAGAATCCGAAGCACTACGCCGAGTTTCAAGTCGCGCCCACGAACGAGAAACTGGACCTGATGCTGAATGGGGCGCAGCGTGATTTCGCGTGGAGCAGCGGGCTCGAAAGCGCCATCAAGGTGGACAAGAAAGCGCAGAGCTGGACCTGCGAATTGCGGATCCCGCTCAAGGCGCTCGCTGACGTAAAGCCCGTATCGGGCACGCAGTGGCGCGCCAACTTCTTCCGCTCGGACGTGGCCAACGAGGCGTATCTCGCTTGGAACCCTGTGCTGAAAGGCTCATTCCACGTCCCCGAGCGGTTCGGTGTGCTGGAGTTCGTCGAGTAGCGTGCTGGCCCTTGCTGGACCGCGCCCGGTCCCCGTGCGCAGCGGTTGACTCTCGATGGGAAGGCGGAGTCTCCCGAACTCTGTTTGGACTTTCATGCCGCTGCGAGCACGGAACCGCTCGCGCTCCGGTCGCCATTGACTCAGGAACGCGCGTCGCCATCCAGTTTTCACTGGCCTTGGCTTCGGCACATCCGCCACTCTCCGCACCGTTCAACGCATGAATCCGGCTGCCGCCAACCCACAGCCAGCACCTGCGCCACCCAACGCGGAGGCGGCTACCCTTCGCTCGCTGTCGCCCCAGCAATGGAAATCCGGCATTGCCGCGTGGTTGGGCTGGGCCTTCGACGGGTTGGACATGCACCTCTACACGCTCGTGGCCGCGCCGTTCGTGGCGGAGCTGCTCCATGCGACCGCTACCACCGATCCGCGTGTGGGGCGCTACAGCTCGATCATCCAGGGCGCGTTTTTGCTCGGCTGGGCGCTGGGCGGCAGCTTCTTCGGGCGCATCGGCGACCGGCTCGGGCGCGCACGGGCGCTGAGCCTGACGGTGCTGACGTACGCCGCGTTCACGGGGCTCTCGTTCTTCGCACAGGAATGGTGGCACCTGATGATCTTCCGCTTCCTGGCTGCTTTGGGGATCGGCGGTGAATGGGCGGTCGGCGCGTCATTGCTGGCGGAGACCTGGCCGCGGAAGTGGCGACCGTGGATCGCCGCCGTCCTGCAAACCGGCGTCAACGTCGGCATCCTCGGCGCGGGGCTGGCGAACTTCGTCATGGCCGCCGCGCCACCGCGCTACCTGTTCCTCGTCGGCGTGCTGCCGGCGCTGCTGGTGTTCTGGATTCGCCGCGCCGTGCCCGAGACCGAGGAATGGCGCGCGGCGAAGGATCATGCGCATCACGGCGAACCCGGCGTGCGCGACCTCTTCCGCGGCGACGTGTTGCGAACCACGATCCCAGTGATCCTCGTCTGCGGCGTGTCGCTCACCGCGCATTGGGCGTTCATGTTCTGGCACCAGCAACACCTCCGCAACCTGCCTGACGTGCTCACGATGTCCGCCGAGGCGAAAAACAAGCTGGCCACGACCGCGATGTACCTGGTCATCGGCAGCTCGATTCTCGGCAACTTCTTCGCCGGCTGGATCGCGCGGTTCATCGGCTATCGCCGGACGATTGTCTGGATATCGCTGGCCTACTTCCTCGCCATGATGGCGGCCTACCACGCGCCACGCGAACACACAAGCCTGCTGGCCTGGCTGCCGGTCATCGGCTTCTTCCAGGGTCTCTTCGCGCTCTACACGATGTATTTGCCGCCGCTCTTTCCGACACTGCTCCGCACGACCGGCGCGGGTTTTTGTTACAACATCGGCCGCATCGTGGCGGCGTTTGGGACCGTGTTCTTCGGCCTCTTCTCAAAGGTCGGCGATCACCGGATGGCGTTGCTTTACGCAGGCTTTCTGTTCCTGCCCGCGGCGGTCATCGCGCTGTTTCTGCCGCAGCAAAGGGACTGAAGTTGGTAGGAAGATCGAGGGCAGGAAGATGGGGATGCGGGTGTTCCTCCGTTCATATTCTTGCCATCAATCTTCTTGCCCGACCTACGGTTTCTCAGGCGACTTTACAGCTTCTGGTGTGGGCGAACCCTCCTTCGCGTCGAACTGGCGGAGTAGGTCATTATCAATCTCATCTGATGCCAGTTTCATCTCCAGGACCTTTGCGAAACGACGCGCTTCTTCCCGTGAGTGTTTGGCTTCGAAGTAGGCCCGGTATTTGGCAAGGCGCGGATCGTCCATTCCCTTGGCGGCATCCATGACTGCGATTTCGTCTGGAACACTCAGTGATACTCGCAGCTTGTCCACTTGCTCCGTAGCAGCGGCGAGTTTCTGTTGCATCCGCTTCCGCGCTTCTTCAGGAGTATTCGCCGATTTCAATCTGGCTAGCGCTTGCTCAAGGCGGCGGATTTGGGTTTCCTCGTCGTCTACGGTGCCGGCAGCCGTTCCTTTGGAGGTCACAGTCGTGTTTGTCTCTGTCCCGGCCGCGGCCAGGCGTGCTTGCAGCGACTTGATTCTGTCTCCCAGCGCGTCGCGTTTCGATTTCAAGACTCTGATGGCACCCTCCACCTGCGCATCAGCCTGCTTGGTGAGAAAATCGAGCTGCTTCGTCTTGGTGATGACTTCGGGATGACTGTCTGCGAGGTTCTGCCTGAGCGCCAGTCGGCTCAACTCCGCTTCTGTGATCTGTTTTAACAGAGAATCCAGCACCGCATTGGGGGCGAGTTGAAGAACCATCTGACGCTGCTCCTCCCGACCGAGTGACTCGATCTGCTTCAACCGAGTGGCCAGCGTCAGCTCTTGCTGCTCAGCTTCAGTCAGCGACTGGCGCCAAGCGTCACGCGCCGCGGCATCATCCCTGAGCTGAATCGCCATCTCGTCACCATCGCCCAACCCGGCCAACTGCCGGCGCAGTTGCAGGATTTCGCGCTCCTTGTTCCGCACGTCTGCTTGCGGGCCGGCACCCATTTCGAACCGCGTCTTGGCTTCGGCCAGATCTTGTTCGAGCAGCTTGATCTCTCCATCCAGCAAACGCTTCTGTTCCTGTCGCGCCGCTTGCGTGAAAGCGGGGGAAACTGAAGCCTCGGTTCTTGTACCCAGCCCTGCCAAATTTTGCCGGCTCAGCGTGGCGAGCGTGGTTTCATCGGCGAACTCGCGGACGATGCGGTCGTATTGCAGCACGGCTTCGTTGGTCTTGCCGAGCTTGCGATAGCATTCGCCCAACCGGAACACCGCCGTTGCCGCCAGCTTGCGGTCCTGATCGAACGCTGTGATGAGCGCTTGGTAGGCTTGCACCGCCGCGTCCAGGTTGCGGTTGGCCTCCTCCTCGAACAGGCCCTTTTGCAGCAGGCCGGAGAGGTCGTTGGTCGCCGCGCTCAGGCGGAAGGGGATTAACACAAGGACGCAAAGGAGCAAAGCCACAAACCAAAGGGAGCGCGACCGGTCCCCGGTCGCAGCAGGCCCAGGACAGCAAGCGCGTTCCACATTTCCAATGTCTCGCTGCGAAGCCGAGTGCTGCGGGCGGTGGCCGCCCGCGGTCCTGCATCGTGGCGCTCCTCCCATCGCCGTTGCACCGCCCTGTCTTTCTCGCACCTCCGCGCTTGTTCCGAAGCTGCTCTCTTCAGTTTTCATGGTTCGAGTTTAGTTGGGTCGCTTCCCTGAGTTGTCACGGTTCTGCAAAATCGAGCGCCGAAGCAGGCAGGAACATTGAGGGCAAGAAAATGGGAGGGAGAAACTCGGCGATGCCTCGCCTGCTTTTCATTTTCCTGCCATCAATCTTCTTGTCTGCCTGCATTTCACAAATCCAGTTTGTAGCCCACGCCATGCACGGTCTTGAGCCAGCGTGGTGCGTCGGGGTTCTTCTCGATCTTGCCGCGCAGGCTGGCGACGTGGTTGTCCACCGTGCGCGTCGTCGGAAACGCGGCGTAGCCCCAGACCACGTCGAGGAACCGCTCACGCGACACCGGCTCGCCGGGCGTTTCGGCCATCTGCCGCAGCATGGCGAACTCCTTGGCCGTGAGCCGCACCGGTTTGCGCCCACGCACCGCCGTTTGCCGGGCCAGGTCAATCTCCACGTCGCCGAGCTTCAGCTTGGTGGGCGATTGGCCCTGCCGCTTTGTCCGCCGGAGCAAGGCCCGCACGCGCGCCAGCAGTTCCTCTGTGCTGAAGGGCTTCACGAGATAATCATCCGCGCCCGCGTCCAAACCGGTCACGCGGTCCTCAACTTGACCTTTGGCGGTAAGCATGAGCACGGGCGCGGAAAACGAAAGCCGGCGCAGCTCGGCGCAGACCGCAAAGCCGTCGAGCTTCGGCATCATGATATCGAGCAGGATGAGATCGGGCTTTTCTTCAAGCGCGCGCTGGAGACCGCTTTCACCGTCGGCGGCGGTCAACGGGCGATAGCCTTCGCCTTCCAGCACGTCGGCCAGAGCCGTGCGCATCGGCGCTTCGTCTTCGATGATCAGGATGCGTTCCATGGTCAGGAGTTGGGGAACATCGAACATCCAACATTCAACGTCGAACACCCAATGTTGCTGAGGGCAATAGCAGCCTTGGATGTTGAGCGTTGGATGTTGAGGGTTGGGTGTTTCAGTTCATCGGCAATTCAATCGTGAACCGGCTGCCTTTGCCAACCTCGCTTTCCACGCGCACTCGGCCACCGTGGGCCTCGACGATGTGCTTCACGATGCTCAAGCCAATGCCCACGCCCTGCGTCTCGCGTCGCAACTCCGAGCCCAGCCGGTAGAACCGTTCGAAGATGCGCTCGTGTTCCGACGCCGGAATGCCCGGGCCGTGGTCTTGCACGAAGAGGTTGAGGGTTGAGCGTTGAGCGTTGAGAGTGGCCTCGGCACTTCGGACTTCGGGCTTCGGACTTCGAACTTCGAGCCCCACCGTCACCGTTTTGCCCTTGGGCGAATGCTTGATGGCGTTGTCAATCAGGTTCACCAACGCCTGCTGGATGGCCCGTCCGTCCACGTTCAGCTCGATGTTGGATGTTGGTTGTTGGTTGTTCGATGTTGCCTCCTCCAGCTTCACGCCCTTTTCCTCGGCGTAGGGTTGCATGAGCTTCACCGTCTCGCGCACGAGCGCGGCGAGGTTGGTGGGCTCGAACTCGTATTGTTTACGGCCCTGCTCGATGCGCGAGAAGTCGAGCACGTTCTCGATCAGCGCCGAAAGCCGCCGGCATTCCTGTCCGATAAAGCGGAAATACTCGTTCTGCTTGGACGGCTCGGAAACCTTGCCGCGCTCCAAGCTCTCGGCCAGCAACCGCACGGACGCGATGGGCGCGCGCAGTTCGTGCGAGACGCTGGAGACAAAATTGGATTTCATCTTGCTGAGTCGAAGCTGACGCTGGAACGCTCGCCAGGCGGCGAAAAGGCCAATGAGCGCGGCGACCGCGGACACGGCGATGAGCGCGCCGAACCAGAAGGTCCGGGACCGTTGTTGCCTAAAGAGGGCCGTGGGGCTGGTCAGGTAAACCTTGACCTCCAAAACCTCCGCGCCGTCCATCATCGTGCTGGTCGAAGCGAGGACATTCGTGGCTGGCTGATTCAGGTAGAACCTCTCAGACTCAGATTCAAGACGTGCGCCCGTGTGGCGGGCATACAAGCGCAGGAGGTCCTCGGGTTCGCTTTTTCGCCAAAGCCGAAGATCTGGAGCAAACCCCGCCGGCTTCTCTCCGCCCAGTTCAAGGCCAACGCCGAAGTAATCCGGTACCCTGCCGGCTTTGGTGATCAATGCCCGAAGTGCGGCGGCGACTTCTGACTCCGGGCGGCAAACGAAGGTGCGATTGGGCGGACTTTCGTCCACGCGGGCCAGCAGCCAACGACCGGCGGCTTTGGTTTGCGTGAAGATCAAGGTCGGTGGCTTGTCGAGGCGCGGGTGGGTAGCGCGATACAACTCGCGCAACCGCTCGTGCTCGTTCCACAGTCGCTGCCAGCGCAAGGCCGTGTCTAATCTCCGCTTCCAATCAATCGGCAGCGTCTGACGGTCCGTGGTGTCCGGTTCCTTGAGCCGGAATTGCCCATCAGGCAGCACTTCGGGGATGTTGTCATCGGCTTGGTTCCGGAGGGCCTCCAGCAAGTGCGCGGAGAGGGGTGTCGGCTGCCAGACCACGTTAGAGCAGAACATCTCCACCGTTAGCGGCTCGGCCGGCCGGCCGACGGGTTCAGGGGATTGAGGCGCGACGACTGAAACAGCAGTAGCGGGGGCGCTATTCCTATGGTACGCCGGCCGCGGCGTAATCACCTTGGCCGCCCCGAGTCGCAGGAGCGTGGGGATATCATGCTCAAGCAGTTTGAACTCGGCCAGAGTCCGGAATGGCAATCCGCTTTCACTGACAGCTCCCGGGTAGTCCCGCCGGATCGCGTCAAATGCCTCAGCGATTTGGTTGGCGAACACGGGCGTAGTGCCGTGTTTCAGCCACACCAAGCCCTGTTCATAACGCGCGAGGGCGGCGAAATTTGTCGGCGGATGCGACGCGATGAAGGCATCGTATTCCTTCGCCGGGAAGATTCTCGCGGGATATTTCACCTCGTGCGCTTCCTGCCAAAGCCGCGCCTGCTCAGACGTGAGTTCCGCCAAGTCCAGCGGCTGCGGCGTCGGAACAAGGTCGCACGGTGGCGGAAAGACCAGTTGGCCGGCAGCGTCCGTCTGGAAAACAAGGCGGCCCGAACCGTCGGCGGTGTTCGTTCTGGTCAATTCCGCCCAGACGCGCGGGAGGAGATCGTCCGCGATGGCTTGCGCTCGCTCTGCAGCCTCACGCTCGGCCAGCAGGCGATCCTGCCGCAGCGAAGCGGCACCCACGATCGCCAGCACAGCAACCGGCAGCAGGATCAGGACTGCCTGCCAGAGGAAAGTCGGTTTGCGTTGTGCCCGTGTGCCCGCCATGTGCGTTCTTTATGCGCGGAGAGTAGCCGGACGGCAAGGCGCAGTTGTCACGGAAATGCAAAATCCACTCGACCACAAGTCGCCTGCCAGCGTTGACAAGCCCCACCCCGCCGCTAAGTTCTGCCTGCCCAAGATGATCACTACGCGGCACAACAGCGTCGGCGCGATGGTTGGCGGACGCGGCTTTCAGCCGCGGATCCGCCCGGCGATACATTACGCGATTGCCAACCGCCGGAGTTCTACCGAATCTGGGGCGAGCAGCGATTTCGAACCATGAGCACCGCCACCGAGACCATCGAAGGCCTCGTCAAAACCGAATATAAGTACGGCTTCGTCACCGACATCGAGGCGGACGCCGCGCCGCCGGGGTTGAACGAGGACATCGTTCGGCTCATCTCGACCAAGAAGAACGAGCCCGAGTG
This sequence comes from uncultured Verrucomicrobiota bacterium, assembly GCA_964634255.1. GTDB lineage: Bacteria > Verrucomicrobiota > Verrucomicrobiia > Limisphaerales > MWDV01 > MWDV01. The sequence continues at coordinate 539 of CAZWJC010000100.1, read as the reverse complement.
GCTGCTCGAATGGCGGCTCAAGGCGTATCGCCACTGGACGACGATGGCTATTCCGGTATGGCCCAAGGTGCATTACCCGCCGATTGATTTTCAAAGCATCATCTACTATTCCGCGCCGCGGCAGAGGACCGACGGGCCGCAGAGTCTCGAAGACGTGGATCCGAAGCTCCTCGAAACCTACGAGAAGCTCGGCATCCCGTTGCGGGAGCGCGAGCGGCTCGCGGGCGTGGCGGTGGACGCGGTATTTGACAGTGTTTCGGTGGGCACGACGTATCGCGACCAACTTGCGGCGAAGGGCATCATCTTCTGCTCATTCAGCGAGGCGGTGCAGGCGCATCCGGAGTTGGTGAGGAAATACCTCGGCGCGGTCGTTCCCTACACGGACAACTATTACGCGGCCCTCAACTCCGCCGTGTTCAGCGACGGCTCGTTCTGCTACATCCCGAAAGGCGTGCGCTGCCCGATGGAGCTGTCCACGTATTTCCGCATCAACGCCGCCAAGTCCGGCCAGTTCGAGCGAACGCTCATCGTGGCCGACG
>CAZWJC010000099.1:0-22317 GCA_964634255.1 uncultured Verrucomicrobiota bacterium | reverse complement strand
CGCGCTGGGCCACGGACGGCGGCACCAAGCAGGCGTGGATCGCCGCCGATCTGGGCAAACCGCTGACGATCCAGCGCGTGCGTCGACCGGTGGAGACATCACAGCCAAAGACGAAGCCGAACGCGCCGCGCGCGTCGATAGCCGATTGCCCATTGATAGCGAGGCGCGGAAGCAGAACCGCACGCTAGGCGAACACTGCACCGACCTCGTCTTTGCCGAGCGTGTCGCTCTCGATCACCAGGAAGCGATGCCCGTTTAGGTTTTCGTTGCTGCGCCGAAAGCTGCCCGGCTTGAAGGACGAGCCGCAGGTGTAATTCCCCATCACCGGCCCGATCTGGCACCACTCGCACAACGGCCGGAAATGCGTGTGATGTTCGGGCCTACCCGAACTGAAGACGTCGCCGATCCACACATGACAATGTGCCGGCCACAGCCGCAGCCAGGTGCGGAACTGGTATTCGGCATCGCGCTCGGAAACCAGCAGCGGCGAGTCCTCGAGGATTTGCGCGAACGGCCAGTGAAACTTCTCGAATAGCTCTCGTGCGAGCCGCTCAGCCATCACCCGCACTGGGCTTGCCTCGAAAAGACGGACACCGGAATTGAGGTCATTTGTTGACTATTTGGTTTGGTTTTCAAAGTCAATGGGCGAGCGATAGCCGAGGGAACTGTGGAGACGTCGGCGGTTGTAAAACACCTCGATAAAATCGAAGATGGCCTAGCGAGCCTCGGCTCGGGTTGGGAAGTGGCGTCGGTAGACCAGTTCGTGTTTGAGAGTGCTCCAGAAGGATTCCATGGCGGCATTATCGTAGCAGTTGCCTTTCCGGCTCATGGAAGCGATGGACTGGGTTTGCTTGAGTGCGCGGCGATAGTCGTGGCTGGCATATTGCACGCCGCGGTCGGAGTGAAACACCAGCCCTGCGGGCGGCTGGCGCTGAGTCCAGGCCATGCCCCAGGCGGCCAGGATGAGTTCGGTGTCGATGTGCTCGCTCATGGCCCAGCCGGCCAGGCGTCGGCTATAAAGGTCCAGAATGCCGGCCAGGTAAAGCCAACCTTCCTCGGTGTGGAGGTTACTTACCGCGAGGAGAGTGATTCCGTTTCGGCGCTTCACCATGGCTCGGGCATGATGGAGGTTCTGCATGGCTGTGCAAGTGGACGTTGTCGAAAACCCGAGCGAAGCGCCACAGCCTCATGGCGAGCGCCCCGTCGCCAACGCACCTCTCGCTGCGGGTTCCCCGCCATAACGAAAGAAAGGCCGCGAGCCCATGAGGCCCGCGGCCGGTTCATTCCGAAGACCGATCAGAGTCGCCAACGGTAGAACTTCGTCCCGCTCGCCGGGACGGTCAGGGGCGACGTGGGCGAGCCGGGCACGTCTTCGTAGGTGCCGGTGACTGCCGAGGATTGCTGGAGCGTGGTTCCCGCCGGCCAACTGATCGTCACGTTGGCGCCGGACTTGACGACCGTGAGGGCCGCCGTCCCAGCCTTGCCCATGAGGTAATGCGTGGCGATGCTCGCATCGGATAACGCCTTGTCGTAGATCGCCACTTCGTCAACGTCGCCCGCGAAGTTGTTCGCCCAGCCGTTGCCCGTCGAACCAATCGCCCAGTCACCATCAGTCACCGGCAACGCACCCACGGCGGCGGGAGAGGTCGCCACGCGCACGCCATTCCGATAGAGCTTCCAATTGACACCATCGTACGTCCCCACAAGGTGAATCCAATTAGCGCCACCGAGGTCGCCCGTCGGGACGGGGAAGCTCGCCGCGTAGGTAGTGATCTCAAACTCGACGTTGTTCGTGTAGGTCGCCTTGGTCGAACCGACCACATAGTTCGCGCCCGCGCCATCGATCTTCAGGAACACCTCGGAGCTGTTGGTCAACGCGTTCTCCGGAGGAGCGACAGCGTAATCCGTGAGCGTCGGCGGTCCGTGGGAGATGATGCGCGCGGGGTCAGCCTGGGTTGCGCCCGGTTTCACCCAGGCTTCCAGCGTAATCTGGCCGGAGAGGTTCAGGCCCGCGGGGTTGTTCAAGCTGGCCCATTGCTTCGATCCGTCCAGAGGCAGGCCAGTGTTCGAGAATTCAAAGCCGGCAAAAGCCGGAGACTGCGGGCCCGCGACCACGTTGGTGGTCATGCTCAGGTTGCCGTCGGCCGCAGAACCCAGCGAACCGCTGTTGGCGGCCGGGAAATAGGCGCTATCATTTAGCCGAAGATAGGTGGCAGGGATCGTCCCTTCCGGGATGGGAGCGCCAACCGTGGCAAGGTACGCTTCCGCTGGAGCCGTCATGACCAGCGTGGCGTAATTCGTGCCGAAGGTAGAATTCGTGCCGGCCTGGTAGTGCGCCAGAATTTGATCCGGCGTCAGAACGCAGTTGTTGTAGATTGCCAATTCGGCGACATCTCCCTCAAACGAGTTGTTGCCAAGGCCGGAAGCGGCGTTATAGGAACCGATCCCCAAATCCGCTGGGACGCCAGCGTCTTCGGGCGGATTCGCATTCGCGGCGTACAGGGCAGCGGTATTCGAGGCAACCGGCGCACCGTCCACGTATGCAGTCAAGACGCCCTGCCACTGGTTGTTTCCCGTGCCAGCCGGGTCGCCATTATCCTGTTGGGGTTCCCAAGTCACCACCAAATGCTGCCACTTGCCAATGGTGTAGTCGCCAGCGTGGTAAAGCGGATCTTCCGGCGGAAGATTCAGGTAGCCGGTTAAGACGTCGTGCCCGCTACCCGTCGCCCCGTCAAACATGCGGAAGCACCATCCGTGACCCTCGTTGTTGATGCCTGGTACGTTGGCATAAGACGCGTTCGGGAAACGCTGAAAGATGACCCAGCCGGTCCGATGGCCGAGCTTGGGCCACCGATTGTTCACCGGACACTGGCCGCCTTGCTGGTCGCGCATGGGGCGCAGCCACACTTCGAACGTGAACGGCGTCCCGGCGCTGCCGGTGCCCGAACCGGTAATGTCACCGTTGTTCCTCGAGTTGTACGGCAGGGTCGTGGTGCTGTTGCCATTTCGGTTGTGATATGCAACCGCGCCTGAAGACGAGTCCGACTTGATGGCGCCGGGAGCCGGATGCCTTACCCCGTTGGTGTGGACGCCAAGGCCACTGGACTTCAAAGCCCCCATGTTGACCGCGAGGTCCGGCGCCGGAGCAATCTCGTTGAGCCGAAGATAAACCGTAGGGTTCTGCGACAGAATCAGCGAGCTGTAAGATTGGGTGCGATTGGCATTCGTCCCGTTTTGGAAGTGCGCCAGTATCTGCTCTGCGGTGAGCTTCGCGGGATACCAGGCAAATTCGTCCAGTCCGCCGACCCACGGGTTGGCATTGCCGTAAACGCCGCCGGGGTTCGAATTGTTGTACCCACCGAGCGCCATCGCCGGCTGTCCATTCGGAGCGTTTTCGGCATCGTGAGTTCCTGTGCATGGGCCATAGCCCGGCGCCGTCCCGCTGGAGCCACCAGTCCAGACCGCCTGATTGGCTTGCGCGCCGTCAATGTAGATGGTGAGCGTCGCATTACTGACCTGCACCGGATCATAAACAACCGCCATATGCTGCCACTTCCCAAGTTGGAACGGAACTTCGCTCCGGACCTGGAGTCTGGAACTCGTGGACAGATCATCATACATCACAACGTGCCAGCCCACGCCAGGCCCGGTGTTGGGATGGTTGGTATCCGCTCCACGCTGATAGATGACCCAACCCTGCCGGTTGTCACTTCCGCCAACGCGCACGAAGCGATTGGCAATCACGCCCATCCCGGTGCCAACCTGGTCGTTCGCTGGCAGCACCCAGAATTCGACCGTGAACGGCTGCGTGTTTGGCGTGTTCAGCGCCGAGTTAAACGGGATCTCGGTCCGGGTTGTGAAGTCAAAGTATGCGGCTCGATCGCCGTCACCGACGATCGCACCCGGAATGGAATGCAAAGCCCCGCCAGTCAGCGTGGCCAAGTCATTGGTGGCATCCCCGGCAGCTCCCAGACTGCCAATGTTGCGATTGATGAGGGATCGGGTCGTATCATCATTGAGCCGGTAGTAGGCTTTCGGCCCGTCGCTCAGGACCGTAGATTGATAATCGGCGTGAGCCGCGGCCCAGTTGAGCAGGGCCACGCCCGCCACGACTATGAAAGGTTTCAGGGTACGTTGGGTTTGCATGGGATATGCGAAGTTGCTGTTGCTTGAGTTCGTCGTTCTCTGCCGACTCCAGAAAAGCCGCCCCAACCTCAACCCGCTCCCGTGATTTCCCTATTGGGCTTCAATTCCAGAGTCGTGCCCTGATTACGCCGAAGTCAGGGGGCAGTCAACGGCAAAAATGTACTGAATTAGCAGGTCATGGCGACCCGATCTTAACCCGTCGCAAGACCGGGCTCGGCAGTGAACTCCGCTGGATGCAAGCACTCGACGCCGCTGCCACGTCAAGCGGAACATCTGCGTTTTTCGGATTGAGTCCTCGCCCCGTGCTGCGTATTTCGCTGCCGTGACAAAGAACTACGAAGCCCGGTTCGGCGGCGTGCGACGTTTGCTTGGCGCAGAAGCACAGGAACGTCTCCGCCGCGCGCACGTGTGCGTCGTCGGCGTAGGTGGCGTCGGGTCCTGGGCAGTGGAAGCGCTGGCGCGCACCGGCGTCGGCACATTGACGCTCGTGGACTTCGATGAAGTCTGCGTCAGCAACGTCAACCGCCAACTCCATGCGGTCACCGGTGAGTTCGGTAAACCGAAGGTCGGTGTCCTGGCCGAGCGTGTCCGGCTGATTCAGCCCGATTGCGAGGTCCGGCCGCTGCAAACCCAGTTCCTTGTCTCCACCGCGAACGAGATTCTCGCCACGCGGTACGACGCCGTGCTGGACGCCATCGACCGGCCGCGGCTCAAAGCGCTGCTCATCATCCGCTGCCGCGAGCGTGGCCTTCCCATCGTGAGCACGGGCGGCGCCGGCGGCCGACGCGATCCCACCCAAATCCGCGTGGCGGACCTGGCCCGCGTGACGCACGACCGGTTGCTGCGGGTCACCCGAGACACGCTCCGCGAGGACCATGGATTCCCGCCCGCGCCACGGAAGAAGTTGCGCGTGCGCTGCGTCTATTCACCGGAGGCCCAGGTCTTCCCCACGAAGGACGGCTCGGTGTGCGAACGGCCGGAACGGGATGCGGACCTGCGGCTCGATTGCCGCAGCGGCTTTGGCACAGCCTGCTTCGTCACGGGCGCGTTTGGCTTCGCCGCCGCGGCAGAGATCGTGCGCCTGATCACGAGAACGCCTGCAGCCGACTGACACAGCCACCCGCATGTCGAGCAAGGTACAACCTCCATGCGCCGATGAAGAGGCTGAGCGCTGCGGGCCGGGACGGCCCGCGGTCCACTAACTCTTCGAGTATCAACCATAGGACCGAATGCGGATCATGAGTCTTTCGCTCCCAAGATGGGCTTTACTTGACCAGCGCCTCGGCGTGCTTGCGTGCCGCATCAGTCTGGCCACCTAGCATCCGGGCCAGTTCGGTGATTCGCGACTTCTTGTCCAACCGCTCGATCTCGGAAATCGTGCGCCCGTCTTTAACCTGCTTGGTCACCACGTAATGCGCGTCCGCTGCCGCGGCGACCTGTGGCAGGTGCGTGATGCACAGCACCTGTCGCTTGGCGGCGATCTGTTTCATCTTCTCGCCAACGGCGTTCGCCGTCTCGCCGCCAACGTTCGCATCCACTTCGTCGAAGACCAGCACGGGAATCTCATCCTCAGCGGCCAGAACTGTCTTGAGGGCGAGCATGACGCGGGCGAGTTCGCCGGAGGAGGCGATGGCGCGAAGCGGTTTGGCTGGCTCACCCGGATTCGGGGCGAACTGGAACTCAATCGTATCGAGGCCGGACGAATGGGCAGCGACGGCGCGCTGCGCCGTCTGGCCATCATGGCGCGAGGCCCGCGCCTCTGGATTGGATCCTGCCTGACTCGGCCCCAAAGTCGTCATCGCGACATCGAATTTGCTCTGCTTGAAGCCGAGGTCGGCGAGTTGCCTGCCCACGGCCTTGGCAAGCTGTGGGATCACTTTGCGGCGGGCCGCGGAGAGCCGCTGACCGGAGCGCCAAAGTTCGCCTTCGATGCGATTTAACTCCGCGTTGAGCCGCGCCAGTTCCACGTCGCGTTGTTCAAGGCTGCGGAGCTTGCGCTTTGCCTCGTCGCCGAACGCCAGCACCGCGGCCAGCGTGGTGCCGTACTTGCGCTTGAGCGATTGAATGAGATTGAGCCGCTCTTCCAGCTCCTGCAAACGCGCGGGGTCGAGGTCCACCTTGTCCAGGTAATGCGACAACGCGCCCTGGAGTTCGCGAAGATTCGCGACTGCCTGCTCGTGCAACTCGGCCAACGGCGCGGCACTGGCGTCCACGCGTTGGAGTTCCTGCAAGGTCCGGCCCACGATGCCTGCTTGCGTAAGCAGCGACGCCTCGTTCTCGGCGAGCATGTCCAGCGAGGCCTGACCGAGATGCAGCAGCTTCGCGGCGTTGCTGGCGCGGTGGTGTTCCTGCACCACCTGCTCCTCCTCGTCCGATTGCAGACGCGCGCCCTCGATCTCCCTCACCTGGAAACGCAGGAGGTCGAGCTGCTGTGCGTAGGTCTGTTCGTCCACGATCAATGCAGCCTTGTCCGCTTCCAATGCCACGCGCCGCCGGACGAGTTCGCCAAACGCCTCACGTTCCTTTTCCAATCCGCCAAATGCGTCGAGAATGGCCAGTTGCCTGGCCGCATGCAGCAGCGACTGGTGGTCGTGCGGACCGTGCATGTCCACGAGCCATTCGCCCAAGGTCGTCAGCGCGGCGAGCGTGGTGGGCGAGCAGTTGACGAACTGCCGGTTTGCGCCGGCCGAGGTGAACGTGCGCTTGAGGACAAGCTGGTGATCCTCGCACGGCTCTAAGCCGTTCTCCTCGAGGAAGGCCTTGAACGGGGCTTTGAGCTTCGCGATGTCGAACACCGCCTCGACCGTGCAACTCTCGCTCCCGCTGCGGAGGAGCGTGCGATCGGCCCGTTCGCCAAGGACGAGGTTGAGCGCGCCGATGATGATGGACTTGCCCGCGCCGGTCTCGCCAGTAAGGACGTTGCAGCCCGGCTGGAGTTCCAGCGTGAGATCCGCCACGAGGGCGAGGTTTTTGATGCGCAGCGTCGTCAACATGCTAGAGTTTGCGGGCTCAATTTGAGCGGTTTGGCGGGCATTGGGCAAAGAAAAAACTCGGCATGGCATTTTCACTGACAGTCTTGGGCAGCGGCACTTCGCAGGGCGTGCCGCTGATTGCTACGGATTACCCGCCCAGCTTCCTGGCCAATCCCAAGAACCACCGCACGCGCCCGGCGATCCACGTTGCCACGGATCTGGTGAAGCTGGTCGTGGACACGCCGCCGGACTTCCGGACGCAGTGCCTGCGCGAAAACATTCGGTGGCTGGATGCCGTCCTCTTCACGCACGGACATGCGGATCATATCATGGGGCTGGACGACTGCCGGCGTTTCTGCGATCTGCGCGGCGGGAAGGCGCTTCCGATCTACGCCGACGCCTCAACCATGGCAGATTTGCGCCGGGTCTTCGCTTACGCGTTTCACGACGGGCCGTGGCCGAGGGGCTATTTCATCCCGGAACAACGCGTGTTTACCGGGCCGTTTGAGATCGGCGATCTGCGCATCACTCCCCTGCCCTTGCCGCACGGTCGGTTCACACGCAACGGTTTTTTGTTCGAGCAAGGCGGCGCGAAACGACTCGCCTACCTGAGCGATTGCCAGGCCGTTCCCCCTGCGGCCCAAGCGCAGATCGCCGGCGTGGAGGTGGCCATGCTGGACGCGCTGCGGCTGAGGCCGCATCCAACGCACATGTGTCTGGACGAGGCGCTGACGGCCGCCCGACGCATCGGCGCCCGGCGCACCTTGTTAACACACTTGACGCACGATTACGATCATGACGCGGCTAACGCAGAGCTCCCGCCAGGCGTGGAACTGGCATACGACGGATTGAAGGTTAACTTGCCATGACTATGAAACATAGGATTTGCCTGCTTGGAATCCTGACTGCCGCTCTCGCGACAATGAGAGTTTCTGCCCAGACCGGCGGGAACGAGGTCATCGTGATCTACAACACGGCGGTGCCGGAGTCGAAAGCGGTGGCGGATTACTACGCGAAGCAGCGTGCGGTGCCAACACGCCAGCTCTTCGGCTTCAAACTGAGCACGGGTAGCGACATGTCGCGTGCGGAATACCGCGATCTGCTGTTAAATCCGCTGGTGAGCGCCTTGACCAACGCCGGGCTGGTTAAGTTCGGCGACGCTCCCAGCGCGGGCACAAATGCGGCCGCCGCCACCCCCGAACGCCGCGTCGTTGAAGCGACGATTCGTTATGCGGTGCTGTGTTACGGCGTGCCCTGGCGGATCAAACCAGACGCGGGATTGTACGAGCCGGAAGCGGAGACCATCCGGCCGGAACTGCGGCGCAACGAAGCCGCCGTGGATGCTGAGCTGGCCTGCCTGCCACTGAGCCAACGCCCCTATCACTTGGTCGGTCCGCTGGGCAACCCGTTTTACGCCACAACCAACGCCCACGCCATCCACCCCACCAACGGCCTCCTTATTGTGACGCGCCTGGATGGTCCATCGCCTGAGATTGCGCGGGGGTTGGTAGACAAGGCTCTGGAAGCCGAGCGAGATGGGCTTTGGGGACGCGCCTACGTGGACTTGCGCGGAAACGTCGAGCCGGGGCTTCGGGAAGGTGAACAATGGCTGGCCAACGCCGCCGAGTTGTGCCGCCGCCGCGGCTACGAAACCCTCGTGGACACGAACGGAGATGTGTTTCCGCCGAGTTATCCCATGAGCCAGATCGCGTTCTATGCAGGTTGGTATCGCGAGCACGTTTGCGGACCGTTTGCCGCGACCCAGGTGGAGTTCATGCCCGGCGCGTTCGCCTATCATCTGCACTCCTTCAGCGCAGCAAACCTGCACAGCGCCACGCAGCAATGGGTCGGCCCGTTGCTGGCCAGGGGCGCCACGATCACGATGGGAACCGTGCATGAGCCTTATGTCGCGGGCACGCCGGACATCGGCACCTTCGCCGTCGGGCTGCTGGGCCAGGGCTTCAGCTTTGGCGAGGCGGCCTACTCCGCCCAACAAGTGCTCTCGTGGCAAACCACTGTGGTTGGCGACCCGCTCTACCGCCCGCTTGGGCGTCCGTTGCAAGATCTGCACAACGATTTGGACCGTCGCCAGAGCCCACTGCTTACGTGGTCGCAGTTGAATCTCGCCAACGTGAATCTTGTGAACCGCGTGCCCATGGCCGACGTCGTGGAACTTCTGGAGGGTGTAACCCGCGACGCCATCATTGCCGAGAAGCTTGGTGATCTGTATGCCGCCCAAGGCAAGCCGTCGTCCTCCGCCCACGCGTATGCGCAGGCGCTAAAACTGTCCCCATCGCCCCAACAACGCGTGCGGCTAACACTGGGGTTGGTGGAGAAGCTGGTTGGGCTCGGGCGCGAGGCCGAGGCATACGATCTCCTGCGGGATTTCCTGCCACGCACTCCCGATTATGCTGACAAGCCTGGCATTTACCGCCGCCTGCTCGACTTGGCGAAGAGACTGGGCAAGACCGAGGAAGCCGGAAAGCTCGAACGCATCCTAAGCGCGTTATCGCCATCATCCCCCTCGACCAACAATGCGGCCAAATAAGCCGGGGAAGTCTTGCAGCGTTCGTTGGCGTCCGAGCTACTTGGCCTGCGGTCACGAAAAAAATGTCCGAGGGTGTTGACCCGTCTATCGCTTTACACCCTATCGTCCGCTCCGTCACCTCGGTGACCGTGGAGAATCAACCAACCACGAACGGAGAATGGACTATGCAAAAACATGTGAATGTGGATGAATGGGTCGCCTTGTTCCGGGCCATCGGCCTGGACGACGCGAAGATGAAACAGTGGCACGGACTCTTCGAGCAACGGCATCCCGAAGGCCATGAGGGCTTCCTCCAATGGCTCGGGCTGCCGGCGGCGGACATCACCCGAATCCGCGCCAACAGCCGATAACGACCGACACGGGGCGGCGACCAAATCGCCGCCCCTTTGCGACCAGACAAACGTGAAGACGTTTTCGATTTCCCAGCTCGCCCGGCAGTTCGCGCTGTCCCGGAGCACGCTGCTCTACTATGACCGGATTGGGCTCCTGTCGGCGGCTGATCGCACGGCATCTGGTTACCGCGTCTATGGCGACAAGGAGCGGAAGCGGATGGAACGGATCTGCCGCTTGCGCGAAGCCGGATTGACGCTGGCGGACATCAAGCGTTGCCTAGCCTCACGTGGGAAACCTAGCACGAGCGTTCTGAAGCGGCGGCTTCGTGAGACCGCAACCGAGATCTCAGGGCTGAAACAGCAGCAACGGCTACTGGCTCGCATGATGAAGCGGGTTGCGTCACGAAACGCCGACGGTTCGGTGGACAAGAAGCTCTGGGTGGAAATGCTCCGGGCCGCCGGCATGAGCAATGAGGCTATGGGCCGCTGGCACGCTGAGTTCGAACGCCGCGCACCACAAGCCCATCACGACTTCCTCTTGTCCCTTGGCATTCCCGAAGCGGAGGCACGACGGATTCGCGCCTGGTCGGCGAAGTCAGCAGAAAGCTGCAACCAGCGCAACTGACGAGAACCGCACGAAGTCGCCGCCTTCTCCAGTTGCTCGAACCGTTGGTTTGGTTTCTCTCGACCTTGATCGCATCGCCGCACAACCGCTGCGTTCATGCCCGCGGTCGATGCCCCTCCCCCCACACGTCGAGAAATGCTGCCCGGCAAGTTGCGCCGCCACCCCGCATGCGCCCGAGCGATACGGATCGCCCTCTTGTAGTCGAGAGACCTTAACACCCGGGCCACCGAAGTTCTCCGCGACACGGACATGAACCCATGCACCCGGTCGGGCAACAGACGCACTTCCGCTACCGGGCATTCCTCGTGTTCGGCCAAAGAACAGAACACCGCCCCAAGTTCTCACCGATACTTCGGGAGCAGCACCACGTGATCGTTGCACCCCCAAACTGGAAGCGACGAGCGCCGGGGCTGGGGGCTAGTTGTCCTTGGTTTTAACGGTCGCTTATAGGAAAAAACCCTATGGCGCTTTATGTGGGTTGCAGTAATGTCATTCATTAGCGGATATAGCCTGCGGCTGGCGCGTCCTAGAACAACCCGTTGTTGTTCGCCGTTATCGACGTTGTGCTGGCTACAGATCACGGCGTGTCTATGGTGAAACATCGAGTGCTGCTGGTGGATGATGAGGAAGGGGTCTTGCAGGTTTGCGTTGCTGCCTTGAAGGGCTTGGCAGACGTCGACGTGAGTGCCGAAGCCTCCAGCCGCCATGCGGCGGAGCGCCTGAGCGCCGAAAGCTTCGATTTGCTGATTTCCGACATCCGCATGCCGGAGATCTCCGGGCTGGAATTGCTGCGCACCGCTCGGCAAATCGATCCGCATCTCGCGGCGATCATTCTGACCGGGTTTCCCACAATCGAATCAGCCGTGGAAAGCATGAAGCTTGGAGCGGTGGATTATTTGGTGAAGCCGTTCACCTTGGAACAACTCGCGGCGGCGGTTCGCTCGCAGTTGGAGGGGAAGCGCCTCCGGGAAGAAAACCGGCTGCTGCGTCGCCAGATAGAGCGTGCGTATTGCTGCGGCGACATTCTCGGAGAGAGTCCGGTGATGCGCCGGCTCTGCGAGAAGATTCAGCGCACGTGTGAAACGAATTTCGACGTGCTCATTGTGGGCGAGACCGGCACGGGGAAAGAACTGGTGGCGCGGGCGATTCACAAGCGCAGCAAGCGGCGCGAGGGGCCGTTCGTGCCGGTGAACTGCGGCGCGATCCCCGAGGAGTTGATGGAGCGGGAGTTCTTTGGCCATGAACGTGGAGCTTTCACCGGCGCCAATTCACGCAGCCTCGGGTTGCTGGAGTACGCGAACGGCGGCACGTTTTTCCTAGATGAACTCAACCAGCTTCCGCAGCGGTTGCAGGGCAAATTGCTACGCGTGTTGCAGGAGCGCAAGCTGCGGCGGGTCGGTGGGACTGAGGAGATTGATTTCGACGTGCGCATTGTTGCCGCTTCATCTGTCTCGCTGGACGAAGAAGTCCGGCAATCTCGGTTTCGCCCCGATCTCTACCACCGTATCAACGTAGCCCGCATTGAGGTGCCGCCGTTGCGCGAGCGGCAGGAGGACATCCCGTTGCTCGCCAAGCGATTTCTCGAACACTACAGTGGGGAGTTAAACCGAGGGGCGGCTCAATTCACGGCGGAGGTGATGGAGGTGCTCGTCGCCTACTCCTGGCCGGGCAATGTGCGGGAGTTGCAGAACGTCATCAAGCGGACGCTGGCGTGGGCGCGCGAAGAAACAATCCGGGTTGAAGATTTGCCGGAAGAGATCGTGGCGCAGGCGGGTGTGAGAAGCATCAACGGGATGGGGGGGTTCTTCCAGTCGCGGGAGACGCACATCAAGAGTTTCGAGACGGAGTATTTCGGCAAGCTCCTGCGCGACTGCCAGGGAGATGTGACTTCAGCCGCGCGCGAGGCGCAACTCCCACGAGGGACGTTTTACCGATTACTCAAGAAACACGCACTGAATCCGTCCGAATTTCGGACGACTCGGTAATATTATTCCCTTGTGCGGCATGCACCGCACAGTCGGCCCGGCACGCATTGGAAAGAGCGCCGCCCCCACGGGACGGGGAGATGCGACGACAGCCAGCGACGGGAGGGCGGAGCTGAGGCCGGGCGTGAGATTGGCCGCGTCGTGAAAACTCATGGTCAAAACCAATTCGAAACACACGAAGCGGATGCGCGGGCCACGCACGAAACCGCGCGGCTCGAAATCCTTGTTCCGGTGCGGTGATGACGGTTTCGGCATGGGCCGCGAGGTGTGGTTGGGCTGCCTTTTCGCGCATGTTGGCGACGCCATCTACATCCATGACTTGGAGGGCCGGATTGTCGACGTGAACCCGGCCGCAACGGAGACTTTTGGGTATTCGCGCGCCGAACTTCTGGCGCTGCACCCTTGGGACATCGTCACCAACGCCTCGCGCCAGGAAATGCTCGCCTTGTGGCAGGAGGTGGAATGCGGTTGGCGGGTGACGGTCGAGCGCAGTTACCGCCGGAAAGATGGCGGACAGGTGCTGGGCGAGGTGAGACTGACCCGTGCCCGTGCCGCCGAGGGTGATGTGATCATCGCACTTTGCCGTGACATCACCGCGCGGCGCCAGACTGAAGAGGCGTTACATGCTTCCGAACAGCTTGCACGCGGACAGGTCGAAGCGTTACGCCATGGCTTGGACGCAGTAGCTCGCGAGGCCGCGCCGGATCGGTTCCTGGACGAGGTTTTGCGGACGATGAGCCGCATGTTACGCGCTCACACGACAAGCCTGTGGTTACAGGATGAGCAGAGCCCTGCACCTCGTTTCGTTTCGGTCGCCATCGGCGGCACGCCGCGGCTGCTCAGCACTGCGGAGACTTGCGCTGGCACGAACGGCCAATCTGACCATCCCCTGGCTGCGGATGTGCTCCGCAGCCAAAGCGCAGTATTCTGCGAAGACATCGAAGGGGATCCCCGTTTTGAGCAGAATCGGGAGCGCTGGCTGGCGGAAGGCATTCGGAGCGTGCTGGCCGTTCCACTAGTCGCGGGCAGAAAGGTCCGAGGCTTGGTGAGTCTTTCCAGCAAGCGGCGGGACGGCTATCGGCCGGACGAAATCGAACTGGCCCAAGCGCTGGCACATCAAGCAGCGTTGGCCGTGCAACTCGCACGGTTCGCGGCTGCCGGCCGTCAGGCCGCGGTTCTAGAGGAGCGCAACCGCGTCGCACGGGATATCCACGACACGCTGGCTCAGGGGTTCACCGGCACGATCGTGCAACTCGAAGCTGCCCAAGCCGCGTTGGCCAACCGCCACACCAGGGAGGCGGGGCGGCATATTCACCAAGCCTGCGAACTGGCTCGCGAAAGCCTGCGTGAAGCCCGGCGCTCCGTGTTGGCGCTCCGCAGCCCGGCGTTGATCGCGGGTGATCTGCCCGGAGCTCTGGGCGACCTTTTTCAATTGATGACCCATGAAACGGGTCTTCAGATTGAGTTCACGTGCGCAGGCGAGCCCCGGCGACTCCCCCCCGATTGGCAGGAACACCTTCTGCACATCGGTCGGGAGGCTCTGACCAACACCTTGCGACACGCGCGTGCGCGCCAATTCGCGGCGCGACTTAGCGTGAACGCGAATGAAGTCTGTTTCGAACTTTCCGACAACGGGAATGGTTTTGATCCCAGCCGGCTCAACGGCGGCTTTGGGTTGACGGGCATGCGCGAGCGGGCGGCACGCATGGGCGGACACCTGTCGGTGACCAGTGCCATGGGTGCGGGCACCGGCATCCGGTTGACGGTTCCGGTTGCTGCGCGATGAGCAAGCCGCCGCCAGCCCCAGCGTTGCCACGGCGAAGCGGTTCCGCTCGCAGCCGTTCTTTGGCCAACCCGCCGCAGGGGACGAAACAGATCATCCGTGTGCTCCTGGCGGATGACCATTTTATCGTGCGGGAAGGATTGGCGGCGATCATCGGCGGCGAGCCAGCCATGCAGGTCGTGGCGTGCGCCGCCGATGGGGAGGAAGCCTTTGAACTGTGGATGCATCATCGGCCTGACGTCACCCTGCTCGACTTGCGCATGCCGCGCTTGGACGGAATCGGCGCCTTGCGGCGAATCCGCGAGCAGACGGCATCCGCGCGTGTCATCGTGCTGACGACGTTCGACAGCGATGAAGACGTTTACCGGGCGATGCGCGAAGGGGCCAAGGCGTACCTGCTGAAAGATGTTCCTCCGGAGGAGTTGTTGCGGTGCATCAGCCGGGTGCATCTGGGCGAAGCGTGCATCCCGCCGACGATCGCCGCAAAACTCGCCGAGCGGATTGGCGGCGATGAGCTGACCCATCGCGAGCTGGAGGTGCTCCGATGCCTGGCACGCGGCTGCAGCAACAAGGAGATTGGCCAGCGGCTCTTCATCAACGAGACGACCGTAAAGTCACACGTGAAGCAACTTTTCGCGAAGCTTCATGTTTTCAATCGGACCGAAGCAGTAGCCGTCGCCACCCGGCGCGGCCTCGTCAGGATCTAGTTTCAGCACCTCGCCTACTTCGCGGGGCTGACGGGTCTGAGCCGCGGACATCCTCCGAAAGGAGGAGACCGCATTCCTCCCATCGCAGGGCCACAAAATCCTCCTATTGCCAGGTAGCACGCCGGTCGCTGTGGCGTAAGGGTTATGACCGTTATGAACTCTGCTAAACACACGCTGAGACAAAAGACGAACGAGGCTGATCAGGAAGTGGAGACTGCAGCTGACGCCAAACGGCAGGTGTCAACGGATTCGGCGAAGGCCGTGCGTTCCGAGAGTCGAAAACACCCGGCGACTCCGGTTGAGCAGTTGCCGAGGACCCGCCGCACCAACTGGTTTGGAGCAGCTGCAGACGCTTCACCACCTTGGTTGCTTCAGGAAAGCCACGCTGCCGGGACGCAGACGATCGCCGCACCGGTGGGAATCTTGTCCCCACCGGCTCAAGTTCAACCACCACCACCTCGCATCGTTTGACTCAAACCATTCCGAACTACTCAACCTCCGAGCACCAAAATGAAAACCAAATCAATTCTCTTTGGCGCGCTGGCCCTCTCGCTAGCCGCGCAAACCACGTTCGCATTCAGTTCGTACCGGAGTCGAATCCCCAATGGGACAACCCCGCCATCCCCGGAAAGTTGCATGGTATGCCATCAGGCCGATGGTCCACCCTTGCGGCCGTTCGGCGCAGATTTTAACTCCGCGGGGCGGGTGTGGACGCTAGCCTTGGCGATGACAGACTCCGACGGGGACGGTTTCTCCAACGGTACCGAGTTGGGGGATCCCGGCGGCATTTGGGTGCAGGGACAAGCGAACCCACCCGGACCGATTTACAACCCTAGCGACGCAACGTCTCATCCGACGGTCGCGAATGTTCCCCCAGCGGCAGCGCTGACGGGCCCGGTCAATGGCGCGACCTTCACCGCCCCGGCCAGCATCGCCTTGTCGGCGACGGCCACCGACAGCGACGGCACCGTGACGCAGGTTGAATTCCTGAACGGGACGACGGTCATCGGCACAGACACTTCGTCTCCTTACAGTTTCATTTGGAATAACGTCTCTCCGGGCAGCTACACGTTGTCGGCTCGAGCCACCGATAACAGCGGTGCGACAACCACCTCTACCGCGGTTTCGATCACTGTCAACCCGCCGGCCAACGTCCCACCTACCGTTGCGCTGACGGGCCCGGTCAATGGCGCGACCTTCACCGCTCCGGCCAACATCGCCTTGACGGCGACGGCTGCAGACAGCGACGGCACCGTGACTCAGGTTGAATTCTTGAACGGAACGACGGTCATCGGCACGGACACTTCGGCGCCCTACGGTCTGGCTTGGGACAATGTGTCCCCAGGCACTTACACGTTGTCTGCCCGGGCTACGGACAATAGCGGCGCCGCCACCACTTCTAGCCTCATCTCGATCACGGTCAATACGGCCCCCAACGTTCCGCCCACGGTGCTGCTTACGGGGCCAGCCGACGGCGCGACGTTCGTTGGCCCAGCGGATGTCACCGTGACCGCCAACGCGGCTGACAGTGACGGCAGCGTAACGCTCGTGGAATTCCTGTCGGGTGGCGTCGTCATTGGGACGGACAACACATCGCCCTACGGAATCGTTTGGAACTCCGTGCCCCCAGGCACTTACATGCTCAGTTCGCGCGCCACGGACAACAGCGGAGCGACGACGACGTCCGGGGTTGCCACGATCATCGTCGGCCAAGCGGTCGTTGCGCCGGTCATCACTCAGCAACCGGAGAGCCGCACGGTGGATGCCGGTGAAACGGTGACCTTCCAAGTGGCTGCGACCGGTACCGCACCGCTGTCCTACCAGTGGCAAAAGAACGGGACGGACTTGGCGAACGGCGGAAATGTTTCCGGCGTTGACAGCGCGGTACTGACTGTCGCCAGTGTAACCACCGCGGATGCCGGCAGCTACCGGGTGGTCGTGGACAATGTCGCAAACCAGCCCGCCACGAGCACAGCGACGCTCGTGGTGAAGACTGAACCGTCACCGCTGACGATCACACTCACCTCGCCTGACGACGGTGAAACCTTCACGGCGCCGGCGGATGTCCAGCTGAGCGCGTCTGTGTCGCCAGAAGACAACGTCGCCAGTGTGGAGTTCTTCGAAGGCACGAACTTGTTGGTCACTCTGACCACGGCGCCCTTTGCCGTAACAGTGACGAATGTGTCCGAAGGCGATTACACGTTTGCAGCGCGCGCCACCGACACATCGGGCGAGACGGCCATTTCCGAATCCGTTACCGTTCACGTGCTGACACCCGGCGCCAACCAGTCGCCGCTGGTGAAGATTCTGCGTCCGCACGCAGGCGACCGCTATCGCAGCGGGAAGGCCATCGTATTGGTGGCCGAGGCGTCCGATGTGGATGGTACGGTTCAGAGCGTCGAGTTCTTCGTGGGAAGTCAGAGTCTTGGGCATGCAACTTTAGTAATACGCAACGACGACGAGGAGGAAGACAAGGGTGAGTGGGAACCCAGGCGTGAGGCGGGGCACGCTGAGGACGAGGACTCGGACCACAGCACTGCGTTCTGGGTGCTCACGTGGAGTGGGGCGCCAGCCGGTGAACACCTCATCACTGCCGTCGCTACCGACGACCTGGCCGCCACTACTACGTCGGCTTCCGTGAGCATCACGGTGCAACCGCCGCCGCCCCCACGGGTTCGGATTAGCACACCGGACTCGTCGGCGTCGGTTCGTGGAACGAACATCAACACGGCGTCCTTTGAGGTGCGCCGGAACAACACCAACGGACAACTGGTGGTCAACTACATGCTCACCGGCAGCGCCACCAACGGTGTCAACTACCTGACCCTTCCGGGCACCGTGACCATACCCGCGGGACAACGCGCCGTGCGCCTCCCAGTTGTTCCGGTGCCAGTTGTCCTTGCGCCAGGTCAACGACAGCTTCGGCTCACGGTGGTGCTGACCTTGACACCCTCTTCTGCCACACCGCCCGTCTATGCCATTGAGGAACGAGCAACGGCACGTGCCGTGATCACTTACAAGTCACCTGGCGGCGAGGAGGACGACGACTGAGCCGCCGGGAAGGCCATCGCTTCGGTGCAACTGCTCACATGAGATTCGCCCCATAGCCTGACACGGAGCCCGAGCGGCGTAGGCGCTTGAACTCGCGAAACCGCCCGGGCTCCGAAACCCATCACTGCTCCTGCCCGGCTCAGGGCGGCAGCAGAATAGTCCCGACCAGGGGCTCACGGGCGGGAATGCGCAGTTCCCGCCCGTCATGCGCAAACCGGAATGGAACGACGACAACCAAACATCTTGCCGATGAAAAAGCATAAAACCACGAGGATCCATCACAGCCTCCTGCACTTGGCCGTTGGCATACTGCTAGCCAGCCCAGGGGTGCATCGCAGCTTCGCCTTCGAAAACTACAGTGGCTGCAAAGCCTGTCATGGTGATTTCCGTGGGCCGACTTCGACGAAGGGCACCGTATTCCCCAACAGTAACAACCACGACATGCACCGGAACAGTGCCTACATGGCTACGGACTGCAACCTCTGCCATAGTGGATCCAGTCGGTTGCCGGTGTTGATTGGATTCTCGACTGGCACCGCCAACAATCCGGGTTTGGGCTGTGCAGGCTGCCATGTGGCGGAAGGATTGCGGGCGCACCACGCGGCCAATGGTGTGACGGAATGCTCGGAATGCCACGACACAGACGGTCCCCCACCGCCTGAGAACGTCAAACCGCCCTACTACGGAACACCAGACACCAAAGTGAACAACCCCGGCAACACGGTTTTGGCGGCCAACACCAATGAGAATTGGTCCATTGGCGACTTTCTGGGCGTGGACAACGACGGCAATAATTTGTACGACCTCGCGGATTACGCCATCGGCGAGTTTCGCTTGCTGAGCGTCAACCGCGAAGGCAACGACCTGCGCGTCAATTGGCTCACGGCCGGGGGCCGGACCAACCGGCTGCAAGCCGCCGGAGTCGCGTCCGGACTCTTCGCCGACCTGGGTGTTCCCGTCGCGATCCCAGGGGTGGGATTGGTGACAACCAACTACCTCGAAATCGGCGGCGCGACGAATTTGGCGAGGTTTTACCGGGTCAAAGGCGAGTCACCTTAACCGGGGAGTCGCCGCGATTGCTTGGCGCGAGATAGTTGTGCGAGAGCATCCTGCGTATCAGCCAGTCCCGAGCGGGACGAAGTCATAGGCGAGAAATGTTCACCAACAGCTGTTGTGCAACGCGGGCTTGGGCATTGTGCCAAGTCCTCCACGGTTAGCTCATGTGAACGGGAAGCTCTGGAGCGCGGTTGTCACGGCGACGGTTTTGGGCAGCTTGCTCTCCATTCTCGCCTTCAAGATTGGCACCGATCAGCAGACCGTGTGTCTCAATCTGACCGTCCTCGCCGTGGGGACAGTGTTCGGCTGGCTTCTGGGAATTCTGCTCTCGCCTTACGACACCGAAGAACAAAAGCAATTCTCCATCTATGCGAAGGCAGCTACTGTATTCATCTCTGGGTACGCGGTCGCCAAAGTCGACAAGCTCGCGGAGCACGTCATCACTCCGGAGTTCTTCACCGATCCGGTGTCGGCGTTCCGTGTCTTGAGTTTCGTCGCGTGTATGGGACTGGCGATGATCGTGACCTCAATCTTCAGAAGATATGCATGATGAATTGGTGACCAGGCATGGCGGCCGTCCGTGTTGCAGGACTTGGAGGGCCAGCGCTGCAGCCTGAACTTAGAGTTGCATCGAACTTCATAAAAGAAAACGAGCCCGTTGTTGCCAACGGGCCCGGTGGTTCACCCGATTCTGTCGAGCGGTAACCTCGACCGTGTTATTTGGTCCGTGCCGAAGCCTGCCTTGAGAAGACGCTCTCGCGACCGCTGGCATCTACCGCCGTGACCACATAATAATAGAGTGTGCGGCGGGACAGACCGGAGTCTTGATAGGATGTCCTGGCCGAGAGGGTGGCAATCAGCCTGTAAGACCCGCCGCTCGTCGTCGAGCGATAGACTTTGTTCTGCACGATGTTTGCACTCGTAGACTGCTTCCATTCCATCTTAATCGTGCCGCTGTCGCCGGGTTCAGCCTTCAATGCCGTCGGGGACTGCGGGGCGGTGCTGGTGCTGGCTTGCGGCGTTGCACTGACGGCAGTCGAGTTGGCGCTTTCACCTCCGGCGTTCACCGCAGAGGCGACGTAGAAGTAGGTTGTACCGTTGACGACGCTGGCATCGGCATAACTCGTGGTGGTGACGCCACTGGCGACCGTGGAGAACGGTCCGCTGGCGCTGGTGGCGCGCTTCACGTTGTAGCTGGTCGCGCCGGTCGAGGCGTTCCATGCCAGGGTGACGCGGGCGTTGCCAGCCGTTGCAGCCAGACCGGTCGGCGCGGCCGGCACGGCAGGGGGCGGCGCTTGCGGCGTCGCGCTGGCGGCAGCGGAGTTGGCGCTTTCGCCACCAGCGTTCACGGCGGACACGACGTAGAAGTAGGCCGTGCCATTGACGACGCTGGTGTCAGCATAGGTGGTGGCGGCCACTCCCGTTGCGATGGTCACGTAGGAGCCGGCGACGGTGCCCCGTTTCACGCTGTAGCTGGTTGCGCCTGAAGAAGCGTTCCAGGTCAGCGTGACGCGGACGTTGCCAGCCGTTGCAGCGAGGCCGGTCGGTGCGGCGGGCGGTTGCGGCTGTGTCGATGCGGCAGCGTTGGCGCGGCCGATCATCGAGTAGTCCGACGTGCCCGATGCGTTATACGCGCGAACCCGGTAGAAATAGGGCGTGCCAGCGGTCAGACCAGAGTCAGCCAGAGTGGTGACATTCGAGCTCACCGTGCGGATCTCGGCGAAGCTCACGCCGTCCAGTGAGCGCTCGATTCGGAAGCCCTGTTCCGTCGTGGAATTGTCCGCCCAAACCAACTTGACCGCGGAACTGGAAACTGTCGTCGCCACCGGTCCACTCGGGGCGGCGGGCTTGATGGCGGAGATGCGCGTCAAACCGCGTTCGGGCCGCGAGAAGTTATGGCAACTGGAGCAGTCGTATCCGCGCTGGCGCACGTGATAGTCGTGATCCCAGGCAAAGCCCTTCGACGACTTGCTGCTGTGACATTGGCTGCACACCGTCGTCAGCGTGCCCTTCAGTGCGTAGCCAAGGTCGGCCTTGAGGTTCATCCGCAAGGGACCGCCAGCGGTGTAGGCGGAGTGACACGCGCCGCATTGGAGGGCGTTGGTGGACACCGCGACGCCGTGGTTGATGGTCTGATATTCCATGACGGGCGAGACACTGGCAGGACCTTCCAGGTTGGACAACGCCTGACCTTCCGCGACGGCGGCGGAGAAATCGCCCGAGGTGAAGAACTTCCACGTGGAATGCGGAATCAGCAGTCCGGTGGCGTCGTGGAAGGCGGCGTCTGAGCGGTGCAGCTTCATGGGGAAGAGCTTCGAGGTGGGTGTCTGCACGCTGCCGTTCGGGAGCGCGAGGACGTATTCGCCCGCCGAGTTTTGCACCGGCACCTGGCCCAGCACGTTCGCGAGGCTCGTGCCGTCGAACCACTGGTAACTCGGAATGACGTTCGAGGCACGGACCTCGCCCGGCAACCAACCGCCCTGACCGCGGCAGGCAGCCATAGAGAACTCTGCATGCTGCCAGGTGCGCTCCATCTCGGTGCTCTTGTCTTTCGCGTAGGTCGGGATGTGGCACGACTGGCAGGCGACATGACCGGCATGCACGTCGCGTCCGGTGCCCGTGCGAGCCACGTAATCACCGTGCGGACGGTCGGTGTGACAGCTCGCACAACTGAAGTTGTTGGTGCTGTCGCTCGGGCGCAAGTCCACGCCGCGGCCCATGACGCGGTGTCCACCCGCGCTGTGACAGTTGGCGCAGGCGAGGTTCGCGCCTTGAGGGCTCATGTGGACGTCGGAGGTCAACGGCGGATTCACCGAGACCGTGGAGATGTCACCGCGTTTGCCGCCGTCGCTGCCGCCCGCGCCGGCATGGCAGCGCAAGCACGACGCGCGCGTCGGCAGATGCACGGTTTGGGCTGCCTGCAAGATCGGAATCGTCATCTTTGCGGTGTCGGGGACGAAATCAAAACCGGTTTCATTCTCAATGACCGCGTTAATTGTATGCGTGGTGCCGTTGGTGCCCGGGAACGAAATCGAGGTATAAGGCGGCGACGGGACACGCTTGTAGGCGTCCTGGTGGCACATCATGCAGTCAATGTTGGCGAGCTGCTCGG
>CAZWJC010000098.1:0-22363 GCA_964634255.1 uncultured Verrucomicrobiota bacterium | reverse complement strand
GGCCTACCTCTTCAACATCGGCCCGCTCTACGCCAAGTGGCGGCAGGACATGGCCGACGCGCAGAAGCCCAACGGCAGCATTCCGGACGTCGCGCCCGCCTACTGGCCGATTTACTCGGACAACGTCACCTGGCCCAGCTGCGCCATCATCATCCCGAGTGTGCTGGAGCGCCAGTTCGGTGATACGGCGTGCATCGGGCGGGGCTACGACAGCGCCAAGCTGTGGATCGAGCACATGCTCGGCTTCGCGACGAACTGCATTATCTCACGGGACAGCTACGGCGACTGGTGCGTGCCACCGGAAGACCCCAGGTTGATTCATTCGAAAGACCCTGCGCGCCAGACCGACAAGTCGCTGCTCGCCACCGCCTACTTCTACAACGACCTGCGATTGATGGAGCGTTATGCAAGGCAGCTCGGCAAGGCTGCCGATATGGAACGGTGGGCGAAGCTGGCGGCAGATTTCAAGGCTGCCTTCAACGGGAAGTTCCTCAACCGCGAGAAGGGCCAATACGACAACGGCACGCAAACCTCGTGTGTCCTGCCGCTGGCCTTCGGGCTGGTGACTGAAGACCTGCGAAGTCGCGTCTTCACCCGTCTGGTGGACAAGATTGAGAACGAGACGAAAGGCCACATCGGCACGGGGTTGATCGGCGGGCAATATTTGATGCGCGTTCTGTCCGACCACGGCCGTGCCGACCTCGCCTATCGTATCGCCAGCCAGAAGGATTATCCGAGCTGGGGCTACATGGCCGAACAAGGCGCGACGACGATCTGGGAGTTGTGGAACGGGAACACCGCCGACCCGGCGATGAACTCTGGCAATCACGTCATGCTTGTAGGCGATTTGGTGATCTGGCTCTACGAATACCTCGCCGGCATCGCGCCCGACACGACTCAGCCCGGCTTCAAACACATCATCATGAAGCCACATCCCGTCGGCGATCTTAAATGGGTTAAGGCTTCGCATCGTTCGCCGTACGGGCTGATCAAGAGTGAATGGCTCAAGGACCACGCCAAATTCGACTGGAAGATAGAGGTTCCGGCGAACACGACGGCGACGATTAATGTGCCAGCCAAGGGCGTCGGGCAGATTACCGAGGGCGGCGAGCGGCTTGCCAAGACCGCCGGAGTCGAGTTCGTAAAGATGGAGAATGGCAATGCGGTCTTGCATGTTGGCAGCGGGCGATATCACTTTGTCAGCGAATGAGAAAGCAAGTTTGGGATGATAGCTTCCGCCGTCGGTCCTGCGCGTGGTTCGCGATGCCCAAGGCCTTTGGCCGGTGTAAGGACAAGATCGACAACTTGCTTTCGGCGGAGTGGGACGACTTGAAAGAAGCCGAGAAGAGTCTGAGGACACCTCAGATGCCGGCAGCCGGCGTACAAGTGAAATGAAAGCGATGAGAAATCCGAAATCCAAGAGCATCCCGGAAACCGAAGACCGAAGCTCTGACGCGGCGACAGCCGGTCCGACTTGCGCGCTGCAGTGCGCACGAGCCGTTGCTCTCAGAATGCGGATTTCCAGCGCGGTGCTTGCGGCCATGATCTTCCAGACGGTGCTGCCAGCGCTTGCCCAATACCCCCATGTTTCAAAAGCGATCGCCGCTGAGGCAATAGCCCGGCAGACCGCCGCCGACCAACGCTCCGATGAGGCGTTCGCGAAGGCCCTGCCTGCCATCAAGGACTGGGAGGCCAAAGGCAAACCCTACCTCCCGGGCGCGGCTGAACCGAAGGATCTGCCGCAGGCCAAGATTCCGGCGTTTCCTGGTTCGTGGGGTGGCGGGATGTATTCGTTCGGCGGACGCGGGGGCAAGGTTTTCGTGGTCACAAACCTCAATGACAGCGGCCCGGGCAGTTTTCGTGAGGCTTGCGAAGCGGGCGGGCCGCGCATCATCGTGTTCAATGTGGCCGGCGTCATCCGGCTCAAGGATCGCATCCGCATTCGTGCGCCGTACATCACCATCGCCGGTAACACCGCTCCGGGCGACGGCGTCTGCATTTCTGGCAACACCGTCGAGTTGGAGACGCACGATGTCGTTATCCGCCACATGCGTTTTCGCCGGGGCGAAACATGGGTGGGCGATCGTAACGATTCCATCGGCGGAAATCCCACCGGCAACATCATGATTGATCACGTCTCGGCAAGTTGGGGCCTTGACGAGTGCATGTCCATGTATCGCCACATGTATGACCACGATGGCAATCCCGCCACGCCGGACCTCAAACTCCCGACGGTGAATATCACCATCCAGAACTCGATCTTCAGCGAGGGCTTGAACACCTACCATCATGCGTTCGGTAGCACGATCGGCGGTTTGAACAGCACGTTTCATCACAACCTATGGGCGTGCAACACCGGCCGGAATCCGAGCGTGGGCATGTATGGCGATTTCACGTTTGTGAACAACGTCCTGTTCAACTGGGTTCACCGCACCGTGGACGGCGGCGATCACCGCAGTTACTTCAACATCATCAACAATTATCTAAAGCCCGGCCCGGCCACGCCGAAAGGCGAACCGATTGCGTGGCGATTGCTCAAGCCTGAGTCGGAGCGCAGCAAGACGGTGTTCGACAACTTCGGCAGGGCGTACGTCGCCGGAAACATCGTGGAGGGCAACGAGCGTGTTACCAAGGACAACTGGGATGGTGGCGTGCAGCCGGACTCGCGCGCCCCGGTCGCGACCGTGTTGCTCGCCATCCGCACCAACGTGGCTTTCCCGCACGCGAAGCTGCGAATCCAACCTGCCGCCAAGGCATTTGAGGCGGTGTTGGCCAACGCCGGCGCCATGTTGCCGAACCGCGACGCCGTGGATGAACGCATCGTCAGGTCCGTGCGCACTGGTGAAGTGACCGCCAAATCGCCAGCCGACATCGAAACGCAGCTCGGCGGTGTGGGATACTCGAAGGAAGCCGTCGCTGGTATCGTGAAACTCATCCCGCGTGGCATTATTACGCATCCTTTGCAGGTTGGAGGCTACCCCGAGTACAAAGGAACGCCGTACAGGGATTCCGATGGCGACGGCCTGCCGGACGATTGGGAAACGAAGCACGGGCTCAATCCAAATGATCCCAACGATGCCGGTGGGGATCTCAACAGGGACGGTTATACGAACATCGAGGATTTCATTAACGGCCTGGATCCCCGGGCGAAGAAGGTCGATTGGAGCGACCTGAAGAACAACGTGGATCGGCTGAATCCCGTAGCCGAATGAGAAACCAAATCTTCCCGATGTTGCTGTTGGCAGTCGGCTGCGTCATCGCCAGTGCCATGGCGCAGAGTGTCGCCTCCGGAAGCAATGCGACCGGCACGAACACGACAACGGTCCAGCCTCGCTCCACCCCGCGTTATCGCATCGCGGTGTGCGACTGGATGATTCTCAAACGTCAGAAGCTTGGCGCGTTTCAGCTCGCGAAGGACATCGGCGCGGACGGCTTAGAGGTGGACATGGGTGGGCTCGGAGACCGCGAGACCTTCGACAGCCAACTTGCCAAGCCGGAGGTGCGCCGGCAGTTCCTCGACAAAGCGCGCGGGTTAAATCTGGAAATTTGCTCGCTGGCGATGTCGGGCTTCTACGCGCAATCGTTTGCCGAACGCCCCACCGTGCCCCGCATGGTGCAAGACTGCCTGGACACCATGAAGGCCATGAACGTGAAGATCGCCTTCCTGCCGCTGGGCGTGCAGGGGGATCTGCTGAAACGCCCGGGACTGCGTCCGGCCATCGTCGAACGCCTGAGAGCAGCGGGCAAGCAGGCCGAAAAGGCTGGCGTGGTCATCGGCATTGAGACGGCGCTGGATGCGGCGGGCGAGCTTCGGTTGCTTGAAGAAATCGATTCGCCCGCCATCAAGAGCTATTTCAACTTCGCCAACGCGCTGAAAAACGGTCGCGACCTGCACGCCGAACTCCGCACCCTCGGTAAGGATCGCATTTGCCAGATTCACTGCACCAACGAAGACGGCGACTGGCTGGAAAACGATCCCAAGGTCGACATGCCCAGGGTGAAGCAAACGTTGGATGAAATGGGGTGGAGCGGCTGGCTGGTCATTGAGCGCTCACGCGATGCGAAGGACGCACGCAACGTGAAACGAAATTTCGGTGCGAATGCGGCGTATTTGAAGAAGGTGTTTCAGTCCAATTAGCGACGCCTTGGCCGCCGCTTCATCGGAATAGCACTCGGCTTGTTTTCCAAGGTAGAATGGCATACAAAGGTGCGGGCAATCCATGAGAACAAGAGCGTTCCACCTCGCCATCAATCTGGGTATCGCAGTTCTGTTGGCCGCCGGATATGCCATATCGCTCGGCCAGGAAACCGCCAAACAAGGGCCTGCAATTCCTTCGATCCAACTCGAGAATGTCCCGCTGATTGATGGAATCAAGAATCTGGCCCGTCAGGCGAAGCTCAATTACATACTCGATCCACGATTCGATTCGTTGTCTGTCGATCCGGTCGGCAAGGTGTTCCGCGAAAGAACAGTGACCTTCACGTGGGAACAACTGACCGCACAACAAGCACTCGACAGACTCCTCAAGGAGAACGGACTCACATTGGTCGAGAATCAAGCGACGACGGTTGTCCGGATCACCTCTACCAATTGGCCAGCACGGGCGGGCGTGTCTCCAGACCAGTTCGCAGGCAGGAAGAACGACGTGATCCCTCTTCTTGTTATGGACAATGTGCCTCTGGGACACGGCCTCAAGAATCTGGCCAGGCAGGCGGAGCTTGAAGTCGCAATTGACGAAAAACTGTCGGAAAGCTACTACGACACTGCCGCGAAACGCTTCGTCCAAGCACCGACGGTGTCAATTCGCTGGGAAACCATGACCTCCAGTCAGGCTATCGCCGCGCTGGTGGAAAACTACGACCTCGACGTGGCAAAAGACGCAGCGACATCGGCCTGGCGAATCTCACCGAAGGCGAAACCCAACACGAAGTAACGAATGCCCCGGCCCGGGACGGCTCACCGGATCGCCAGCCCGCTGATCTTTAGCGCCGTTGCGAAATCGCTCGGGGCTTTCCGCGGCAGCATGACGACCAAACCTTCGGCGGTTTGCTCCCACTGCAACTTGCGTTTGTAGCCAAGTAACTCGACACGTTTCACAGGCTGCCCAGCCAAGGATTTTACCATCAGCTTCCGATCCTCCGGCCATGCCAGGGCCATGGCGTACAGCGTGTCGCTTTTTGTCGTGAACCGAATATCCGCGGGGGTGAACGGCTGGTGTTGCGTGTCACCAAACGAGCCGGCGGCGATCTGCGTCGGGCCTTCGCCGAACTTCCTCCACGGGCGTGTGCCGTAGATGGCCTCACCGTTGATCTTTAGCCACGCGCCGATCTCGCGGAGCATTTGCTGTTCACGCTCGGGAATCGTGCCGTCTGCCTTTGGGCCGATGTTCAGCAGCATCGTGCCGTTCTTGCTGACGATGTCCACGAGGTCGTCCACGATCTCGTCCGTGTCCTTGTAGATGTGGTTCGTGATGTAGCCCCACGAGTTCTTGGAGACCGAAGTGCAAGTTTGCCAGAGCGCGGCTTGGATGTCGGAGGCTTGGCCGCGTTCCATGTCGAACACGCCCGCGCCCCGCGGAAACGAATTGCCTTCCCATTCTTTGAAATTGATCGCGACCTGTTTCTGCCACTCCACGCCGCGGTTGTAGTAGTAGGCGGTGAACGTCTTCAAGTACGGCTGAAACACTGGTTGGCAGACCCACCAGTCGAAATACAACAGCTCGGGCCGATACTTGTCCACGATCTCGCAGGAGCGCAACAGCCAGTCGTCGAGGAACGGTCTGTCTGGCGGCTCGGCTTGGGCTTCGGATGTGCGTTTATTCACCGCCGGACCGTAGAGGGCGGCATTGTTTGTGTCGCGCACATCGGAGTCGGAATACAGGCCGTTGTCGAAGAAGAACCAGTGCTCGGCCCGATGCGACGACGCTCCAACCACAATGCCGGCCTTGCGATACGCCTCAGCCTGTTTGCCAATCAGATCACGCCTCGGCCCGCATTTCTTGGCAGACCAGTCGGACACCTCGGAATCATACATGGCGAAACCATCATGATGCTCAGCCACCGGCACGACGTATTTCACGCCCGCTTCCTTAAACAGCTTCGCCCAGGCCTTCGCGTTGAACTTCTCTGCCTTGAACTGCGGAATGAAATCCATGTAGCCGAACTGCGCCTGCGAGCCGTAGGTGGCGACATGGTGCTTGAACTCGTCTGATCCGGCCACGTACATGTTGCGCGGATACCACTCACTGCCGAACGCGGGCACGGCATACGCGCCCCAATGGATGAAGAGCCCGAACTTTGCGTCGTGATACCACTCCGGCGTTCGAAACCCGTTGGTGATCGAGGCCCAATCCGGCTTGAACGGGCCACGATTCGCCACCGCCTCGATGTCGAGCAGGCGTTTCACGATCTGCGATTGTGGCACGGGCGATACCCACGGCAGCCGCACGTTTGCTACCATCTGCGTGCCGACCTTGAACAGGTAGTCCAAGTCCTTTCTGGTCGCGACGAAAGCCGTGCCGTGCTTCAGCCCCGGAGGGAAAGTCATCTCGCTCGTCACGTCAGTGAACGTCTTGAAGTCGCGAGTGCGGGCAGCTCCGTAGGTCTTGCTGCCGTAGGCGTCGTAGTAAATCAGCCAGTCGCTGCCGATCTTCAGGGCGGTCGGTCCTTCGGTGAGCTTCTCTGTGAACGGCGCGGAGATGTCGCGCCACGGTCCAAGGGCTGAGTCACCAAAGGCTACGCGGAGATTGCGTTGCGGGCGGGTGTTGTCCTTCAGCAGGAGCACGTAGCGACCAGCGTCCCGCAAAATGCGGCAGTCAATGACGCTGAAGTCCGGATCGAAGAACAGCCTCGTCGGGGCGAACGTCTTGAAGT
Source organism: uncultured Verrucomicrobiota bacterium (assembly GCA_964634255.1). Lineage (GTDB taxonomy): Bacteria > Verrucomicrobiota > Verrucomicrobiia > Limisphaerales > MWDV01 > MWDV01. Next base: position 15,490 of record CAZWJC010000098.1, on the reverse strand, counting down.
CACGCGTGGTTGTGAAATACATCCGGTGGTTGTTCGTGCGCGCCTCCTGGTAATCCGGGAAACGTCCCGGAATGGTCGAGGCCCAGCAGATGATGAACTGGCGTTCCTTGTCGTCGTAGAAGAGTTCCGGCGCCCAGACGTTGACCGTTGTGGGTTCATGCGCCATCACCGGGATGAACTGCTGCTCCGACCAATGCACCAGGTCTCTGCTATGCGCATAGCCGAAACCCTGATCACCGCGCCACGCCGTCGTCCAGACCAGGTGCCATGTTCCATCCGGTCCCCGCACAACGCTTGGATCACGCATGATGCTATGCCCCACACGGGCTTTCAGAAACAACCCGGGCACGTTACTCCAGGAGTACCCGTCATAGCTGAAGGCAAAGCGCAACCCGTCCTGCTCTGGCTCCTTGAACGTGCTGAAGAGATAGACCGGTGCGCGGGAGTTGGTAGGTTGAGCGAACGCAGGAATCCATCCAATGGCATATCCCAGCCATGCAAGGGCAACGACTTTCAGGGTCGTGGTCATGGCCAGAGTGTGAACGATTCTTGTGGAGAAATCACTGCGCAAAAGCGCGGAAAAAACGTGGCGATTGGTTGGTCAGACTGTCTAGCGGAAGCAGTTGCATCGCACCGGCTCCCGTCACGTTCGTCCACTCTAGCCATGCTCCAGCCAAGTCCGTTTTGCTTTGCACCGTGAGACTACGGCCAGCTTCACTCGTGAGTTCGAGGAGAAGAGCGCCGTTCTGATTGCGGAGACCGAGCACGGGAGGCTGAGCAGGAGCAACCGCGGAGATTAATCGCAGGCCGACCGTATTTGACATGTTGTAACCCTTGGCGTCGACAACGCTGAAGGCAAAACTAGCGAGGGCGTTCGTGGTGACGGTCGAGGCAAACCGCGCGGTTCGACCGTCGCCGACCAATGAAACGGTGCCGTTCGCTTGTGCTGTGACCGTGTAAATAGGGCTGTTGTTGGTGAAGCCACGGGTGAATTGCGTGAGGTCGATGTCCAGCGGCGCGCCGTTGGTGCAGTCGAAGTGAGGGGCCGCCAGCCAGTTCAGGTAGTCCTCCAGGTTTGTATATTCGTCACCGTCGGGGTCGCCATTGCTGTCGGAGAAATCGCCTGGCGCGGAATGTGGATTCAGCCCTTTGATTTGTTCCCACCAGTCGGGCAGGCCATCATTGTCCGTGTCCCAGCCCGTTGGGCGAGTGTAGCTGCCGTAGTCTTCCCAACCGCCGACATCATCCTGTGAGTTCGGCAGGCCCGGACTGCCGCCGTATGGCCCCTGTCCCGTGTAGGTGTAAGTGCCATCAATCGTCTCGCGAATTACGCGTGCGTCGTGGTCGTCAATCACAGGCTGATTGCAGCCCACATCGGACAACACTTTCTTGTAGGCATTGGTGACTTCATCAATCGTCGCATACGATGGGAAGAAGGGGGCACTCAACCAGGCGCTGTAGGGCGGGGTTGAGTTCTCCGGCAACGTGCCACCACCCTCGGTGGAGGTCGTTTTGCCGGCGGCTTGATTGTTAGTAGTGAAGCCTGTCGTAATGGAACCGCCGGGGGTCATTACGTTGCCCGCGAAGTAATACTGCTGCGTGCCGGGGAAACCGCCGTATTGGGCGTTCAGCGCATACGATTGCAGTGAGGCGGCGCCGGCCTTGTAGTAGTTGTTTACGAAGTTGACCTGGTGGGCGCCGCCATCCGTGGTGCGACTGCGCCAGTTGTAAACGACGTTGTTGAAGATATCGAGTCGGCCAGCGTAATAGCCGTTGGCGTCCAGGCCTCCGCCCAGACTCCAGTTACGACCTTCGCAATGCGCCAGGAGGTTGTGATGCAGGCTGGCGATGTCGCCCCCAACCGTCGCGGCATATCCGTGGCGTGTGCCGGGGTCGTAATTCTGATGTCCCGCGATGTTCAACGCTTCGGAAATGAGCGAGCGTTGAAAGGTGCAGTTCTTCGCCGTGCGGGTGCTGAGTTCCTCGTCGATGCCCCAACTGATGGAAACGTGATCCATGATCGCGTGATCCGCGCCGCTCATTCCCGAGCCGTTCTGTGTCTCCCCGCTGATATCCCCGACGCGAACGCGGACAAAGCGGCAGATCACGTCACGCGGCCCGCTCAGGGCAAACTGCTGTTTGCGGAAGCAGATGCCCTTGCCCGGCGCAGTCTGGCCTGCGACCGTGATGTAAGGTCGCGCGCCGCTGATGATGACGTCCGATTCCAGCGTGATCAGGCCGCCCACGTCGAAGACCACCGTGCGCGGACCGTAGTCGCCCTCAATCGCATCGCGGAAGCTGCCCGGGCCGCTGTCGTTCAGGTTCGTGACCTTGACCACAACGCCGCCGCGACCGCCGCGGGCGAACCGGCCATAGCCTTCCGCACCGGGAAACGCCAGATGCCGCGTGCGGAAATACCAAAGATCGCCCTTGGTGACGCCGTTGGTGTTATCGATCTGGTCAATGCGCCACCAGTACGTCGCCAAGCTGGATAGGTTCGTGACGAGCAGACTCGTCGCGGTCTGATTGCCGGCGAACTCCGGCGATGCAGGCGTTGCGGCATAGATGGCGTTGCTGCTGGTGCCGAAATAAACCCGGTTGGACGCCGCAACGGCGGCTTTCGTCCAGCAGAGCTGGACGCTTCTCGTGGCGTCGGCGTCCACGTGTTCGTCGCCGTTGGCGGGTGAAGGCCTGTTTGCTTTGAACTTGAAATTGGGCGTGTCGAGCTCGAAACCATCAATGCAGACGTTGCAGTCCGTGACGGTGAAGTTGGTGCTAGCCTCGTATGTGATGACCGTGTCGGTCAGGCCGTCGGAGAGAAACTCGACATACGAGTAGGCGGCATTGGCGTTGTTTGTGACGCGGTTGCTCACCGGCAGGTTGGTGATGATTTGGTTGCCGTTGAGATAAACGTTGATGGGGGAGAAGGTGTATGGCGAAGGGTTCTGCCAAGTGTTGTGCCACGCCAGCAACGAGTGCGGACCAGCGATGAGATTGCTGATGGTCAGTTCAATTCTCGCCCCCGGTGCGGTGCTGACGCCGACGATGTTGGTGATATGCGGAGGCTCGATCTGAATGCCGTCGCTCACGAGCTTGGCGTTCCAGCCAGCGGTGGTCAGGCCCGCGGCGTAGCGATCTGGCCGCAACCCCGTCCCGGTCGGTCCGACCCGGCGGAATGTGAAAGTGATCCCGCTGAACGTGTTGGAGATCACGTCGCCACCGCTGAACCAGATGCTGTTCGTGTTCCATGAGATAAAAGTGGTGTCCCAGCCCTCGGACACTGGACGGTTGTTGGCGTTGAAATCCACTTTGATTTCCTGGGCGTAGGCCGCGATGGCGAGAAACGTGAGTGCGCCCACGATGCGAAACGGCTGTGAATTCATCGGCAAAACCCTATCACGCGAGACGACGGGGTGGGGATTCGATTTTGTGCAAATTGCCTCCGAATTGTGCGCAAGCCGCTATTGCCGGGCCAGCGGCAGCCAGACGCTCATTTCGCCTGCGCCGCGGTTGGCCCACACGGAGTATGGAATGAGGCGCAGCTTGATGGGTGTGAGCGTTGTCTGCGACAACTCGCGATACAGCTCCCCACTCCACGTCGAGTTTGTTCGCGCGAGGGCGGCACCTTCGAGGACCACAACGCCACCGAGCAGACGTTGATCGAAGCGGGCCCGCAAACCGATGTCCGGCGGGATCAACACATCCAAAGGCTTCACACTCACCGGTAGATCAACGGATTCGAGGCAGTACACCATCGGACCTCGTTTCACGGCGACTTGGCCGAGCGTTTCCTCCACGAGCGGATTGGCTTCGAGCAACTCCACGGGCATCGGCAAATCCAGATCAATGGCATCGCCAGCTTTCCACACTCGGCGGATTTCAAGGTAGGTTGCCGGCTTCGCTGCCGAATCCACTGGCCCTAGATTGACACGCAGCGACGCCTGCTTCGCCCAACCCGGGATACGCAATCTGAGCGCAAATGCATTCGTGCCGCATTCGTTCACCGTGATGCGCACGCGGCCACTCCACGGGTACTCCGTTTCCTGGGTCAGCGTCACCTTGCCCGCAGCGGGCAATTCTGTTGTCAGCGTGCTTGCCCCGTAGAGGTTCACCCAGATGCCGTCGGCCGACTTTGCGTAGGCGTAATCGCTGGCTTCAGCAATGGTCCGCACCAGATTTGGCGGACAGCAAAATGAGCTTACATACGGCACTCGCGTTCGTGACCAACGCAGTTCCGTCGGAAGCGGATCGGTGACGCGCAGCGGGTTGGTGTAGAAGAAATTGGTGCCGTCAAGGCTTACGCCGGAAAGTACGCTGTTGAAGAGCGCGAGTTCGATCAAGTCCACGAAGCGCGCCTCGCCGGCCGCGAGGAACATGCGCCAGTTCCACAGCACGTTGCCGATGCTGGCGCAGGTTTCGTTGTGCGCGGTCGTGTTCGGCAACTGGTAGTTCCGCCCGTATGCCTGATGCACGCGCGTGATGGACCTCTGGTCTTTCGAGCCGTCCGGCGAGGCGCCATCGTAGAGCGCGCCGCAGCCGCCCGTGATGTACATCTTCTGCTGGGTGAGGTTCGTCCAAATCGGCTCAAGAGGTTTCCTAAGCGACGCGTCGCCGGTTTCCATGAACAGGTCAGCCGCACCAGCGTAGAGGTAATTGGCGCGGACCGCGTGTCCCATGGCTTGGGTTTGTTGCTCGAAGGGAATGCGATCCTGGTTGTCGTCGCCGCCGTCAGTGATCTGACTGCGGAGCGCAAAGAACCGCTTCGCCAGTTCCAAATAGCGCGGGTCGCGCGTCTCGCGGTAAAGCTCCACCATGCCCATGTAATGCGAAGGGCAGACAGAACTCCTCGCGACCTCGGGCGACGCGCCACTAAATGTGGCGTGGAGGAAATCCGCCGCCTTGCAAGCCACGCTGAGCAGGTTCGTCTTGCCGGTCACGCGATGGTGCAGACATGCCGTCGTCATGAGATGCCCCATGTTGTACATCTCGAAATTGTTCCGATCCTGGAAGGACGCGGCGTTCGTATCGCCGTTGCGGGCACGGATAAGGACTGGCGTATGGAGATAGCCATCTGGGCGTTGGGCTTGGGCGATGACGGCGGCGATCTCGTCCAACCGCTGATCCAATGCCGCGTCTTTCGTGACCGCCAGCGTGGCACAGGCGGCTTCCATCCATTTGTAGAAATCCCCGTCATTGAACGGCGCGCCGCGCGACCGCCCCTCAGCCAAACCGGCGGCGATCTCGAAGTTCCGGAAGAACTGCGTGTGGTTCGTGCATTTCATCAACCGCTCCATGCTCGGAATCATCTGCGTCCGGCAAAGCTCGAAACGCTCAGCCCAGAAACCGGAAGTCCAGCGCGCCTCGCCGGGCGGGAGCGGATGAACCTTTGCGTGCGGACGCATTGCCTCGTCCGCGAGGCAAATGAGGCACGCGCAGACAAAGGCGATGAAGGCGGCGATTCTCATTTTGCTCCGAGCTTGGCATCGCGCTTTTCCAGTTTCGCCGACTGGGGCACGACACCCAACACGACGAAGCTGCCTTTGCCGATGAGTTCCAACTTGTGCCGTCCCGGTTCGTAGCGGAAGGCATGGACGTTGACGTTGGGGCACTCGTCAATCGCCGCGGCGTTGCGGAGGACGGCGTCAATGCCACCGCGTTCATCGGCGTGCGAGGCGAAATCGAGGTTCGGGACTTGCAGCCAGATGTCTCGCTCGTTCTGGAAGTAACCGATCAACACGCGCACGGGTTCAGCGGCTTCAAATTCCACCGGCACATAACGCCCGTTCTTCGCCTCCTCGTGCGAGAAGCGCATGCCGGTCAAACCGTTCAGCTCGGGCGCCAGTTCGGTGAGCGTGTACTTGCGGTCGGCAAAAGGGCGTGCGCCGAGCTTGACCTCGTAAGTTTCGGCGTTGGTGCTGAGGAGTTTGAACTTCGCCGCCGGCCACGCGGCAACCGGAGGGGCGGTAACCGATTGGGAAGGTGTGGGATTCTTCAACTCTGCCACCTGCACACGGAAGTCGGCCAGTTCCTTCTCGTAGAGCGGCAAGACGTGTGTCCAGTGGTAATTCGTGCCGATGCCGTTCGCGGCACCTGGAAACGGAATCTTGCGATGGCCGGTCTGCATCGAGTTGGCGAAGTGGTACGTCCGCTCCGTAAGCTTCGTCAACTGCGCGAACGCTTCCACGCTCGCCTGCAATCCACGCTCGACGGCTCTCGTGTCCAGGTCGTTCGTTGTGCCGCGCTGAAACAGCACGCCGGCGGCGGCAGGCAGCTTCAGCGCGAAAAACGCGGCGAGCGTTGCGATACAACTCACGTCATTCGTGAAACGGCTGAATTCAGCCTGGTTGCGTGTCACTGCTGGCGCCGCGGCTTTCAGCGCTTGGTCGGCGTCCATGACGAATGCAGCTACATCGCCGATCACACTCGCGGGTGTCTCTCCGGAATGAAGTTGTTTCGCTTTCTCCTTCGCAACGTATTCGTCGAGTCGCTCGCCTGGCGGAGCTTGGGATTCCCACAGTTCCGTGATCGCACCGTATTTCATCGGATTGACCAACTGATCCAACGTCATGCCGAGAGACAGCGTCTGGCGATTTCCTTCCGTAATGCCGAAGCGGCGGATGAGCATTGGCGCCACTTCACCAGCAGCGTTGTAGGCGTCGAGAATCTTCCCGGCGGCGTTGGTATCGCAACGGTAGAAGCCCGCCAACCGCCCGACCCAATACGCGCGGTCTTCGGCTTCAGGCACATCGGGATTCCAAGCATAACGCGCCCAGGCTTCGAACCAGATCCAGTCGCGGTCCCATTGCTTGAGCGGCGGGTCGGCGATGTCCGGCGAGTACGGCCAGTTCCAGTACGACAGCGGATACAAGTGCAGCCCGCTGGCGCCGAGCCGGTCGCGTGACGCTTGCATGCATTTCTTGATGAACCGCTGCGCGCCATAGCGGAACGGTTCGAGGTTCGAGAGGATGTGGACGTTGACCAGGTGCGGGCCGAGCTTCGCCATGTTGCGATGCGTCTCCGCTGCCTTACCACGCGGCTCGTAGGTCGTGAGCGATTCGCCGTTGTATTTGGTTTCGGTGAACAGGTTGGAATAGACCGTGAAGCACGCGGGCATGATGGCCTCGGGATTCATCGCGTGCGTGCGGATGACTACCGGCGGCTGCTCTTTCAATCCGGCGACCTTCATGCCATCGAGCACGCCGGGCAGGATGGTGTTCGTCGCCCAGACGATTTGATTCTCCGTGCCCTGCAGCGCTTCGCCGAGGCAAACCATCAAGCCGACGTTGGGGTATTGCTTCACGAATTCCGCAATGGATTTGCGCGTGTAGTCCGACGCCAGCGGCGTGGGCGCAGCGAGTTGGGTGGAGACGCCATGCTTTTCGGCGAGCGGTTTGGACAGGAAGATGTTGTAGAACATCTGCACCAACCAGATGCCGCGCCGGTCACACTCAGTCGTGAGCCAGCGGAACAGCTCAACGTTCTGAGCAAACACTTCGGGTGTCACCTCGACCGCGTTCGGATAATCCGGCAGCTTCACCAGTGACGCGAACGGATGGCCGTTCCAGAGGTAAAGCGTGTTCATGCGGTTGGCGACGAGGAAGTCGAGATACTCGCGCCAGAGCGTCTTGTCGTAGAACCACGGGAACAACTCCGGCGTGTAGGGATACTCATAGACCTTCCGCCCCGGCAGGATGGTGGTCTTCTGCATCCCCACGCACGTGCCGCGGAGGGTCATGGCAGGTTTGTCGGCGAAATAAACACGCTTGGGCAACCCGCCCTCCGCGTGAATCCTCCTTGCCAATTCCAAGCAACCGTAAAGCGCGCCAGACGTGTCACTGCTGTAAATCCCAACATTGCCAATGGGATTCGTATGAAGATCAAACCCCTCCCGTTCGATTCCAGACTTCGGCTGAATACTAACGACAATCTGCCGATCGCCGCGCCAGTCCGGATGCACACGGACTTTCACCGCTGCGAGCGCCGCCTCCAGTTTCTCCGCGCCGTAACGCACCCGCAGCGAAGCGTTGGTGCCAACGACTATGGAGATGGTTTCGGCGCGGGATGCGAAGACAAATGAGAATATCAGCACCAGCAAGGACGCAATGAACCCACGACGAATCCCAAAGGGATTCCGTCCTCCAGCCCAGGGTTGCGAGGAACGAGCCACCCTGGATTGGCGTTCGGGAGATTTGAAACCCTGAAAGGGTTTCGTCGAACGGCAACAGCGTGATGTAGGCACAACCGCGTTGCGGTTGAACGGCAATGATAACCCTTGACCCAGGGTGGCCGCGGTGCGGCAACCCTGGGCTGCGTCACCCAATCCCGTTGGGATTGTAGAGTGGAGCTCGAACAAGCCAGCCTTTCCCAGTAGTTCTTGCCAACACGGTTGCACTGAGGGGGGGGGCAACGTTATCGTGTTCAGTCTCATGGGCGTCAGCCCCCCTTATGCCGCAGCTACTTTCTTCATGATTTCTCGGCAATCGCCGAGCAAACACATCAGTTCAGAAGAGATGAACTCCCGATTCGCGTCCATCCACTTGTCCAGACTACATGCATTGTCCTCGGTATTCCATGCCGCCTTTCCGTGTCGGTACTTGTTCGCCAGTTCTTTCAGCCCCGCGTCTTCTGCGGCCTTCGCTATTCTCTCAAACTCGTCTTGAGGAAGCCCTTCGTAATACTGCCATATGCCTGATCGGCGGGAACCTCTCCATTCCAGCAACCGGCAAAACAGCCAGCACTGCTCCGGTAGCTCTCGATCTCTTTCGACGACGCTGATCAGATGAGGCAAGCCAGAGAGGTTTCTCTGGCTGAACAGATTCTCAACGTATGTTTCTGCGAAACGTGGATGCATAAGGTCGGCCGTACTATGCCTTCACCCGCCTGATGCGAATGGCCATGTAGGGCTTGCCCGGCAGCGGAATGGAACGACCATCCTTGTCGGCATGGAAATAACCATCCTTCTTCACCAGCGTGAACGTGCCGGGAACGGGCGTCACGGTCATGTTCCACGTGTCGAGGACTTCGGCGGTGAATTTCATGCCGTCGGCGGGCGGCTGGCCTTTGCCCTGCGGCGGTTTCGGCAGTTTGAATTCCCAACTCGTCGGCGTCTGCTTGCCGAGATAGACGAGGTAGTAGTCGGGCGCTTGCCCGCCGTATTCCGGGTTCTGCCACTTGTCAATCGGCTCGATGCCGGCGGCGGGCGCGTCGTCGAGCACCTGCTTGAGAAACGCCAGGCGCGCGGGGCTTTGGCCTTTGAGCACGCCGCCCTTGGACCACCAGAGAATCTGGTCGTCGCTCTTGTAGGTTTCGCCGTGGCCGACGTAGGTGCCGGCGACCGTGCCGTTCCAGAAACGGAAGACCATTTCCTCGGCGGTCAGTTGTCCCCAGCGGTTCGCGATGTTGCCCTCGTATTTGACCTCGTCATAGACGATCGGCTTGCGATACGCATCGCGATAGATGCCGGCGGTGTTCGGGTCTTCCACCGCCGAGCCGTTCTGGATGCTCGCGTGCGTGATCCACGGCCGTGTTTGGTTGAAGAGTATCTTGCCGTTGTGAATGCCGAGCAGGCGATGGAACGGATCGGTGCGCGCGACGAGTTGGCCGATGCGTTCCCAGTCGTCCTCGGTCTTGCGCTCCATGAAATCATATTCGTTGGCGAGCGACCACCAGACGTTGCGGAACGCCGCGAGCCGCGCGACGACGTATTTGAGGTAGCGGTCGTCCTCCAGCGGCGTCATGCGGTCGAAGCCCCATGCGCCGTCGTCGTATGGATGGAGCAAGATAATGTCCGCCTCGATGCCGAGCTTCTGCAGGTCCAGGATGCGCCGCTCGAAGTGCTGGAAGAATTTTGGATTGAAGCGCGCGAGGTCGAAATTGCGTGGCTTGCCCTCGAACGGATAGATCGTCGGCTCGTTGGTGTTCCAGGTGTAGCGCTTCGGGAAGACACAGAACCGGATCTTGTTGAATGGCGACGCGGCGAGCGTTTTGAGCGTCTGCTCCTGCGACTCTTCCGGCTGATGTGTCCACACATAACAGGTCGTGCCGAGTTGTTTGTAGGGGGTGCCGTCCGCGTAGGCGAAGTGAAACATGTTCGTCACGCGCACCGGGCCGTGGTTGTTGGCCGAGGGCTTCGTGACTGTAAATTCACCGGTCTTGCCGCTCAACTCCGCAGCGCTGCTGAGGGTTTCGTATTGCCACGCGCCCAGTTTCTCCGGGCTGAAACGAACGCGATAAATCCCGTCACCGTCGTAGAAACCGGGCACTTCGACGGAATCATACCCCTGCGCGAATCGTGCGGCGAAACGGACGTCAAGGAACGGGTTGCCGTTCGTCGGCCCTTGGAGCGTGATCTCATACACACCCCAGCGCTCGACGGTGTCGGTCGTCGAAGCGGCACGCGCCGGAAACGGAAGCACGCACACAAGGAGCAAGGCAGCCACGCATCTCTGGCGTATGGTTCGAGGGCGCTTCGTTGCGGGATAGCGGCCGTACCAAGTTCGTGTTCGTGTGTTCATGGGCAGTATCAAGAGCGTGTGTTTTTTGGCTTCACGCCCCGTAGCGTCGGTAGCGTTCCACCGTTTGGAAGATGGCCCGCACGTTTTCGTCTGGGGTTTTGTCGTCCATGTTGACGCAGCAGACCGCGGCACGTGCGATCGGTCCGGCCGCGCGCGACAAGGCTTCGACATCGGCCACGACCTGCTCGCGCGGAAGCGTGGAAACCCGGACCGGGTTCAGGCGCAGGCTGAAAATAGCGTTGGGTAGGGAGGTCCGACAGACGGCCACATCCGACCCCCAGCCCACGTCGAAAAGTTCCGCGCCGTCCACGCGCGCGAATTCCTGACGCACCTTGTGCATGTCGTTGCCGCAATAGTGGATGCCGTAGGGCCAGAGGTTGGCCGCCAGTTGCCGGTCATGATCGAGCAGGAATTCCCGGTAAACAGCCGCCGAAACCATCGTCACGGTGCAGTTGGAGTGCAGACTGATGCGCGGGTCCACCGGACCGACGATGCGGTTGACGGATAGAGAGCTGGTGCCCGTGCGCTGACGGACGTATCCGGCCATCGCGGATATGGTGCGCGCCGCCACGTCCAACAACCGGCGAGCCAGGGCCGGATTGTCGTAGTAATCCAGGAACAACTGCTGGCCGCGGAGGTTGAGCGCGACGTTCTGAACGCCTTCCCAGTTCACATCGCCTTCCAGGTGGCCGAACCGGGCTTCCAGCACGTCCATCAGGCGGATTAGTTTTTGGAAGACGGGGTTGGCCGCCAGATCGGGCACCTGCAAGGCCATGACCTGCGCGTCCGTCAGGTGGGCGGGCAAGACTTCTAGCGTGGCGTCGTCCGCGAACTTGACCTCGCAGCCCAGCACGGCGGAGGGCAGATAGCCCGCGGCCAAATTCACCGGGCCGATGACCGGTCGCGGTGCGGCGTGGGCCTCACCCAGGCCCAAATCACCAAAGCGTCGGTGCAGAATCTCTCGCATTCGGCGTTCATCCTCCACCCGGCGGGTCGGATCGAAGAAGAACCCCTCGTCGAACCGAAAACCGTAATGCCGATGCCACCAACTGGCATGGAACACAACCTCCACCGGCAGAAATGTCTTGGGCGTGAAGCTCATTGAATGATTCGGTCAGCCTTCACCAGCCAGACGACGGTCGCCTCCGGTAGCTTCACTTTGCCTCCGGCTTGAACTGTCTCACCTCGCGCAACTTCCCCGGTGAGCAGATTGACCGTGTTGGCTCGGAACACGCCCGTCTCACCGGACAAATCCAGTTCTCCGCCGCCATAAAGCAGCACTTGTTTGCCGGTTTCGCGCAATGCCCAGCGGCCATTCGTGGAAACCTCCGCCCAAGGTTGCATCTTAGGGATGGCGGCGAGCAACTTGGTGTCGGTGGATTTCGGCAGGCGCGGCATCGAGCCGCCGGCGCAGACGTAGGCCCAGCCCGCGCGGCTCAGATCATTGCCGTGTTCGCTCGCGGCGATCACCGGCTTCGCAGGGAACTTCGCGCGGTATTCTGCCGCCATGGTGGCTAGGTTCTGATCGCTCGGCCTGCCGCCGCGGAGCAGACGGCCAAATTGGCGCGGCGCGAGATTTTTCCCGCCGGGCGGCGCGTAGAGTCCCTTGTCGGTAATCCACCAGTAGCGGAAGGCGATCACATCCACGAGCGCGCTGCGCTGAGGGTCGGCAAGGATCGCGTCTTGAACGTCCTTCGTGCAACACAGCGCGATGATCGGCCGTCCGGCGTGATGCCGTGATTTCCAGTCCGCCACGGTATCCAGCCAGAACTGCATGAAGTGCAGCGGGCCAGTGAACTCGGCGCTGGTGAACTGGATGACGTTCGCGTTGTTCGTGAAGTTGTCGAGACACTGGCGGATGTAGCCCTCGTGCAGCTTGCGGCGGACGGGATGGTTCACATCGTAGAAAAGCTCCGCCTGGAAGATGCGCTTGTCGCCGGCGTAGGGCGGTGGTTCGGGGAAGTCGGTTTGGTTGATGTTGTTCGCCGAACGCCACGGAAAGTCCGCCCAGTGGGCGCCCGCCTCGAGGATGTTGTGTTGAAAGTAGTTTTGGTGGAACAGGACGAAGCCGCGTTCCTCGCAGATCTCGGCAAACTCCCGGAGGCGCGCCCAATACCACGGATTGAACCTGGTTAGGTCATATTTGCTGAGGCCATCCCACGCCAGGCCCTGGCCGCTCCGGGCGAAAGGTTGCTCGTAGAAAGGCGGGAGCACATCACCGTTGAGTCGCCGGACGCGCTCGTGGTCGTCGCGGCGGCGGTCATACCAGAGGCCGTAGCTGTGATCGAGCGCAGCGTAACCGTTCGTGATAAGCTTGCCGGTAGTGTCGCGGAGGTCGTCTGTGAGCCCCTGGCCGACGCGGCCGGGGGCAAAACGCGTGATGCCGGGACCGAAGTCCGCATCTTCCCTGGGGCGCATGCTGCCGCGCCAGAAAGTCGTGTTCGTGTTGTTGCCAATGAGGAGTCTGCCGTTCATCGTCAGCCAGCCGTTGGTAATCGCGAGCGCGATTCGCGGCAGGCGAATCGCGGCATCGGAGAAGGGAATCTCCTCCACGCGTTTCGCGTCGTCGGGAGCGCAGGGGATCGGGTCGCGTTGGCTGGCGGTGAGGATGTAATCACTAAGTTGGGGCGGAGGCTGATGCGAAGCAGCGGCGAGTTCTTGGGCTTTGTCGAGCGGTGGGTTGCTGGACTCTTCACGCGAACGGGGCATGAGTTGGAGGCAGGCGGCGGCGGGTTCACCCAAGCGATCTTTCAACTGGGCGGCGAAGAGGCTGTCGGGCTTCAGAAAATCGTTGCAGCCGCGCCAGACGCCGTCCCCTTCAAAGCCGCCCCAGGAGCCGAAGCTCCAGTTTTGCGCGCCGGGTGGATTCCAGCAGCGAATGACGGATGCGCTGCAATTCCAGAGCGCGCAATTGGCCGCGGCCCAGTCAATGCCGGCGTTGTTGGCGGGGCGACAACTGAGCGTCAGCGCGTGGCCGTCAATGACGACGTTGTCGTAGAGCACGCCGCTGGCCCAGCTTTCGATCGGGCCGCTGTCGTTTAGCGCTTCGCGCGCTTCGCATTGGACAAAAGCGTTCGGCCCGGCGGCGCAATGACCGACGGCGAAGTCGTGGCGCCCGTGCTCGGCGTAGCAGCGGAGGAAAAGCGTCTGCTGCCCCATCGTGAAAAACGTGTGCCGACGATAACCGCCGATTTCTGAAACCGGTGCGAGCGAAAGGCAGTCCTGCACCGTGATGCGCTGGCAGGTTTCGTAGAGGGCGACTGCCGAGCCGGCGAAGTGTTTGAACGTCACCTGCCGCACCCAGGCGTCGGCCGTGTTTTCCATGGTGATGGCACACCAAGAATGGTTTTCGTCTTTGGGGTTGGTGGTATCGAAGGCGGACTCCAGGGCGAGGTTTTCGATCCCGACGTTCGTGATCCGGCCAACCGGTTTGATGAGCCAGATGGCTGCGCCAGGTTCGAGGGCCGTGGTGATTGGGACGTCGAGCGCGATGTGGTTGCCGTCGATGGCGGTGATGGTGCGATCCCAGAGGATGTCCCGCGTGCCGGGTTTCCAACCGCTCACACCGCCACCGGAGTCGGCAGCATGGAGTTTGGCAATCCAACGGGCCGTGCTCGGACGAACGATGCGGATGGCGCTTCCAGGCTGGAGACCGGCGGCGTCCTGGACATGAAGATTCTTGGTGCCGACGGCGGCGTAATCGTCCGTGGTTCGCCAAGCGGAGTTCGTTTGGCAGGTGTGGTTGTACTTGCCGGTGACCCGAACCAGCGTGCGCCGATCCAGCCCGGCGGCGACTAGCGTTGTTCCGCCCTCGCCCACGCCTTGGCCGCGCAGGACAACCCCGGAGTTAGTAATCTGCAGGCCGCCGAAAGCCTCGTGCCGCCCGCGCAACAGCAGCACTGCACCGCGCAGACCGTTGGTGTCGGCAGGCAAACCGGAGACGTAATCAATCGCCCACTGAATGCGCGCCGTGCTGTCGCCGGGCTTGGGTTCGACAACCATCCGAACCGGGACAAACGGAATGGGTTGGGCTTGGGCGGCATAGCCGCAGGACGAGAAGTCAGGCACGCGATTACTGCGCTCGTCGGGGGCATAGGCAAGTCGGCCCTCTGAATCCTGCCAAACGAGCGGCGGTGGCGCAGCGTGGAGGACCAGCGCCGTGCCGCAGATCAGGAGAGGCAGAATGGCTTTCATGGGGATTTTGGCTCGGGCGTGAGCCATTTCTTTGACCACTTGGCGTAGTCCTCGGCAACCGCTTCACCCCAAGGCCCGTACCACGAGTAACCGTTGCGACGCTCGGCCTCGATTTCATCAAACTTCTTTTTGGGGATTCCATCCCGTCCCGAAAAAAGCGGTTGGCCAGTTTCAATGTCATAGAATCTTGCCCACATCGGTGGAGCGTTGGTGTCGGCAACCATGACCTTGTTGCGCCCGTCCCGCGTCTGACGCAGCCCATTGATCTTGGCGGAGGCAAACCACTCCGCGCCGGCATTGACCGTGCGGATGACTTCGGGGCTTGGTCGTTCCAGCGACATCAGGAAGCGGAGAATCCCGGCGCTTTCCGAGCCGCTGAGAGAAACGAGTTCGTAGGAGCGGGCGGGCCGTGGGCTCAGATCCTTCTCATCATGCTGGGCACACCAGACGGTGAGCTTGCCCTTCACGCTGATTTGGCATTTGAGGATGCAGGCGACGCCTCGGTCAAAAGCTTTCCGGGCCGACTCACGCCGCGCTTGGTCCACGAAATCGAACTGCGACGAAGTCTCAACCTCCCGCAACAGTTCCAGCAAGCGAACCATGGAGCCATCGTTAAACGTGATGTGGCGATGATAGGACTTGGCGGGCGGCGGCGCGTACTGCGGCCAGCCACCAGTCGGATACTGCGCAGCGAGAATGTGATCAATGCCCTTGAGCACGGCTTGCTGACAACGTTCGTCCTTCGTGGCATTGAAGGCACGGGCCAGAAAGCGGATTTCCCC